>NZ_CP049834.1:217500-533750 GCF_019916085.1 Aquirufa lenticrescens | reverse complement strand
AGGGACGGACGAAGCACCAGGTGAGATGATCATTTTGGAAGGACGTAAATTCAAATCATACCGCGGAATGGGCTCTTTAGAGGCTATGGAAGACGGATCGAAAGACCGTTACTTCCAAGACGCAGAAGACGATATCAAGAAATTAGTTCCGGAAGGAATCGTAGGTCGCGTACCGTTCAAAGGTTCAGTAACAGAGATTTTATACCAAATGGTAGGCGGATTAAAAGCCGGAATGGGCTACTGCGGAGCTTCCTCCATCGAAGCCATGCAACAAGCGAAATTCGTCAAAATCACTTCAGCCGGTGTGAAAGAAAGTCACCCACACGATGTGAGCATTTCGAAAGAAGCGCCTAACTATTCGGCGAAATAAGTTTTTCGAATTTTCATAAAAAAAGCCTCGTTCATCGCGAGGCTTTTTTTTATGCTTTATAATTCTGAATCGTATCCACAAAACACTGTACCTTGTCTGGATCAATGTCAGGATAAACCCCATGACCTAGGTTCGCAATATAACGCTGCGTCCCAAATTGATCAATCATCTTTTTAGTCTCTGCTTCCACCGTCTTGAAGTCACCATACAAAGCACAAGGATCTAAATTTCCTTGCAATGTTTTGTTAGGCCCCACTAATCGACGCGATTCCGCGATATCCATATTCCAGTCCAAACCAATCGTCGCACAATTAAGGGCGGCCATTTCCTCGCGAGCGAAGAAAGCCCCTTTGGCAAAAAGCGTCACCGGAACCTCAGTCACCGCATCACAAATCTGCTTTAAATAAGGAGTTGAAAACACCGAATACTGGGCAGGCGACAAAATTCCCGCCCACGAATCAAAAATCTGAACTAAATTAGCCCCAGCCGCTACCTGTGCCTTCAAATACGAAATCGTAGAATCCGTAATCTTTTGCAACAAAGCATGCGCTAGTTCAGGATCGGCATATAACATCTTTTTGGCCTGAGAAAACGTCTTCGACCCTTTCCCCTCCACCATATAACAGAAAATCGTGAAAGGCGCACCGGCAAAACCAATTAAAGGCACCTTGCCAGCCAACTCCTTCTTCACGATCTTAATCGCATCTAACACATACTTCAAATCCTCTTCCGGATTCGCCTCCCGAATCTTCGCTAAATCCGCCTTCGAACGGATCACCTCCGGAAAAACTGGACCCTTCTGCTCCTCCATCACATACGGCAAACCCATCGCCTCCGGTACCACTAAAATATCCGAAAAGATAATCGCCGCATCCACTCCAAAACGCGTCACCGGCTGAATTGTCACCTCCGCCGCCATTTCTGGATGCGTGGCTAGACCAATAAATGAACCCGCTTTCGCGCGCACCGCTCTATATTCTGGTAAAATCCTCCCCGCCTGACGCATCACCCAAACCGGGATTCGCTCCACAGGTAAACCCTGCGCGGCACGAAGAAGTAGATCGTTTTGTAGTTTTTCCATAAGCGTACAAAGGTAAGGCAAAATGCGGGTACAGGCAAGGGTAGACAGTATTCAGTAGTCAGTATCCAGTAGTCAGTATACAGTAGCTAGTTATCAGTAATCGGTAAGATGATAAAAATTTATAATTATCAGCTGACTAGTTTATAGTTCTACTCCATTTGGGTTTATTGAGGATCCTTTAATCACTAAATTTATGAAAGTTAGAAAATTTGAAGAATTAATTGTTTGGCAAAAATCAATAGAGATAGCCGTTCAGCTTTATAAAAACTTTGATAGACATCCTGATTTCGGATTCACAAATCAAATAAAAAGGGCGTCCATTTCAATTTCAAACAATATCGCTGAGGGTTTTGAAAGAAATTCTAATAAAGATTTTAATCGATTTTTATATTTTGCTAAAGGCTCTTCGAGTGAAGTTAAATCAATGTTGATTTTGGGAAATCGATTAGGCTATTTATCTAATGTAGAAATGAAAGACTATTATTATCAAATTGACGAAATAGGAAAAATGCTATATAAACTTTCTATCTCCCTCACAATTTAACCCAGATTACTGTTTACCGACTACTGATTACTGGATACTGACTACTGATTACTGTTTACTGCCCACTATTTTCCTTACCTTTGTCCTTCATTAACACCCGCCCTATGGCTCAGATTAACGCTAAATTCGTTACCAGTAACACCGACTTTAAGAATTGTCCTCCAGCAAGATTTCCTGAATTTGCCTTTATTGGCCGTTCGAATGTGGGAAAATCGTCTCTGATTAATTCGTTGACCTTTCATAAAGGCTTAGCGAAAACATCCCAAACTCCCGGAAAAACGCAGTTAATTAATCACTTCATTATTGACGAGAAGTGGTATTTAGTGGATTTACCCGGTTATGGTTTTGCCAAAGTCAGCAAGGAAAAACGTAAGGAATTCGAGAAAATGATCTTTGATTATTTAATCCACCGAGAGAATTTGACCTGTTTGTTTGTGTTAGTGGACATTCGTTTGAAGCCGCAGGCGGTGGATATTGAATTTATGAGCCGGATGGTAGAGGATGAAATTCCCTTTTATATTGTATTTACAAAAGCGGATAAGTTATCCCAAAAACAGGTAAATGAAAGTGTTGAGGTGTATAAAAACTTCCTTCTAGAAATGTGGGATGAATTACCTCCTTTGTTTATTACCTCGGCTGAAAAACACGTAGGTCGCGAAGATATTTTGAAGTCTATCGATGAATTAATTCAAACATCCCCTTACAGAATAGGGAAATAGTACTAATTTTGCCCCCATAACAAGCGAAAAAACATGGATTTATTGAATGAAGTTGCCCATATCTCGGGAAAAAGTGGATTGTACAAAGTGTTAAAACCTACGCGCACAGGTGTGATTGTAGAGACTTTGGACGCTGCAAAACAAAAATCAGTCGTAGGTGGCCAAACACGCATTTCCGTGTTAAAAGACATCTCGTTGTATTTAGATGATCACCAAGATAGCACTTTACCATTAGCTGATTTGTTTTTACAAATTCACGCTAAATTCAATGGCGTTTTACCTATCGAAGCAAAAAAAGCAAGTGACGCTGAATTATTTAGCACCTTAGCAACTGTAGTTCCTAACTACGATACAGACCGCGTATTCGCGTCAGACATTAAAAAAATCTTAAGTTGGTATTTGATTTTGGTAGCTAATACACCGGAATTATTCCCGGCAGCTGCGAAAGCAGAGAAAGCTCCTAAGGCTGAAAAAGCTCCAGCTGAAAAAGCAGAGAAAAAGCCAGCTGCGAAGAAAGCCGCAAAATAACCCGCATGGAAATTCGGCCCATTGAATCCAGAGACAATGAAGCACTGGCGAAGGTAATTCGTACAGCATTGGCGGAATTTGGGGCGAATAAGCCGGGTACGGTCTATTTTGATCCGACCACGGATGCCTTGTACGAATTATTCCAAACACCCGGGTCGTTTTATTTCGTAGCCACGCATGACGAAAAAGTCATAGGCGGTTGCGGAATCTTTCCCACAGAAAATTTGCCAAATGGAACCTGCGAACTTGTAAAGCTCTATGTAGCTAAAGAAGCAAGAGGAACCGGATTAGGTAAACAACTGATGGAGCAATCGATGAGCTGGGCAAAGGCAAACGGCTATTCGCATGTCTACTTAGAATCAATGCCTGAATTAAAAAAGGCCGTTTCCATTTATGAAAAAGTAGGATTCGCGCCTCTTGATCATCCTTTGGGAAATAGTGGTCATGATGGATGTGACATCTGGATGCTCAAAGCCTTATAAAACAAAAAAAAGCCCTCAATCAGACTGAGGGCTTTTTTTATGCTGTTAGATCAATTATTTCAACGAGTTGATATACTTCGCTAATTTAACCGCATCTTCTTTAGGCACATTAGTCATAGGCGCCATTGGAGGGTAACCTGGCCAGTTAGACGGCTGTGGCTTTGCGATTAAAGCAACAATTTTATCCACTGAATATTTCTTCTTAGCTACATCTTTGTAAGCTGGACCCACTAAACGAGCGTCTACTTTATGACAAGCGAAGCAAGTATATTTAGTCATTAAAGGCTTGATATCTGCAGGAAAATCTTCTGCTTTTGCTTGAAAGCCAAAAGCCATCGTTCCGAAGACGAACGTTAAAATAAGTTTAGATATGTTTTTCATACGAGGTATTTGATTAATTATGTTACAAATTAAGGGATTAAAGCGTTATTATCCCAATTTATTTTGCTTGAATTGCATCTACTGCATTTCGTACGCTACCGTGTTTTTCTAAAAGTTCTGCTGCCACCTCATCGCTTACCCCAGTTGCCTCGCGAACCATGCGAATGGCACGTAAGACTAACTTGTGATTACTTAACTGCATATCCACCATTTTGTTCCCTCTCACGCGACCTAATTGGATCATAACGGCGGTCGACAGCATGTTTAAAACGAGTTTTTGGGCCGTTCCAGATTTCATTCGGGTGCTTCCTGTGACGTACTCAGGACCCACTACCACTTCGATAGGGTATTTAGCTTCAGCAGCCACTGCACTCCCGGCGTTGCAAACAATACAACCTGTTAGGATTCCACGGGCATTTGCAACGCGCAAACCACCGATTACGTAAGGCGTTCTACCCGAAGCGGCTATACCTACCACCGTATCTAGTTCGTCGATACCATAAGCTTCCATATCCAGCCAAGCCTGTTTCTCATCATCTTCCGCATTCTCTACTGCCTTGCGAATGGCTGAATCGCCACCTGCGATTAATCCGATAACCCAGTCGTGTGGTACACCATAGGTGGGTGGGCATTCAGACGCATCGACCACACCTAATCGACCTGATGTTCCGGCACCGATATAAAATAGACGACCACCTTGCTTCATTCGCTTAACGATTTCGTGCACTAAAGCTTCGATCGCTGGAATAACTTTTTCGACGGCCACAGGAACCGTTTTATCCTCTGCGTTAATTTGACGCAAGATCGTATCTACCGTTTGTTGCTCCAGATTATCATACGTAGAGCTAGATTCTGTTGCTAAAGCACTTAAATTTTCAGACATATTATTTCGATAATGACGCGAAGTTTTTAAAGAAATGAGGAATCGTCTCTATCCCTTTGTAAAAATTAAATAGACCATAATGCTCATTAGGAGAATGAATCGCATCAGAATCTAGACCAAAGCCCATCAAAATCGACTTAATCCCTAATTCTTTCTCGAACAAGGCTACAATCGGAATACTACCGCCACCTCTTGTAGGCACGGGTTCTTTCCCAAAAGTGGTCGTCATTGCCTCTGAGGCTGCTTGGAAAGCAATGCTGTCAGTAGGCATCAAATAACCCTCTCCACCGTGGTGAGCAGTCACTTTTACCTTCACTCCTTTAGGCGCAATCGCTTTAAAGTGTTCCGTAAATAGACGCGTAATTTCAGCCGAAGATTGATTAGGCACCAGGCGCATCGAGATTTTAGCATACGCCTTTGAAGGCAATACCGTCTTTGCTCCCTCTCCTGTATATCCTCCCCAAATTCCGTTGACATCTAGCGTTGGGCGAATCGAGGCACGTTCAATTGTCGTGAACCCTTTCTCCCCATAAACGGTGTCGATGCCTAAATCTTTTTGGTAAGCTTCTAAATCAAAAGGTGTCTGTGCCATTGCTGCTCTATCCGCTGCACTCACTTCCATTACTCCATCATAGAATCCAGGGATAGTGATATGATTGAATTCATCGTGCATCGAGGAAATCATTTGGCATAAAATATTAATCGGATTCGCCACTGCACCGCCATACACACCGGAGTGTAAATCCCGGTTAGGGCCTTGAACTTCTACTTCCATATAGCTCAATCCACGTAATCCCACGTCGATAGACGGAATATCATTCGCAATAATAGCGGTATCAGAGATCAAAATGACATCTGCTTTCAGCAGCTCTTTATTCGCCGCAACAAAATTGCCTAAATTATCGGAGCCCACTTCTTCCTCTCCCTCGATCATGAATTTCACATTACAAGTCAAATTACCGGAGGCTAGCATCGCTTCAAATGCTTTTAAATGCATAAAAACCTGTCCTTTATCATCACAAGCACCACGTGCGTAAATGACCTCCTCTTTAATGACCGGTTCAAAAGGAGGATTATCCCAAAGGTCCAACGGATCTGCTGGCTGCACATCATAATGACCATAGACTAGAACAGTAGGCGCAGACGGATCCACCATTTTCTCTCCATATACAATTGGATAACCTGGTGTTTCTTCTAATCGAACGTGGTCTGCTCCAGCAGCGCGCAAATTGTTAGCAACCCATTCCGCCGCCTTGCGTACATCTCCTGCATAAGCTGGATCCGCCGAAATCGAAGGAATACGTAATAAGTCCAAAAGCTCCGCTAAAAACCGATCCTTGTGAGCGGCAATAAATTCGTGTGTTGATTGCATAATAAATGAAGATAGAAAGGCTATAAACGTCCTTTTCGAGGAATAAGATACATCCGATTTTCGGTTCCTGAAATGATTCGACCGATATTTTTACGGTGCGTAAAGATCACTAAAAAGGAAATGATAAATCCGAAATAAATCAAAATGGGTAATTCTTTCCCAAACACCCCCAATTGAAGCAATAAAGGAAAGACTAAAGAGGTTACCATCGAACCTAATGAAACATAATGTGAAATCGCGAAAACGAGCAAAAAGACCAGACTACTAGCGAAGGCCGCTTGCGGATGCAAGGCAATAACCATTCCTAATGTAGTTGCGACCCCTTTTCCTCCTTTGAAATCACAGAAAACAGGTAATAAATGACCAATAATGGCCAAGAAACCAAATAGTATCTTCAAGCTTACGCACGATTCCCAATCCACTAATCCAAACGTATACAAGACAGTCGCTAAACTCGCTGCTGCAAAGCCCTTTAAAGCATCCACAAATAAAACAATGGAGCCCGCTTTTTTTCCTAATACGCGAAACGTGTTAGTGGCCCCTGCGTTACCGCTTCCATGCTGGCGAATATCGATACCATGGTAACGATCGCCATACCAAATCGCTGTCGGGATAGATCCCAACAGGTAGCTTAGTAAAGATAGGCCCACGAGTATGAAAAGCATAATTGATTGGTTGTAACCTTGTAAATATAGGGCGACGAGTTTATGAAATCAAATACATCAAAAACATTCTTGAAATGTTTAAACTTTCGTCTTTGTAATGTTCTAAAATGAGAAATTAACAGAGGCCATCAACCTAAATCGCTGTGGATTACCATGATCTAAATAGGTCAATCGATGGAAGGCTTGCACGCGTAAAATCTTGAAAATATTGTCAATACCATAACCGACTTCAGCAAATGGCTTGTTCGGATCTAAGGAATCAAAGGAGTATTGATCTAAAAATTTAGACCGTAACGGACTATTCACATCTTTCATTATTTCTCGATTTGCAGATCGCTGACTACCCATCAAAATATTACCCGAAGCAATGAAACGCCACTTTAACTTCTTAATCAATGGGATTCGATTAAATAATAAACCCTCAAAATTATGATTGTACTGAATCGAAGCATACTGATCACTCACGAATTCAAAGTAATTCATCGTGGAATAGGCTGAACGAACAAAGAAGAACGTCTCATTTCCTAAGTGAGGAAACAACAATGGTGCTGGTAAATTCGATGGCGTATAACCGGCGGTAAACGTATAATCCGAGCGACCCATAGTACCTAAGCGGAAGGTTTGGTATGCCTTTAAGGTAACGCGGTCGTAGGTAAAATCACCGCCTAAAAATCCCTTGAATCCATGTTGGTATTTCAACGTGATGACAGGAATACGTTTCGTAGCTAACGTAATTCGCTCGTTGCCATTCATAATGAAAGTCTCGTTTTTAGCAAAACGCAACTCTACCGTCGCGAATGTTTCTTGGTAATAATCCTGAACCGCAGACGCACGTCCTAACTCTGGATTTAGTCGGAATTGAAAACGAAATAAAGGATCAAATGAACGCGTATTCAAAGAAGTCGTGACCGTTAATCCTTTTTGTATTTCTGACGAGAAAAAGGCTTCGGATTCGCGTCTAAAGAAGGCTCCAGAGAAGGCGCCCCACCGCGTAAACGAATAGAATAATTTATTATCTCCTATCAGTTCAGGCGTTAAACCTACACGTTCAATATCATACGAATGCCGTAAACCAGCCACGGTCCATTTCTTTTTAGAGAAGAGGTAATTCACTTCTGCAGCATACTTAGGCACTAAATCTTTCGTCCCAAAACCGACATTTCCACGCAAGATCCAATGTTTATCAAAGTTTGCATTCGTTCTAAAACCTAAACGAAATCTAGCCCCTTCAATTTTATTGACTGCAAAACTGGATACATAAGGACCTACTTCAATGTCATTGAACTTCTTATATCCACTCAAAACAATCTCTGCAATTTCCACATAGGTTCGAACAACAGGCAGATTTTGAACCGAATCTATCAAAGCTGAGGCCATCAAATCTTGTGTACTTAGTGGTTCGTGTCGGGCATATTTCCAAAACTCGGGATTAGGCTGCATCGCATCCTCTGCCACTTCCGTTGTTAAATCATAGAAGCCTAATTCGTGCGGTTTATTTACCACAAAATCTTTATTTGAGATGTACATCTTCAATAACATCCCGGCACTACCTTTCGTGATTTCTTCTAAGTCAATCAGGAATCGGGTTCTAGCCGGAAGCCAAGCGCCCGAACTGGTTTGTTCTAATTCCTGAGAGATTTTAATCTTATCGATAAAGTTCAAATTAGCCCCTTTATCTACAGCCGCATCGATTTGTACTAAGGCAAGGGAGGTGGTGTCAATCCACATTTGGCCCCTAAATACCAAGTCCATTGGATTCTTGGGATCAAAATCCATTTGATAGCAAACATGGCCATCCACATTGACCGTATCCCCTAGGAAATAACTATAATTCCCTTTCCAATTATCACCGATCGGGCTCGCAAAATCCTTTCCAAAAAAGCCGACATAGTTTTGGTAGAAATTATAATTCGCCACCAAATTACCGCCCACTAACTGCGAAATCAAGGACCCATCCTTCACTCCTACTCCTTTAATATTCGTTTTTGTGATGGTTTCCTTCTTACGTTGTGGGCTTTCTAAATAATAAAACTTACCCACGGACTCCGAGATATAGGTAGGTATAACAAGTTTCCCATCCTCTCCGGCGATCTTCTCAAACTTCTTAATCGCCTGTGCGATGTCTTTCATCACCTTTTTCTCCTTGAACTTCTCTGAGATATTATCCACATCAAGCTCCATCTTTGCATAGGAGTCATACTCGTAGGCAGAAAGCTTCGAACGATCGTTCTTCGCCCGGTTGCGAATTACTCCACGTAAGATTTTAAAAGCCGGATTTTCGCCCGAATACACAATTACCTCTGCCATTTCGCGGCCGGTAGGTTCTAACTGAAATTCGACTTCCTGTAATTTAGACCCACGCGTTATTTTCTTTACACGCTTTTTATAGCCTACAAAGGAGGCAAAAAGACTATCCGCTGAATATTTTGAATTTAACGTAAACTCCCCTTGAAAGTTCGTCGTAGCACCTTGACTTACGCCTACAAGTCCTACCGATGCAAATGGAATGGGGTCCCCGTTCTTTGCATCCGTAACACGTCCCTTAATCACAAATTGACCGAGAGAGGGAAAAACCGCAAAGTATAAGAAAAAAGCCAGCAAAATGCTGAATTTCAATTTCATGGTGGGGGTTTTATGATGCAAACGTTACAAAAATAGCAAGCTAAGCGAATATTTCGCTATACGTCGGCACATTTCTGTGTTTCGTCTAAGAAGTTTTTGAATTTCTCCAAAGCACGCGCTCTATGGGCTATTTTATTCTTCTCTGCCAAAGTCATTTCAGCGAAAGTCCTTCGCTCTCCTTCAGGCTGAAAAATAGGATCATACCCAAAACCTTGCGTACCCCTGGGCACCTCCACGATGTTGCCTTTTATCTCCCCTTCGAAAAAATGGTAAGAACCCTCTGAATAATAAGTCAAAACAGTGACAAAGCGAGCATTGCGATCTGACTTTCCCTGAAGGTTTTGTAACAATAATTGGAGATTTGCTTGATCATCCTTAGGTTCACCTGCGTAACGGGCCGAATAGACGCCTGGAGCGCCACCTAAGGCTTCTACTTCTAAACCTGAATCATCTGCTAAACAAGAAACTTGGAATTTTTCCGCGATGTATCGGGCTTTTTGGAGAGAGTTCTCTGTTAAGGTTGAACCCGTTTCTGGAATCTCCTCCGTGAGCGCTAATGTGCTTAAATCCCGAACGTCAAAGTGGTCCTGTAGCAAGGCGCTAAGTTCTTCGACTTTGTGCTTGTTTTGGGTGGCTAAATAAAGAATGGGGAGCATTATTGAGCTGAAACTACTTCGATTTCAAAATACAAAGGAGAATAGCCTGGGATTGTTGAATTACCAGTAGCGCCATAAGCACTTGTATGAGGTAGAATAGCTTTGGCTTTTTCACCCACTTTTAATTTTAAGGCAGCTTCCTCAAACCCAGAAATTAACTGTCCTGCACCTGCAGTAAAAGACAAGGTGCCTGAACCGAATTTAGAATCATATATAACCTTGTTCGAAGCATCCGTTTGGATGTACCCATAGCCTAAACGACCCACATAATTCACTTTCACTAGTTGGCCGGTCACGATGGCTGCTCCCGTTGGATTTTCTACCGTCTTTTGAAAAACTAAGCCTGAAGTGGTTTTTTCAGGTGTTGTGAATCCATAAGTGGTCTGCATAGCCGTAATTTGATCGGCTTGGTTCTTAATAGAAACTACTTCTACTTCCGCTTTAATCACGGCATAGGCCGGTACGTTTCCAAACGTATTAGCCCCAAAAGCCAAAGAGGAAGGCAACAAAAAAGTGCCTTTGTCCCCTGCTTTCATTAATGATACGGGTAAGGTGAATAAGCTTTGAGAAACCCCAAAAACGATGGACTTAGACTGGTTAGCTGATTTCGATGTAGAATCAACGAAAGTGCCATCTAATAAAGTTAATTTATAGTGCAATGTAACTAAATCTGCCACGGAAGGAGTCGAAGTAGTAGCAGTAGATGCGATCGAATAATACATTCCATCTGCTGTGCTTTGATAGGTTAGATTACGTTGCTTTAAATAGTTTTGTATATCCGTATTATTCTTAGAAACCTCCTGTTCAACAGGATTCTCAACAGAACAGCTTGATATACCTAACGCTATCGCGAAAAATAAAACCAAATACTTAAGCATACTTATTCAATTTTAGCCACGTAAATTTCAAAACTCAAAGGAGTATAACCCGGAATGCTTGAATTACCATTCACTCCATAACCAAGCGCTGAAGGGAAAACAATAACGGCTTTCTCGCCTAAACGCATTTTCTCAATTCCCATTTGAAAACCAGGAACGGTTTGCGTTCCACCGATGGTTACACTCAAACTATCCGTACGAGCCATATTACCATCGAAGGCTTTGGAACTTAAGAAACGTCCCGTATATTTAATTTTCACCACCTTACCTTGGGCAGGGATATCTCCCGTTCCGGCCTTTAAACGAATATAACGAAGTCCATCTGTCTGCGTTTCCGTCACTGCATATCCATTTCGGGTGATGAATTCTCGAATCAAATCATCTTGTGTACGAACCACATACGACTTAATTTTCACCTTCATGGGTGTGTAAGCTGGCAAATCTGGAAACGCCTGGGCTGTACCTGGGATGACCAAAGTCGCTTGCTCACCTTCACGCAAGGCCGTAAACAAACTGACAAATACAGGATTTCCGCCACCGTACTTTAAAAAATAAGGAGAATTAGTGGCCCGATTTGTACTATCTAGCACCTTACCTGTTGCCAGGTTTGAGAACTCATAATGTACATAGAGTGAATCACCCTTCGTCGCTAATTCCCCCGATGGATTCGATTTAGTCACAAAATAGTAGCCACCATCAGACAAGGCAGATGGCGTTTGATTTTGACTAGCAAAATAGGCTAGAATTTGTGTTTTATTTTCTTTCGCCTTCACATCATCTTCCAATGCAATATCAGAAAGACATGAAAACGTAAAAAAGGCAATAAATAGGAATCCGAAAACTTTCATTCAATTATTTCTTAGACAATACTTCTAATTCAAATACTAAAATAGCATTTGCAGGGATACGTGGAGCAGCTCCTTGCGCACCATAGCCTAACGCTGATGGGATCACAAAAGTACCTTTGCCTCCTTTTTTCAATAACATTAATGCTTCGTTAAAGCCTGGAACCAATTGACCTACTGGAGGCATCGCAACACCTGCACCTTTGTCAAATTCTTTTCCGTCCAAGAACGTACCGATGTAGTTAACTACCCATGACTCTCCCATTTGAGGACCTTCGCCCGCGCCTGGATTTGTAATGGAGGCATAAAGTCCTGTTGAAGTCTTAGTGAATTGCTTGCCTGAGTTAGCTACATACGCCTCGATTAATTTAGCGTCTTTGCCTGTTTGCTCAGCAGATAATTTCGTCATCTCTTTTTCGAATTCTGCACGAGATTGAGATTTCTTGATTTTAACGATGAAACGAACATCTGTACCACGCTTCAAGAATGGAGGAACAGGTTGATTCGCGTCTTTAAACAAACTATCTACAGGAACGAAAATCGTTGCGCTATCTCCTACGGATAATAAACGTAAACCGTTCTCAAAAGAACCTTTGAATGCTCCTGCTGGTGCAGCTGGAGGAACTAAATCTTGTAAAGGCTTTCCTTCTTTACGGGAATCTTTGATGGTAGAATCGGCATCGTTTTTGATCACTAAATCAAACGTAATGATATCACCTTCTTTTAATTTAGCGGCGCTATCATCATGTTCGTGCTTTTGGATTTTAACTCCGTCTACTACTTCGACATTGTTACACGAAGCTAGTGCCATTGCCGCTACTAAAATTACTGCTAGTTGTTTACGCATGATTTTGATTTTATAAATTTTTAACTCGATTTATTTCAGAAAGATACAAAGGTAACACTTCCATTAGTTTTTTCTTCGCATCTTCTAAACTTCCCCCTGAAAAACGTCCGCCGGAGGCATTTTTATGACCACCGCCTTCAAAGTATTTCGAGGCAAATTCATTCACTGCAAAAGGTTCGATAGATCTAAAAGAGAGCTTTACGCCGTCTGGGCGCTCAATCATCAAGATAGACCACACACAACCGGTAATTTGCAAACCATAATTTACGATGCCTTCTGTGTCACCTGCTTGAGAATTAAATTTTGTTAAATCTTCCGCCGTAATCCACATGAATGCGAGGTGAAACTCGGGTAAGTAGTCCATTCTTTGGCCTAAAACATGACCAATAAACTTCAAACGATCGATACTAGACGAGTCGAATACCTTGCGATGTACCTCATTCGTAATCACCCCTAATTCAATCAAAGCAGCGACAACAGTGTGCACGTGAGCCGTGGTGTTCGGATGGCGAAATGAGCCGGTATCCGTCATAATGCCCGAATACAAACACGATCCAATCGCTGGGTCTAGCAGATTTTCATCACCCCACTCCAGAATCAAATCATAAATTAATTCACAGGTAGACGCCGCAATCGTTCGGTGGTAATAATAATCACCAAAGTCTTCCGGATCCAAATGATGATCAATCACCACTTTCTTAGCCCGCGACTTGCGTACTAAAGGCGCCATGTTGTGCAGCCTTTGAATACCCGAAAAATCTAGGCAAAAAATAAAATCAGCTTCCTCCACCAGCGCATCGATTTGCACCTTGTGAAGTATGTCGTCATAGGCTAAAATATCGGCCGCTCCAGGCATCCATTTCAAGTTAGCTGATACTGCAGAGGGTACCGCCACCGTTGCGAGAATCCCTTTTTTTGCCAAATATCCCTGGAAAGCAAGCGTCGAACCAATCGCATCCGAATCCGGATTGTAATGGGCAGTGATCACAGCTTTTGTGCCTGGAATTAGTTGGGCTGTTAACTCAGAAATGGAGGTCATAAAATAGGTGTGCCGGAAATAAATTTGGGCAAACGCAAAGTTAGAGATAAATTTGTTCAAAATTATGCCAATGTCAACAAATAGAACTTTTACCATGATTAAGCCGGATGCGGTCGCAGACGGTCACACAGGTCCCATCATTCAACAAATCGAAAAAGCTGGTTACAAAATCGTAGCCATCACGAAATTAAAAATGAGCCCAGAGCAAGCGGGTCAATTTTATGCTGTTCACAGCGAGCGTCCTTTTTATCAAAGCCTTTGCGACTACATGTCGAAGAGTGAGATTATCCCGATGATTTTGGAGAAAGAAAACGCGGTAGCTGATTTTCGTACCTTCATCGGTTCCACGAATCCGGCTGAAGCAGCGGAAGGCACAATTCGTAAGCAATTTGCCAAATCTTTGGAGGCTAACGCCATTCACGGATCGGATTCTGACGAGAATGCAGCCATCGAAGGCGCATTCTTCTTCCCAGGAGTTTAATTAGCGATGCTTGTAGAAAAGAAATCCGTTCTCTTCTTTTAGGAAGATCAAGTTCGGATGGTATTTAAACTTATCTTCTGCATCTGCTTTCAGGATGAAATAAGCCGGTCTATCCAGCTTTTTCGCAGCTAATAATTCATCGCCCGCGGGACTTCCTGCGGGCTTTTGAAAATACAAGAGCTGCGCGTAGGACTTGAACCCGACAGGCTCGATATAGACTTTTTGGCCCAATTTGGCGATATAAAAATCAATCACCGTTGCCTGAGTATACCCCTCTATTTTAGGTACCACTATCGCCATATAGGCCATAATCGTCACCAGTGACGCTGCCATTAAGGTATGTAACTTCTTTGTGAACAGGTAATAAATTACAGCTACAGCAAATACCAAACCAATCAAAAACTCCCAACCAGCCCAATACACGGGTGCTTGCAAATTACCTTGCACGAATACGTCTTGTATGTAGGGAGCGATGAGGCCCGCGTTTTGGCCTATCAATGGAACCGCCGTCAACACCGTGGCTAATAATAATCCCACAAAGCCTATCGCCGTATTGTATTTCCAGTTAAAGCGAAATCCTCCTGCCTGCCATTCTTGCAAAACCTCCGCCGAGAAATAGGTCAACGGTATCCAGCACATGGACGAATAGTGTACAATTTTCGTCTTCACGATGCTGAACAGAATCAAAACCACCCAAAACAAGACTTTCATCCAGTTCGAAAAGTCCAATTCCTCCCGCTTCCAGCGAAACAAACGAGCTCCCGCCCAAATCGATACCGGGAAACATCCAATCAACAAAACAATAAAATGATAGTAAAAGGGCTGCCCGTGTCCCGCATCTCCGGTCGTCATTAATCGCACCTGATAGCTAAAGAAGTCTTCAATAATCTGCCATCCGAATTTATAGGCTATTAGACCATACCAAGCCACAAAGAAAAACACAGAGATCAATCCCGCTACGATGGCGCCTGTAAACAAACGGCCATTGATACGTGAACGGTATAAAATTCCTACGAACAAAAGGGTTAAAGCCCAGAGGAGCAAAGCTGCGGGACCTTTGGTCAATAAGGCCAAGCCAATCGAAATCCCAGCAAATACGACATTTCTGAAACGAGTCGAATCTTGAAAGAACTCCGAAAAGAAATAGACTCCTAAAAATATCAATAAATTGAAAAGCGGATCGATAATCCCGGAACTCGCATACACATGCGGTGTAATCGCGACCAGATAAGAGAAGGCCCATAGGTTCCCAAAATTCGCACCCCAGGTCTTCTTCCCTATCGCATATAGTGACCAAAGGGTGGCAATCCCAATGATCGCATTGGGAAAACGCGCGGCAAATTCCATCGAAATATCCGATTGACCTGAGAACGAATCAAAGGTCATAAAACTCAATGCCTGCAGCCAAAGGAACAAAGGTGGCTTCTCCCAGAAAGGTTGAAAGTTGATTTGGACGCTTAAAAAATCCCCCGTCACAATCATCTCCCTGGCAGACTCCGCAAAATTTACCTCATCCCAATCGAACAAATGGGTCGACCCTAAAAAAGGTATGTAGACCGCCGCTCCCACGAGCGCCCAGAAAAGGTAAGGTTTATTTTGAACTGCTTTTAGCATAGTGAATCGAATAAAATAAGGCAGATGAGCCTACTCCGATGGCCGCCCCTACGAGGGTATCCACCGGAAAATGTTGAAATAAATAGACTCTGGAATAGGCAACGCCTACGGCTAGCAAACCGGCGAATAGCCCCCAAAACCAGCGACGCAACAGCACCGCCACCCAAAAAAACATGAAAAAAGCCGCCCCTGTATGGCCAGAGGGCATTGAATTGTATTCACTAATTAATAACCCTGGAACGATATGCCATTTAATGCCTGAGCTGGCAAAATAAGCCAAGGGGCGAAGCGCGTCAGTGAACACCAAATGCTTTAATCCCTGAATCAAACCGGTAGATAAGGCATAGGAATACACATAAGGCAAAGCGTAGACTTTCTGAAAACGAAACAAGTAAATCAAAAGCAAAACGGGTAAAACGACTTCAGCCGTAGCAGTTAACACCTGAAAGGTCATGTCTGCTAGAGGGGAGTTATTACCGTTGATGAGCTGAAGCTGATCGAGACGCTGGTAGGCGCTGACAAAAAGCCAGCCTCCTACTTCGTAAAAAATAAAGATCCCTAAAAACGCTTTTACAGCCGGACTCCAATGCTTCATGCCTCGAAATTACGAATTTGTTCAGCGCTACTATTGCTGTTTTCGAATATTTTCGTAATTTCGCATTCTTTTTTACCCAAGAGTGAAAATGAACGTCCTAGAAGCATACCAGATACCGATACTTTCTTTAGAAGATAAAGTATACCCGTATTCCTTCACCGGGAACGACGAATTTTTCGCTGCTTTCGAGCAGGAATGGGTCCAAAAGGGCGAATTTAACGCAAAAGCGACGTTAGATAAATCGGCTACCATGATTCAGGTAAGACTAATCATAGACGGCCATTTGAAATTAATTTGCGATCGATCAAATGAGGAGTTTGAATTCCCCATCCACATTGACGAGAAGATTATTTACAAATATTCGGATCACAATGAAGATATGGGAGACAATTTATTCTTGTTTGACAGAAAGTCGCCTAAATTAGATTTATCGCAAGATTTATTTGATTTCATTGCCTTGCAGGTGCCCATGAAGAAGTTGCACCCTAGGTTTGTGAAACCTCTAGAAGAGCATGTAGATGGCGAGTTGATTTATACAACAGACCCAGAAGACGAAAATAAAGCCGATCAGGAGCCAGAAATGGATCCGAGATGGGCAGCATTAAAAAAATTAACAGACAATAATTAATAAATAACAATACAATGGCACATCCTAAAAGAAAAATCTCTACTACTCGTCGTGATACAAGAAGAGCGCATGATTTCGGAACTCCAAGACATTTAGGAGTTGATCCACAAACAGGCGAAACTCACCTTTATCACCGTGCTCACGTACATGAAGGTAACTTGTTCTACAAAGGAAAAATGATCGTAGAAGGATTCTCGGTTAAGTAATTCCCTGGTAGACTGCAGCTTTACGCTGTTTTTTCAGAAAAACTGAAAAAATCCCGTTAAAATGCTATTTTTTGACTAAATTTAATGCTATTTTTGCCAAAAGCTTTAGTAATTAAACATAATTAAATGAAAATAGCCGTTGATGTGATGGGCGGGGATTATGCCCCAGAAGCTGTAATTGAAGGAATACTTTTAGCGTTATCTAGTCTTTCAAACGACGACACTATATTAGCCGTAGGTCCACAGGACACCATCGAGCAATTATTAGCGAAACACGGGTATGCAGGCAAGCAAATTGCCATCATTCCAGCGGATCAAGTAATTGAAATGGGTGAACATCCGACCAAGGCACTATCTCAAAAACCCAATTCCAGCATAGGAGTTGGGTTTCATCTTTTAAAAGAAGGCAAAGCAGACGTATTTGCTTCAGCAGGAAATACCGGCGCTATGATGGTCGGTTCCTTATTTTCTGTCAAAACTATCGAAGGAATTTCTCGCCCAGCAATTGCAGGTTTCGTTCCACAAGAGGATGGCACCTATGCTTTAATGCTGGATATAGGCGCGAATGCGGATTGCAAGCCGGAGATGCTAGATCAATTTGCAGTGTTAGGCTCTGTGTACTTTGAAGCGACAACTGGCAAGAAAGCTCCACGCGTAGGTTTGATGAACATAGGCGAAGAAGAACAAAAAGGAAATATCCTTTCGCTAGCGACTCACGCCCTTTTGAAAGAGAACAAGAAGATCAACTTCATCGGTAACATCGAGGGGAAAGACTTCTTCAAGAACAAAGCAGACGTTATTGTGACAGATGGATTTACGGGAAACATTATTTTGAAGATGGGGGAATCTATCTACAAGATCATGAAGGACCAAGGCATCACGAATGACTTTGTCGAGAATACGAATTACGAAAAATACGGCGGTAGCCCGATCATCGGGATAAATGGAAATGTAATTATTGCACATGGAGCTTCTAGTCCTTTGGCAATCAAAAACATGATCAAACTTTGTAGATCCGTCGTAGAATCAGATGTTTGCGGTAAGATTAAGGCCGCCATCGAGAACCAATAATTAATATGAGCCAAAAAATAAGTGCAGCCATCACCGGAGTCGCAGGATATGTACCGGATTATGTGCTGACGAATCAAGAATTAGAAAAAATCATTGATACAAACGACGAGTGGATCACTTCTCGCACCGGCATCAAAGAAAGACGTATTTTGAAAGGCGAAGGCCTAGGAACGTCTTTTATGGGGGCTAAAGCGGTGGAGGATCTCTTGAAGAAAACGAATACCAAGCCAGAAGAAGTAGACATGCTGATCTGTGCGACGGTGACTCCAGATTACTTTTTCCCCTCTGCTTCTAACTTGATTTGCAAGGCAGTAGGCATCCGTGAAACGGCTTCCTTTGACTTAGCAGCAGCTTGTTCTGGTTTCTTAAACGCCTTAGGTGCGGGTACCGCCTTCATCGAATCAGGTCGTTACAAGAAAATCATCGTAGTGGGTGCGGACAAAATGTCTTCGATTGTGGATTATACGGATCGTACGACGTGCATTCTTTTTGGGGATGGCGCGGCAGCGGTGATGTTAGAGCCTAATTTCGAAGGTTTAGGAGTCCAAGACTTTATCTTGAAATCGGATGGAGAAGGATGCGAATCCTTAATGCAAAAAGGGGGCGGTAGCGCTTACCCTCCTACGGTAGAATCTGTGGAATCAAAATGGCATTACATTCGCCAAGAAGGTCAATCCGTATTTAAATTTGCGGTGACACGTATGGCAGATGTTTCGGCAGAAATCATGGAACGCAATCACTTGACTGGTGACGATATTAAATACCTAGTTCCACATCAAGCAAACAAACGTATCATCGATGCGACAGCAAATCGGATGGGTGTGAGCGATGATAAGGTGATGTTGAACATCCAGAAATATGGAAATACGACGGCGGCGACGATTCCGCTTTGTCTTTGGGATTACGAAAACAAACTAAAAAAAGGAGATAATCTGATCTTAGCGGCCTTCGGTGGAGGCTTCACATGGGGATCAGCTTACGTTAAATGGGCATACGACCCTAAATAATTAGAAATGGCAACTACAGCAGACATTAAAAATGGGATGGTGATTAAATACAATGACGACTTATACTCGATCATTGAATTCCTTCACGTAAAACCAGGAAAAGGCCCGGCTTTCGTTCGGACGAAATTGCGTTCTTTGACTTCAGGAAAAGTAATCGATAACACGTTCAACTCAGGTGTGGCGATTTATCCAGTTCGTGTGGAGCGTAGAAAATTCCAATTCATCTACAAAGATGAGTTTGGATACAACTTCATGGACCAAGAATCATTTGAGCAAATCCTATTAGGTGAAAACCTTTGTGTGATGGCAGATTTGATGAAAGAAGGACAAGAGGTAGAGATTTTGATCAATACAGAAAACGATGCTGCTTTATCTTGCGAATTGCCTCCATTCGTAGAATTGAAGGTAACTTACACAGAACCAGGTGTTCGTGGCGATACGGCTAACTCTCCTAAGAAACCAGCAACGGTAGAAACAGGAGCAACGATTACCGTGCCTATTTTCATCGAACAAGATGAAGTGATTAAAGTAGATACAAGAACCTATTCATACGCTGAGCGTGTAAAATAATTAGCTACCTTTGTAGCGTTTAATTAACAAAAAGAATGGATACTAAAGAAATTCAACGATTACTCGATTATATCGCTAAATCTCCATTAGCTGAGGTTAGCATCGAAACAGAAGGTTTAAAAGTTTCTGTTAAGAAACACGGAGAAGCAGCACCGGTAGTAAGTGTGGTTTCTGCAGCACCAGCAGCGGCTCCAGTAGCAGCAGCTCCGGCAGCGGCAGCACCTGCGGCGCCAGCTGCACCGGCCCCCGTAGCAGATAACTTATATACAGTTAAGTCCCCTATGATCGGTACATTCTACCGTGCTCCAGGTCCAGATAAAGATAACTTCGTAGAAGTAGGAACGGAAATCGCTCCAGGAAAAACGGTTTGTGTGATCGAAGCGATGAAATTGTTTAACGAAATCGATTCAGAGATTTCTGGAAAGATCGTTAAAATCTTAGTTGATAATGCAAGTCCTGTAGAATTTGATCAACCTTTATTCTTGGTTGAAAAAGCGTAATCTATGTTTAAAAAGATATTAATAGCGAATCGCGGGGAAATTGCCTTGCGTATTATTCGGACTTGTAAGGAGATGGGCATCAAAACGGTGGCCGTTTTCTCTACCGCCGATCGCGACAGTTTACACGTTCGCTTTGCGGATGAGGCCGTTTGTATCGGACCTCCGCCCAGCAGACAATCTTATTTGAGTATTCCGGCGATTATTTCGGCTGCAGAAGTGACTGGAGCAGATGCAATTCACCCGGGTTACGGTTTCCTATCTGAGAATGCAGAATTCTCGCGTATTTGTTCTGAACATGGGATTAAATTCATCGGTGCTTCGGCAGACATGATTAATTCGATGGGAGACAAAGCGACAGCGAAAGAAACGATGAAGCGTGCAGGTGTTCCGGTTATTCCGGGTTCTGACGGCTTAATCGACACCGTAGAAGAAGCAAAAGAATTAGCGAAAGCCATCAAATACCCGGTAATCATCAAGGCTACAGCTGGTGGTGGTGGCCGCGGAATGCGTATCATCCGTGAGGAGTCAGAATTTGACAAATTATGGGAAGATGCGAAGATGGAATCAGCAGCGGCTTTTGGGAATGATGCGATGTACATGGAGAAATTCGTGGAAGAGCCTCGACACATTGAGATTCAGATCGTAGGAGATAAATTTGGCAAAGCTTGTCACTTATCAGAACGCGATTGCTCGATTCAACGTCGTCACCAAAAATTATGCGAAGAAACGCCATCTCCTGCCCTTTCGGAAGAATTGCGCAAGAAAATGGGTGAAGCAGCGATCGCAGGTGCTACCGCCATCGGGTACGAAGGCGCAGGTACGATCGAGTTCTTAGTGGATAAAAACGGGGATTTCTACTTCATGGAGATGAATACCCGTATCCAGGTAGAGCACCCGATCACAGAAGAGGTAACTGATTTCGATTTAATTAAGGAACAAATTAAGGTAGCAGCGGGCATTCCAATTTCGGGCCAAAACTACTTCCCTAAATTATATGCTTTAGAATGCCGTATTAACGCGGAAGATCCTGCGAACGGTTTCCGTCCATCTCCTGGTAAGATTACGAATCTTCACCTTCCTGGTGGTCACGGGGTTCGTATTGACTCTCACGTGTATTCTGGCTACACGATTCCACCGAATTACGATTCAATGATTGCGAAAGTGATCGTTTCAGGCCAAAGCCGTGAAGAAGTTTTACTTCGCATGAAGCGTGCCTTGCAAGAATTCGTCATCGAGGGTATCAAAACCACGATTCCTTTCCACATCAAATTGATGGATGATCCGACGTTTAAGTCAGGTCAATTCACGACAGCTTTCATGGAAAGTTTCGATTTGAGTGATTTATAATTTGACCTAAAAAGGTTTTGAAAAAGGAGGCTCGATGGCCTCCTTTTTTTGTTCTAAAACATTTTCTTTTAGACACTTGCATATCAAATCAAGATTTTATAAATTTGCACTCCCATTTTTCGATTGAATGCCCGTTTGAAAGATAAAATAGGTCATAATCAATTCCTTTAGACAAATTCCGTGGTCTAGGTGGAAACGATTCAAACAGTTAAATTATAAACAAGTGGATACTTTAAGTTACAAAACCATCTCCGCAAACAAAGCTACTGTACAGAAAGCTTGGTTTGTTGTAGATGCTGAAAATCAAGTTTTGGGACGTGTTTGTTCTGAAATTGCGAAAATCATTCGTGGAAAGCACAAGCCTTCTTACACTCCACACGTTGATTGTGGCGATCAAGTTATCGTTATCAACGCGGACAAAATTCGCTTAACTGGTAAGAAAATGACAGACAAGGTGTATATCCGTCACACGGGTTACCCAGGTGGTCAACGTTTCGCAACTCCACGTGAGGTTTTAGCAAAAAACCCAAGAGGTGTTGTAGAATCAGCGGTGAAAGGTATGTTACCTAAAAATCGTTTAGGTCGTGAATTATTCAACAACTTATTCGTTTATGCAGGATCAGAACATCCTCACGCAGCTCAACAACCAAAAGAAATTAAGTTTTAACGGACACTAAGAAAATGGCAGAAATAACAAGTAAAATCGGTAGAAGAAAGACGGCAGTAGCTCGTATTTCGATGACACCAGGTAAAGGCCAGATTAAAATCAACGGCCGTGTATTAGCTGATTACTTCCCATCTGAAATTCTTCAGATTGTTGTTAATCAACCTTTCGCTTTAACGAACACAGTAGGTTCATTTGATGTAACAGCTAACGTAGATGGCGGTGGTATCAAAGGGCAAGCTGAAGCGCTTCGTATGGCGATTTCACGTGCACTTCAAACGCAAGATGCAGAATTACGTTCTCCTTTGAAAAAAGAAGGCTTCTTAACTCGTGACCCACGTATGGTGGAGCGTAAGAAACCAGGACGTGCGAAAGCTCGTAAGAGATTCCAGTTCTCGAAGCGTTAAGATTTGTTCGTGGAAAAGGCTTGTCTGTTGCCGATGCCTTTTCCACCTTTTTATTATTCACATTTTTAAACAACCAAAATGGCACAATTAAGCTACAACGACTTGCTTGACGCAGGCGTTCACTTCGGTCACTTGACTCGTAAGTGGGATCCTAAAATGGCTCCATACATCTTTATGGAGAAAAATGGTATCCACATCATTGATCTAAATAAAACTATCTCTTCTTTAGAAGAAGCTTCAGCAGCTCTTCGTTCTATTGTACGTTCAGGCCGTAAGGTAATGTTCGTTGCAACAAAGAAACAAGCACAAGAAATTGTGACTACAGAAGCTGATAAATTAAAAATGCCATACGTAACTGACCGTTGGTTAGGTGGTATGTTGACTAACTTCGCGACTGTACGTAAGTCCATCAAGAAGATGTCTAGCATTGATAAAATGTTAAAAGACGAAGTTATCGTGAAGACAATCGCTAAGCGTGAGCGTTTAATGTTAACTCGTGAAGAAGAAAAATTAAAGCGTGTGTTAGGTGGTATCACTGACTTAACTCGTCTTCCAGCGGCTTTGTTCGTAGTAGACGTTAAGCGTGAGCACATCGCGGTTTCTGAGGCTAAGAAATTAGGTATCCCAGTTTTCGCTATGTGTGATACAAACTCTAACCCAGATTTAGTTGACTATCCAATCCCAGCGAATGATGATGCATACAAGTCTATCTCTATCATCATCACAGCTATTTCTAAAGCAATCGAAGAAGGTTTAGCTGAAAGAAAGCAAGATAAGGATGACGCTCGTGAGGCGGAAGAAGTAGAAGCTAAAAAAGCAGCAGACGACGATTCACAAGAGGCAGCTAAGGTAGCGGCTAAATACGAAAAAGAAGCAGAACAAGAATAAATATTCATACATATGTCAATTACAGCAGCAGACGTTAACAAGTTACGTCAAATGACAGGTGCCGGAATGATGGATTGCAAGAAAGCTTTGACTGAAGCCAATGGTGACTTCGAAGCAGCAGTTGATATCCTTCGTAAAGCAGGTCAAAAAGTAGCAGCGAAACGTGCGGACAATGAAACAAATGAAGGTGTTGTATTAGTAGCACTTAATGCAGATCACTCGAACGGTAAATTGATCGCTTTAGCTTGTGAAACTGAACCAGTTTCTAAAGTAGCAGATTTCAATAACTTAGCGAAATCAATCATTGACAAAGCAGCAGCGTCTCACGCTCCTTCAGCGCATGATTTATTAGCGGAGCCGTTAGCAGATGGACGTTCAGTAGAAGGTCACATCATCGACTTAACTGGTAAAATTGGAGAGAAAATCACGTTAGCAGCTTACGAAAACGTATCGGCTGAGAAAGTGGTTTCTTACATTCACTCGAACAACAAAATCGGTGTTTTAGTAGCATTCGAAAACGTTCAAGGAGTAGATGTATCAGAAGTAGGAAAAGATATCGCGATGCAAATCACGGCTATGAAACCTGTCGCTTTAGACAAGGATGGCGTAGATGCAGAAACGATTGAAAGAGAAATCGAAATCGGAAAAGATCAAGCACGTCAAGAAGGTAAGCCTGAAGCGATGTTAGAGAAAATTGCGGTAGGTAAATTAGAGAAGTTCTACAAAGAATCTACTCTATTGAACCAACAATTCGTAAAAGACTCATCGATCACGATTCGTCAACTATTAGAGCAAACGCAAAAAGGTTTAACGATTTCTTCGTTCAAACGTATTGCTTTGGTTTAATTCCACTCGAATGCATAGGAAAGACCCACCCGAAACGGTGGGTCTTTTTTTTGTCAGTAAAATTCCAACCAGATGCTCATTTTCAGTTGATAGAATGCGGGACATTTTCTAACTTGTAGTTGAATTCAATTTCCGATAATTTCAACGTACGAATGGCAGTAATCAGCATCTTAGGTGGGGGAGAAAGTGGTGTAGGAGCCGCTCTATTGGCTAAATCAAAAGGTTTTGCCGTGTTTTTATCTGACGCCGGTATACTAAAAGAAAACTACCAACAAACCTTACGAGAAAACGAGATTGAATTTGAAACGGGTGGCCACAATGTAGAGCGCATATTGGGCTCTACTGAGATCATCATCAGTCCAGGAATCCCAGAAAAAACAGACATCGTAAAAGCCATCAAGGCGAAAGGAATTTCCCTCGTATCGGAAATCGAATTTGCGGCTCGTTATACGAAAGCGAAAATCGTAGCCATCACGGGATCAAATGGAAAAACGACTACTACCCTACTGACGTATCATTTCTTGAAATCTGCTGGCCTTAAAGTGGGTTTAGCGGGAAATATAGGCCAAAGCTTTGCTAAGCAGGTCATGGAAGATCAACACGATATATATGTCCTGGAGATTTCCAGCTTTCAATTAGACCGTTGCTTTCAGTTTAAACCTGATGTGGCCGTATTATTGAACATCACTCCAGATCACTTAGATCGCTACGAATATAAATTTGAGAATTACATCGCATCGAAGTTTCGCATTTTCCAAAATGCGGATGCCTCTACGAGCTGTGTCTTTTGGGCAGATGACGAGGTACTAAAAGCGAACCTAACTAAAATCGCCGCCAGCGCCCAATTAAAAACGGTTAGTTTCAACACAAAAGCTGACGCGCATATTACAGCTGATTCCATACAATTTGATGGAGCAATACTAGCTTTAGCTGATGCGCCGCTAAAGGGCCCTCATAATGCCATCAATATGGCGGTGGCTATGTTAGCGGCACACGAGGCAGGTGTATCATTCGAGCAAATGCTAAAGTCCTTACCCTTCTTTGAAAATGCCCCACATCGTTTAGAACCTTGTGGTGTTTGGAATGGAGTGGAATTTATCAATGACTCGAAGGCCACGAATGTCGATGCCGTCTATTATGCCTTAAACAGTTACAAGCAACCGTTGATTTTAATCTTGGGCGGAGTGGATAAAGGGAATGAATACGAAGTATTAGATCCTTTAGTGAAGGGAAAAGTAAAGGGATTGATTTGCTTAGGAACGGATAACTCGAAACTAGAGCAGCATTTCGGAACTATCGTACCGCAACTTTTTGCGACAGACTCTTTAGAAAATGCTGTCAAAAAAGGGATGGAATGGGCTGCCTCTGGTGATGTAATTTTACTCTCACCTGCTTGTGCTAGTTTCGATTTATTTAAGAATTACGAAGATCGAGGAGATCAATTTAAAAACACTGTTAAACGCTTGATTCATGGATAGTAAAATCAGAGCCTTCTTTCAAGAACACCTGAAAGGGGATTATAAGATTTGGTTGATCGTGTTTATTTTAAACGCGTTCGGATTACTGATTCAGTTCTCTGCGAAAGCAAAGCTGACAATGGATGGCCCTTTTGAGCCGCTTTCAAGCTTTATCAAAACCTTAGTTATTTTAGGCATCTCGTTTTATTTGATGTCCTATTTTTCCAAATCCAATTACAGCCGCGTGGCTAAATTTAGTGATTTGGCCCTGTTTTTATCCTGGGGATTAGTGATGGTGGCCTATGTTTTTGGGGCAACTAAAGGGGGTGCGAATCGCTGGGTTCAACTAGGCCCTATCTCTTTCATGCCTTCGGATATGGTGAAATTATGCCTTATTACGAGCCTTGCGAAGGATTTCTCTTCCAAACAGGCTGACCCAGAGTCTTATAATACGGTGATGTTTATTCGCATGTTGTTCAAAATCGGGGTATCCTGTTTCTTGATTATGTTATCGAACTTTTCCACGAGTGTCTTGATCTTCTTAACGAGTATTATCCTGATGTTTTTTGGTCGAGTTCCAGCGAAACAGATTTTTATGATTATAACGGCCGTTGCCGTCTTAGCTGTTACCGTGGTTTCGTTAGGGATTGGTCAAAGAGCCCAAACGGTTAAAACACGTATCGAAAATTATGTTCAACGTATTGGCAAAAACGAAACGAAAATAAACAAGGCGAAAAATGAGGATTATCAGATTACACGAAGCCTCTACGCCATCGCAACTGGAGCCATTCACCCGAAAGGGCCAGGAAAAAGTCAACAGCGGTATATCCTTTCTCAAGCAGAATCCGATTTCGTATATGCCATTATTATTGAGGAATACGGCCTAGTGGGTGGACTAGCTATACCGGTTCTATTTCTCATTTTCATGTACCGCGGGGCAAAAGCGATACAATACAGTACGAAACCTTTTGGTGGATTATTATCAGCAGGTTTAACCTTCTCCATCGTCTTCCAGGCATTCATTAATATGCTAGTAGCCGTGGATGCGGGTCCCGTAACCGGACAACCCATGCCTATGATATCTGCCGGTGGTACTTCCTTGATTTTTACTGCCATTAGTATTGGATTAATTCTAGCAGTCAGCAGAGACAAATTCCCTGATCAACCTGTTCAACCTACCGTAGCCTAATGTCGATTAAACGCGTTATTATTTCTGGAGGAGGAACCGGTGGACACATTTACCCAGCCATTTCAATCGCAAATGCGATGAAGGAAATCGACCCTTCCTTAGCATTTTTATTTGTAGGGGCTGAAGGCAAAATGGAAATGGAAAAAGTCCCTAAAGCGGGCTTTGAAATTATTGGACTTCCCATAGTGGGTATTCAAAGAACGCAGGTTTGGAAGAATGTGTTTTTTCCATTCAAATTGATCAAGAGTCTTTGGCAATCTGTCCAAATCATCAAAAATTTTAAGCCCGATGTGGCGGTGGGTGTAGGAGGTTATGCGTCTGGACCGCTTTTATTAGCGGCGCGATTCCTAGGCATCCCCTATTATATTCAAGAACAAAATTCCTTTGCGGGCATTACAAATAAGGCCTTAGCCGCTAAAGCGGAGCATATTTTTGTGGCGTATCCTGGAATGGAAAAGTTCTTCCCAGCGGAGAAAATCACCCTGAGTGGAAATCCAGTCCGTAAAGACTTAATCGATGCGGCGGGTAAGAAATCAAAGGCCGCAGCGCATTTCCATTTAGACCCCGCTCTAAAAACGATTTTGATCATTGGTGGAAGTCAAGGAGCACGCAGCATTAACCAAGGAATCTTGGGCGGATTAGATCGATTAACTAACGCTGGGGTACAAGTTATTTGGCAGACTGGTATCGCTTTTGAGGCTACGGCTAAGCAAGCGGCAGCTGGAAATGCGAGCACCTTCGTTTCTGCTTTCATTTATGAAATGGATTTAGCGTATGCCATGGCCGATTTAGTGATTTCTAGAGCCGGTGCCTCATCCGTTTCCGAAATTTGTCTCATCGGTAAAGCAAGCATCTTAGTGCCGCTTCCGAGTGCCGCAGAAGATCACCAAACAGAGAATGCGAAAAGCTTGGTTTCCCAAAACGCAGCCATTCTTGTTCGTGACTCCGATGTAAAAGAAAAATTAATCACAGAAGCTTTAGCAGCGCTTCAAACTGATTTAAGTACCCTTGAAAAAAATAGCCTTCGTTTAGCTAAGCCAAACGCAGCGCATGAAATAGCCCAATCCATTTTAAGCCGATGAAAAAAGAATTAAGCCTGAGCGATTTGAAACAAGTCTATTTTTTAGGAATAGGAGGCATCGGCATGTCGGCCATTGCGCGTTGGTTCTTGCACAATGGCTTTCCAGTGGCGGGTTACGATAAAACGGAGAGTCCGTTAACAAAGAAATTAGCGGAAGAGGGAATGGTGATTCACTACGAGGACTCCATCGACCTGATTCCAGCGACTTGCCTTTCAGACTTAGAACACAGCTTATTTATTTATACGCCAGCCATCCCGAAGGATCACATAGAAATGAACTATTTGCTTTCTAAGGGAATTCGTCTTTATAAACGTTCAGAAATTTTGGGCTGGATTACCCAGCAAATCCCTACCCTTGCCGTAGCTGGAACCCACGGAAAAACGACGACTTCATCGCTTTTAACTCATTTGCTACTTAGCGCTAAGAAAAATGTAACCGCCTTTTTAGGGGGCATTACCGTGAATTATGGGACTAATTTCATCCCAAACCATTCGAAAGAAAACATCGTTTGCGTGGTAGAAGCGGATGAATACGATCGTTCTTTCTTAACCTTGCACCCACAAGCGGCAGTGGTGACCTCCACAGATGCGGATCACTTAGATATCTATGGCGATGGGGATTCGGTTTTAGAGAGTTTCCAATTGTTTGTGAACCAAATCAAAGCCGGCGGTTTCTTCATCCAAAAAAAGGGATTGAGTCTACAATCTGCCTTAGGTGGATCGACTTTTGGAATTGATTCAGGAGATTTTAAGGCACATAATATCCGTATCGAAGATCACCGAATGATTTTTGATATGAGCTACCCAGGTGGTAAAGTGTCCGATATTCCTATGCGAATTCCCGGTTTTCATAACATCGAAAATGCCTTAGCTGCCGCTGCTTTAGCGATGCAGGTAGGTGTGACCGGTGAAGAGATCAAAATAGGCATTGCTTCTTTCCTAGGAGTTAAACGCCGTTTCGAGTACCACGTAGAATCAGATGAGCATGTGATGATCGATGATTATGCACACCACCCCACTGAAATTGCGGCTTGCCTAAACTCGGTGAAAGCGTTATATCCAGGCGAAAAAATAACGGCTGTATTCCAACCGCATTTATTCTCCAGAACGAGGGACTTTATTGATGATTTTGCCAAAAGCCTTGCCATCGCCGACGAACTCTATTTATTAGACATTTATCCAGCACGCGAATTGCCTATGGCAGGCGTCACATCAGATTGGTTGTTAAGTAAGATCGAATTAAAAGACAAACAGGTTATCTCGAAAGCGGACCTATTGCAAGTGATCGACACGAAAAAACCAAAACTTTTAGTGACGATGGGGGCAGGAGATATCGATCTTCTTTTGAATGATTTAAAATTGAGCTTATCTTAGTATAATTTTTCAAAATGAAGGCAAACGCAACGTTAATCAAGCAAGTAATAGGGATGGTGATTTTATTCACGCTCATCCTAGCTGCTGTCGTTTTTGCGGAGATTAGCTTTAACGAAGTTGTTTGCAAAGGAGTGGAAGTGAGTCTTGATTCAGAGAATGAAAAGGCCTTATTAAGCAAGAAAGACATCAAGGTGATGGTCTCAGAGCAGGGCACGGATTACTTCTTAGACAAACCCATCACTCAAATCTCATTACGTCAAATCGAAGAACGCGTAAAGCGTATTCCTTTAGTAAAATCCTGCGAGGCGCACCATGATTTCAGTGGCGTCATTTCCGTATCTGTAAAAGAATACAAACCGATTGCTCGTATCGTTCGTTCCACGATAGGCACCTCGCCTTTTCCGGATCAGTATATTTCGGAAGATGGTAAATTCATCGGAACTAGTCCTTTGTTTACTCCGCGGATTATTGTCACGGGCGGACCATATTTTGACGGTAAAAGAGACCTGCAAGATAGAAGAGGAAAGACCTTGATCCCTTTCTTTCAATTCATTGAAAATAATGAATTCTGGAAGGCACAAATCTCTCAAATCATCGTCGCTAAAGACGGAGGAATCGTGTTAATTCCGACGCTAGGAACTACTCGGATTGACTTTGGCCTACCGATGAATATTGAAAACAAATTCAAGAAATTGTTCATATTCTACCAAAAAGTTATCCCCAATAAAGGCTGGAACAAGTACAGCTGGGTGCAACTGAAATATAAGAATCAGGTTATTTGCGAATAAGGACCAAAATTTTTAATTTAATATCCGTTCTACAAAAAAAATATAATGCGTAACGACTTAATTATCGGTTTAGATATTGGTAGCTCTCATGTAAGAGCCATTGCAGGGAAGCAAAACGACCGAGGCAGATTAGAGATTTTAGCGACAGGATCATCCATTAATACAAACAATGTTTTAAACGGAGAAATTGTTAATATCAATAAAACGACCGCTGCCATTTCAGAGGCAATGAACCAAATTTCTCACGTCTTAGACGGCAAGAATTCGGAGCATTTCTTCGCATCGAACTTGTCAGGATCGCATATTAAAGTACAACCCTTTAGCCTATCTAAGCTACGTAAGAACGAAAGAGAGCCCGTTTCTAACAACGAGGTGATGAGCCTGTTTGAGGAAGCGAAGCGCACGTTTGCAGATAAAAACCCTTGTGTTTTACATACCTTACCTATCGGTTTCAAAGTAGGTAATTTACCGGAAACTTTGGATCCCATCGGCCAAATCGGTCAAAAAATTCAAGCGGATTTCGTCTTCATTTCGGCGAATCCAAGCAAGAACGACTTATTAACGCAGTGTTTGAAATCAGCGGAGACGAAGCACTTGAAGAAAGGAAACGTTTATTTCAGTTCTTTAGCGACAGCAAGCTCTGTCTTGAATAAAGAAGAGAAGCAAGAAGGAGTTGTTTTAGTAGACTTAGGTAGCGGAACTACCGAGATTAGTATTTTCCAAAACAACCGTTTAAAGCACGCCACTGTATTAAATTGGGGCGGCGATTTATTAACGGATGATATTCAATCTGGATTAGAAATATCCCGTGATCACGCGGAGACGTTGAAGGTACGTTTTGGTTCAGCGATCCAGAAAGATATTCCGGTTAGCGAAGTCGTGATGATCCCAGGGATCGCAGGACGTAAGGCTACGCCAGTTTCTGTGAAGAACTTAGCGATTATCATCGAAGAGCGTTTGAAGGAATTAGCAGCGATCGTCGTGGCTGAAATTTCGAAGCACACAGATAGTAAGCAATTAAAAGCAGGTTTAGTATTAACCGGTGGTGGGGCACAACTTCCGTACATTGATGAGTTGTTCCAAAAATTCACCGGCTTAGATGCCCGCATCGGAGATCCGAATGCCACTTCAACTAATCCAGCCATTGCTACGGAGATCAAAGATCCTTCGTATGCCACTGTTATTGGTTTAGTGCAGGTATATTATGATCAGCAAGAAACGGCTGATGCAGATGAGGCTGCGATGGCGAGTGCTCCAGTAAAAGAAATGGCGAAAGAATCCGGATATACGGAAACAAAGTCATCGAAACCGGCGCCGCGTATCGGCGACTTATTCCGCAAAATGGTGGATGTGGTAATGGGCGACGACGATGGTGGCGATGCCTCGTATTAAGCTAGAATAATTTCGATTCAATTAACTGAATCAATATGTGGATCACTTTGATGTGGATTTCTTGAATGCGATCTGCGTAACCAAAGTGGTCCACTCTTATTTCATGGCAACCATAAGCCGCTAATTGGCCGCCATCTTTACCCGTTAAGAGAATCACTTCCATTCCTTTTGTTTGAGCGGCCTTCACTGCCTCCATAATATTGGCTGAGTTTCCTGAAGTAGAAATACCTACTAGTACATCGCCTTTATTTCCTAAGCCTTCAATGAAGCGAGAAAAGATGTAATTATACCCAAAGTCATTGCTCACACAAGAAATGTGGGATGGATCTGAAATCGCCATCGCCGCTAAAGCTGGGCGATTCTCTCGGTAACGACCAGATAATTCCTCTGCGAAATGCATGGCATCGCAATGACTTCCACCGTTCCCACAAGACAAAATCTTATTTCCATTCTTTAAGGCCTCCACTAATACGTCAGCCGCCTTTTCAATGGCTTCAATCTTTGCAGGATTCGCTAAGAAATCAGCTAATACTTGCTGAGACTCTTGTAGGGATTGGGTGATCAGATTATTCATATTACAAAGATAATTAAAAATCGCCTCCGGCACCGCCTCCACCGAAGTCCCCTCCGCCAAAGCCGCCGAAATCAAATCCTCCGCCTCCACCGCCAGAGCCTCCACGGCCGTAATCTCCACCGCCTAAAAAGATAGGTGGAAAGAACATTCCGCCTCCTCTAGATCCAGGACCTCCTCCACCCCCGCGGTTGCGAATGGCTTTGATGATCGAGATAATGACTAAAATAAGGAAGATGATGATAAATGGAGGAACACCTTGTGGTTCTTCACCGCTATCCTCGTTCTTAAACTCACCGCTGGCGCGCTGCATCATTTCGGTGGTCGCCTGATCTAAACCTTGGTAATAGGCACCTCCTTTAAAAGTTGGTTTTAGAATACGATTGATAATACGTTTGCAAATGGCGTCTGGCAAGACATCTTCGATCCCGCGTCCCGTTACAATGCGCAGTTTGCGATCCTGCATCGCTGCAAGGATGACAACTCCGTTGTTTTTGCCTTTTTGGCCTACACCCCATGTTTTACCAATATCTATGGCATAATCGTAAGGATCGCGTCCGTTCGTCGAATTAACGAGAACAATGGCGAACTGAGTGGAAGTCGAATCCGCATAACCGCGCATTTTCTGCTCGAGCGCATTTTCCTCCTCCGGATTTAATAGGCCGGCCTCATCTAAAATGTAGCCATTCGGTTTCGCAGGAATGCCTTCTTGAGCAAAAAGTCGTACACTAAAAAGAAGTAGAAATAAAAGCTTGCGCATAGAAACTAGTTAGAGCCCAAAGGAGATCTCGTTCGACAATTCATTTACATCTCCCGCCTCGTAAGGGAAAAAGCCTGCTAAGACCTCTCCGGTACGCTTCACGCCGTGAGCTAATCCAGCTCCGAATTCATTCTTTGCTAAATAAGCACGCATTTCATCGCGAATGGTTTCCCAAAACTCCGCCGGCACTTTCGCATCGATTCCTTTGTCCCCGATGATACTAAACTTGCGGTCTTTGAGGGCCAGATACACCAAAACCCCATTCTGCAAATCCGTCTTCTGCATACCTAATTGAAAGAATACCTCCTTCGCCCGATCAATCGGGTGTCCGGCGCAATGGCTTTCTACGTGTACGCGAATCTCTCCAGACGTCTGTAATTCAGCGTCTTGGATGGCTTGCAAAATCAGGTTTTGGTGTTCTACTGACAACATCCTTATTTCTTTTCGTCAAAATTCACTTCCGGTGCTTTCTCTGAGCCCGCTTCCGCTTGGAAGAATCCTTTCTCTGCAAATCCGGAGAAAGAAGCGATTAAGTTGTTAGGGAAAGTGACGATTAACGTATTGTATCCTTGAACAGCCGTGTTGAAATTATCACGTTCTTCTTTGATACGGTTTTCTGTTCCCTCTAACTGAGCTTGCAATTCAGAGAAGTTTTCCGTCGCCTTTAACTGTGGGTAGTTTTCAGCCACCACCATCAAACGCGATAAAGCACCCCCTAAAGAAGATTGAGCCGCTTGGTATTTTTGCAAATTCTCTGGACTTAAATCCTTCGAATCTAATTTCATTTGTGTTGCACTAGCACGCGCTTCAATTACCGCCGTTAATGTCGATTTCTCGAAATTAGCCACACCTTGAACCGTCTTCACTAAGTTGGGAATTAAATCCGCACGACGTTGGTACGCACTTTGAACGTTCGCCCATTTCGCTTTTACGTCCTGATCCGATGTAGCCATGCTATTACGTGAACCTACACCCCAAAAAATCACGAGAGCAATCACTCCCAAAACAATCCATACTGTCTTATTCATCTTGATAAATTTTAATTGGTTTTAGTTGAAACAAAAATACGAGTTAATTTTTAAAGACCTGATTTTTGGGCCACAATCATCCGGTCATTCCCTTTGAAGTCCTTTATTAGCTTGACGTCTTGGAAACCCTTGCTAAACAAGAGCTCTACGGTTTGAGTTCCAAAGTATTGATTAATTTCTAGACACAAGTAGCCGCCAGTGTGCAATCGTTCCAGCGCAAAGTCTGCTAATGCCTCATAATATTTCAGGGCATCGTCATTCGGAACGAATAAGGCCAAATTCGGTTCAAAGTCCAGTACGTGATTCGCCATCTCTTTTTTCTCCTCCTCTGTCACATAGGGCGGATTCGACACGATCACCTCCCAAGTACCTTCAGAAGAAGGCCAGGCGAAAATATCTTGTTGTTTAAAATCTACTTCAGCCTTCAATGCATTGGCATTTTGGCGAGCCATTTCAAGTGCACCTGCAGAAATATCCCAAGCCTCCACTGTGAGCGATGGCCGTTCTAATTTTAAGGAAATAGGAATACAACCAGAACCCGTCCCCACATCTAATACGGAGGCATTCTCGGGTGCATGTCTTAAAACAAGATCTACTAATTCTTCCGTTTCAGGACGCGGAATTAGGGTATCCGTATTCACTTGAAATAAATGATCCCGGAAATAGGTCTTCCCCATCACGTATTGAAGAGGTTCTCCAGCAGATAGACGCCCCAGACGCAAATCCCAATCCGCCGGCAAGTCCACCTCTTTTTTCAAGATGATATCCATCGAACTCAAATTCCATCCCAAATCCAGGCAACGAAAGGCAATCGCACGCGCTTCTGAGGGCTCATAATGCGTCGAAATCGCTTCGGTAATTTGCTGGATAAGAATAGGACTGGCAATCGATTTCATTTGTGGAGAATTTGGGTAAATTTACGAATTATAAACCGATGAAAACGCTATGAAAAAATTAATACTACCGCTCATCACAATCCTGGGATTAAGCTCAGCAGTGAATGCGCAATATAAAACGATGGGCAAGATTCACGTCTATGATGAATCTGTGACTACATTAATTGACCCCTCCACTCCTATTGAGATTGTAGCGGAAGGTTATACTTGGTCAGAAGGTCCGGTTTGGGTAAAAAAAGGAAATTACCTATTGTTCTCGGACGTGCCTGAAAATAAGATTTACCAGTGGACCGCAGAGAAAGGTGCCGTTCTTTATCTAACGCCATCAGGCTATTCAGGTAAGGAATATTATTCATACGAACCCGGAGCAAATGGCTTGATTATTAACCAAAAAGGAAACCTTGTTTCCGCAGAGCATGGCAACAGAAGAATTGCTGAAATGCCTTTGGAAAAACCTGAATTAAAGAAATCCCTCTCTGGATTATGGGAAGGCAAAAAACTCAATAGCCCGAACGACGTCATCCAAGCCAAGAATGGTGACTACTATTTCACCGATCCTCCCTACGGTTTACCAGGTCGCGGGAAAGAAGAACCGGCAAAGGAATTAGCGTATCAAGGAGTGTACCGCATATCGAAAAAAGGCGAATTGAGTTTGCAATACGACAAGATGGCCCGACCAAATGGCCTAGCGATGAACCTAGACGAAAGCGTTTTGTATGTAGGTTCATCAGAGCCGAAAGAATCCCATATTTTAGCCTTCCAGGTAGACAAGAAAGGAAATTTAGGCGAACCCAGCGTATTTTTTGATGCAGCAGAACTTGCGAAGCAAGGAATTCGTGGTGGTTATGATGGGATGAAGCTAGATTCAAAAGGCAATATTTGGACAACAGGTCCAGGCGGAATTTTAATCATCAGCCCAGCGGGTAAATTACTAGGACGCATTGAAACGGGGAATCCAAACTCGAATGTGAACTTTGGAGAGGATGGCTCAACCTTGTTTATCACTTCGAAGATGAATTTATTGCGCGTGAAGACGAAGACAAAAGGACTGAAATAATCCGCGCGAATCCGTGCAAATCCACGCAGCGCAACATAAAAAAGGCCTCGATCGCAAAATCGAGGCCTTTCTTTTTTTATAATTTTCTAATCTTAATGTTTCTGAACCAAACTTGGTTTCCGTGATCTTGCAATGCGATGTGGCCTTGCATTACCTTTCCGAAATCCGGCATTCCTTTGAACTTAGAACCGGCGATTAAATCTTTCCAATTCTGATCGTCTGTACGAGTTTCTACCACCAAAGTACCGTTTAAATACAATTGCAACAAACCTTTATTGTTCACAATGCGTCCTGTATTCCACTCGCCCACGGGCTTAACCGTTTCTTTGTACGACTTAATTAAGTCATATAAATCTCCTGCGCGGTGTTTCGTGATTTTACCATCCGCATGGCCATCGTTATCAAGCACCTGAAATTCTGGGCCTGTCACATACGTCGCGTAATATTTCTTCGGATCATCTGTCACGTTGAAGATAATACCCGAGTTTCCATTCACAGAGATCTTCCAATCTACCGAGAAATCGTAATTATCAAAGGATTCATTAGTCACTAAATCGCCACCGTCTTTTTTCGCTGCGTCGAAACCGATCACGCCATCTTCGATCGTCCAAGAAGATCCTACTTTATCTCCTTTTCCGTAGCTGTGCCAGCCCGTGAAGGTTTTTCCATCAAATAATAATTGAGTTCCATTTTTCTTTTCTGCCTTTGTTAACTGGTTCAATCCTTGACCAAAAGACACAAATGCGAAGCAGACCGCCGCGCAGGTTAAAACGATTTTGTTCATTTAAATTAGGTTTATGATTTTTACAATACTACTAAAAGTCTACAACAATTGTATCTGTTGCGGGCAATTTTAGCGTCAAATCTTTGTAAATTGCAGGCTGATATAAAAATCCATGAAGACCAAAGTAGCCCCAAAGCCCTCCATCAACATCATTACCCTCGGTTGTTCCAAGAATCTAGTCGATTCAGAAGTACTCTACACCCAATTAAAAGGGAATGGATTAGAGGTGACCCACGAGGCGAAAAAGGACAAGGCAAACATCGTCGTGATTAATACCTGTGGCTTCATTGATAATGCCAAACAAGAATCCATCGACACCATTTTACGCTACGCAGACGCAAAAGAAGCAGGTAAAATCGATAAGTTATACGTAACCGGTTGTTTATCGCACCGCTACAAAGATGATTTAGAAAGAGAAATCCCGATGGTAGACTCGTTCTTTGGGACGAATGAATTACCCCGCTTATTAAAGGCCTTAAAGGCAGACTATAAACACGAGTTAGTAGGCGAGCGTCTATTGACAACGCCAGCACACTATGCCTATTTGAAGATTGCTGAGGGTTGCGATCGCCCTTGTAGCTTTTGTGCGATTCCCTTGATGCGGGGGAAACACGTTTCTACTCCGATGGAGGAGTTAGTGAAGGAAGCTAATTCTTTAGCCAAAAAAGGCACGAAAGAACTGATTCTAATCGCCCAAGACCTCACTTTTTACGGTTTAGACTTAAAAGGAGAAGGCAAATCAGGGCGCAAATTGAAAGAATTATTAGAGCGTCTATCCGATGTCAACGGCATCGAATGGATCCGTTTGCAATATGCTTATCCGGCAGGTTTTCCTTTGGAAATTTTGGACACGATGGCAGAACGCAACAATATCTGCAAATACCTAGATATGCCACTCCAAAGTGGTTCTGACGCGATGTTAAAGCACATGCGTCGCGGAATTACGCGTGAGAAAACGGAGGAATTGATCCATACGATTCGCGAGAAAGTGCCGGGTATCGCCTTGAGAACGACATTGATTTCGGGTTATCCAGGTGAGACGGAAGAGGACTTCGAGGAGACCTATTCCTTCGTGGAGCGGATGCGTTTCGACCGTTTAGGGATCTTTAATTATAGCCACGAGGAAAATACACACGCCTACCTAGTGAACGACGATGTGCCTGAAGATGTGAAGCAATTCCGTTCAGACGAAATCATGGCGGTTCAACAAGGTATTTCAGAAGAGTTAAATCAAGCGAAAGTAGGCCAAACCTTGAAAGTGATGGTCGACCGCAAAGAAAGCGGTTACTTCGTGGGACGTACGGAATTCGATTCTCCCGAGGTGGATAATGAGGTCTTGATCCCAGCGGAGCAATACGCACGTTTAGGTGACTTCGTAACGGTGAAGATTAATAAAGCCGAAGAATTCGACTTGTACGGCGATATTATAGCCTAAACGAACTGAGACGCATATCGCGTATATCAAAGGTCATCAATCCTTGCTGTGCTGGCGATTCGAAGCCAGCAAGGTAGAAGATGGCTTCTTTGGCCTGAAACAATCCAATGATTCCTGGCAACACCCCTAAAACCCCTACTTCATCGCAGGCGGGAATTTCCTGTGAGCTAGGTTCAACTGGAAAAAGCGATCGATAAGTAGGCCCTGCAGGATGAAATACGGCAAACTGTCCCTCCCAGGCATGAATGGCCCCATAGACGAAAGGCTTTTCTAAAGCGACGCAGGTATCATTAATCAAATACCTTGTTTTGAAATTATCCGTACAATCGATGATCAGATCGTGATGCGCTATATAGCTCGAGGCGTTATCTGCCGTTAAATTCTCTGCAATACCCTGAATGACGATGGTTGGATTCAAGGCTTGCAAAGCCTCTGCTGATTTCAAGGCTTTTGAGGCACCTACGTCTTCCGTTTTATACAACACCTGACGTGCTAAGTTCGATAATTCGATCACATCCGCATCTAGAATCGTGATTGATCCCACACCAGCCGCAGCTAGAAAAGGCAAAGCTCCACAGCCCAAACCTCCCGCTCCCACGACAAGAATCTTCGATTCTTTCAAGCGCATCTGTTGCGCCTTCCGCCATTCGGGAAGATTCAGCTGTTTACGGTAACGCTCAAATTCTAAATCGCTTAACATGTAGGTACAAATAAAAAAAGCCTTCTTGAAAAATCAAGAAGGCTAATTTCGATAAATATTTTGAAAACTAAACGCTTAACGTACCCTTACGAGCTGCAGCGATTAAAGTTTTTTCAAATCCGTTTTTGTTGATCGTGCGAATTGCTTTCGCAGAAACTTTCATACGAACCCAAACACCTTCTGACTCTAAGAAAAATTTCTTAGTCTGTAAGTTCGGGTAGAACTTACGCTTAGTCTTGTTATTAGCGTGAGAAACGTTATTTCCTACTTGAGTTTTGCGTCCTGTAATTTGACAAACCTTTGCCATCGTATCTATTATTTAAAATTGTTCTTTCCTAAAGGGATTGCAAAATTAGAAAATAATTTGAAATAACCCAAACCTCTTTCGAAAATTTATAAAATGGTTCACAATGTGTATCTTTGGGTATGGCTAAGCGCAATACGAAGGCACCCCTAAAGAAAAAAATCATCTCTTCCCTGATCTGGTTGGGAACGTTGCCATTGTGCCTATACACGCTTTTGACTTACCTTTTGAGTTATTCGCTCATCGTAGAACATTGGTTTGCAGGGTTTATCATGATGACGATGCCCTATGCCCAATTGCTTTGTCTTTTTTCATTGATTTACTGGACATTTCAGCGAGCGAAGCGAGCGCTTTTACCCCTAATTGTACTAGCGCTAGGATACGGATTTATCGGAAGACATATCAGTTTTAATCAGCCTGTAGCGAGTTTAGCTAAACCGCTGACGGTGATGAGCTATAATGTTTTTGGGATGTATTCGAATGACTATGAGGCCAAAAAAGAGCCATTAGAAGACCTGAAGAAATTTATGCGTGATTACGACGCAGACATTAAATGTTTCCAAGAATTTTATTCACATTCCGATCGAAAGGCCTACCACACGGTCTCTTTCTTAAAAGAAAAATATCCGCATTACGCCTTCATTCCACTGAAAAAGCAATTATTTGATTCGCACGAAAAAATGGGCTTAGTCGTTTTCTCAAAATACCCTATCATACACGAGGAAGGAGAGCAATTTGATAACTCAGCGAATGGCTATTTATTAACTGATATCGTAAAGGATCAAGATACGATTAGAGTAATCAATCTTCAACTTTGGTCCATGGGCATTCGAGTGAACAAAATGACCTCCAAGCTGTACTTTCAAGAATATAAAGATGCCAAAAGAGAAGGCCGAGGCATCATTTCTTCACTCCGCAAAGGATTTATTGAACATAAAAAGGAGATGAGCCAGATCAATCGTCTCATCCAAAAAAGCCCCTATCCCATCTTAGTCGTAGGAGATTTAAACGAAACTCCTTCTGGCTGGGCCTATGGAACGATTCGGGAACGTCTGAAAAACTCCTTCGAAGAAGCTGGGTCAGGCTTTGGCTTTACCTTAAACCGCAGCCCCTATTTAGTGCGCATCGACGATCAATTCTTCTCCGAGGAATGGAAAGCCATTAATTTCCAAACCCTGCGCAACATCAAATATTCCGACCACTTCCCTACCGTGGGTCAATACGTCTTGAATGGAAAATAAACTCTGGAAGGTTTTAGGCACCGGTTTCGGGATCGCTGTCACGTTAGGTGGAACCGTAGGAACAGGCATCTTACGTAAACCTGGACCCATTGCAGCCTCCTTACAAGACCCCGGATTAATCCTCAGTTTATGGGTTTTAGTGGCTATTTATGCCTTATTAGGGGTGAGCTGTGTGTTGGAATTAAGTTTATCCATTCCCAAAGCAGGCTCTTGGTATGGCTATGCCGAACGAGCTTTTGGCCGCTACATCGGTTTCCTTGTGGGGCTAACGAGCTGGCTTGGAACAGTTACTGCACTCGGTTTTGGATCCTATACCTTTAGTGAATACCTCATCATTGTTTTCCCCATTTTAAGCCCTTATTTAGTCTATTGTGCCATCGGAATCCTTGCCCTATTGTGGTTTTTCCATCAATTAGGCGTGGTGATGGCCGGTAAATCCCAAGAATGGCTGAGTGGCATCAAGGCTTTGGCCTTATTGATTTTCATCGCCATCTGCTTTGTGTACGGTGGTGGAGGAGTTTTTGCGGAACAGACACATGTACCTACGGGATTGCCTTTAACGACCGGAATCATGACAGCTTTGTTGTCCATCTTTTATGCATTTGACGGCTGGCACACGGCAAGTTATTTCACGGAAGAAAATAAGGATCCTGTTAAATCCATGCCAAAATCGATGTTCATCGGCGTCATCATCGTCGCATTTATCTACTTGCTGATCAATGTGGGCATCTTGTATAGTCTTCCAATCGACACCCTTTCAAGCAGTAAATTAGCCGCAGCTGACACGATGAAAGCCTTGTTTGGTGCAGATATGGGACGCTGGATTACCGTCTTTTTAATGTTGAGTATCTTAGGAATCTTGAACACGCAAGTGATGTTCGCTCCGCGGGTGATCTATTCGATGAGTCGGGATGGATTGTTTTTCAAACAGGCCGAAAAAGTAAATGCAGCAGGTTCTCCCACCACCGCGACACATTTAACCGTTTTCTCTGCCTGTATTTTCTTATTAGCCGGCAAACAAATAAACGAACGCCTTTCGGACATTGCGACCTTCTTTTTTGTAGCTAGTTATTTAGCTGGATTCGCGTCACTATTAAAGCTCCGCGTCTCTGAGCCTAACCTAAATCGGCCTTATTTAGCTTGGGGATATCCCGTTTTACCGTGGATTTTAGTGATTATCTCCTCCCTATTCTTGATAGGTACCTTGGTGACAAATCTAGGGAGTGTGATGTATGTGGTAGGGTTTGTGGGGGTGAGCTATTTAGTTTATCGAAGAATGGAGAGTAGAGATAATAGAGCATAGATAATAGAGCATAGATTATAGATAATAGAGTAGAGATGGTTTATATTGAATCTTTACTCTATAATCTATACTCTCTTATCTCTACTCTATTTTAGTGTATCGCCCTCAAAAACTCCACCACCGACTTCTTAATATCTCTAACAGGCGCATTACCCAGATTAGATAATACGGAGAAGGCCAATGTCTTTCCGTCTTTGGTGAGATAATAACCTGAAAGATCATAGGTATTTCCATAAGAACCTGACTTTGCCCACATCCGCACGCCTGGATTTAGGTCTTGTACGTTACGCATCGTCCCAGTTTTACTCGCTTCAGGCAACAAGGTATGTAAACGATCTGGAGCCACTTCTTTCGCTAATAATTCCAGTATGTGGATGAAATCCTTTGGCCTAATTAAATTATAACGAGATAAACCGGAGCCATCTACCCAGCGAATATCGCTTAAAAATTCATTGCCTGGCTCTTTTTTCAGATTCTCAATCACCTGCGAAGGCTCCCAGCCTTTCTCAGCGGCGATCATCACCAATAACTGTTCGGCCACCGCATTATCACTTTCGTGCAACATAGGCAGGTATAAACTATCCATTTTACCGGCATAGAAAATACGGGCATCCGGATGTACCGCGAGCGGCATCGTCTCCACGGATTTATGTAAGGTATCCGTCAACAAAAAAGTCGTCATATCAGGAGAGGTAATGAATGGTACGTCCTGGGATCCATATTTCTCTGAAGTCAAAACCGGTAATTCAAACTGATTTTTCAAGCGATTTCGACGTACTTCCAGCGTAGATCCTGTTTTAGCCACGGCCTCAAAGGCGTCAGGCAAAATCTTCCAGCGTTTCGCAGAAGCCGAAAAATTCACCAAGTTCGCATATAATGGCAGATCCGATATTTCTGCCGAATAATGGTCATTATAATCATCCCAAGCCCAGCCTGAGCCTAAAATGGGCAGTGGTTTCAAAGGCGCCCCGTACACTAAAACTTTCGATGAAGCCGCTAAGAAATCACGCATGGCAGTATTCTTGATGGTAGGATGCAGGTTAGAAATATCGCCAGTGCCCCAGAAAAACAGGGTATCCTTTGTTTCGCGGTATTTAAAGGAAGGGATTTGGCTGCCTAGAATTCGATTAGCCTGCAAAAAGGTCAGCAGCTTCATATTAGAGGCTGGCATGAAATATTGATCTGCATTCTTTTCGAATAAAACCTTACCAGAAGAAAGGTCCTTGATCATCACGCCGCTGGCCCGCTGAGCGAGGCTAGATTCGTTAAAGGCGATCTGTAAATGGGAGCTTTGGCAACCTGCTAAAGCGAACAGGAATAAAAAGGCGAGATTTTTCATAGGATAAAGGTAAAAGGTTTTCGTATTTTTGGGCTCATTTTAATCAAAAGAATGCTCGTAGGCTTTGTCATTTTTTACCTCGCTTTGAACCTGGCCGTGGGCTGGTGGGCTAGTAAAAAGGTGAATTCCACGCAGGATTTCGTGTTAGCAGGTCGTTCGTTGCCCTTTGCCTTAGCCACGATGGTGACTTTCGCAACTTGGTTCGGGTCTGAAACAATTTTAGGTGCGCCTAAGGAATTCGTGCACGGTGGCGTTTTAGCTATTATTGAGGAACCTTTTGGCGCGGCGGTCGGCTTGTTTTTAGTGGGAGCCATTTATGCGCGAAAACTGTATCCATTGCCGGTTTTGACCTTTAGTGATTATTTCCGTTTGCGTTTTGGAGCCTTTTCAGAGAAGCTTTCGGCGGTGATTATGATCCCATCCTATTTCGGTTGGATTTCTGCACAATTAGTGGCACTAGGGCTCACGATGCACCTTTTATTGCCTATTTCTGTGGAAATGGGAATCATCATAGGCGCACTCTTAGTGATGGCCTATACCCTGTTAGGAGGTATGTGGTCGATCTCGGTGACGGACTTTTTCCACAACATTATCCTCATTGCTGGGCTGTTATTTTTAGCCTATTTGTTATGGGCCAAAGTCCCAGATTTCAACCAACTCATCTCTTCACAACCTAAAGGTTTTTTCCGAGCCATCCCCAGAGAAAACACGTGGAAAGATTGGCTAGTCTACGGCGCGGCCTGGATTACAATCGGCTTGGGATCCATTCCGCAGCAAGATATTTTTCAGCGTGTCATGTCCGCGAAGAGTGAAAAAGTAGCCGCGAGAGCGAGTATTGCCGCTGGCGCGATGTACCTGACGGTTGCCTTATTACCCTTATTGATTGCTTTTATTGCGGTTCGATTATACCCTTCGCTACTGGCTGAAGACGATTTGTTGATCCCTACTTTAGTGATGAAATTTACTCCACGGGCGATGCAAGTCTTGTTTTTAGGGGCGCTACTTTCAGCCTTATTAAGTACGACTTCGGGTGCGATTCTAGCCCCGGCCTCCGTTCTGGGTGAAAACATTTTGAAACCTTTGATGCGCCGTCCTTCTGACAAAATCGTGTTACTATTTATCCGGGTATCGGTGGTTTTAGTGACTTTGGCTTGTATCATTATGGCCATAGAACGCCAAAACATCTTCGAACTCGTGGGCGAAGCTTCAGCCTTCAGCCTCGTTTCCCTCTTTATTCCGCTAAATGCAGGACTTTGGTGGAAGAGAACGACACCTTGGGGAAGTCACTTGAGTATGGTATTGGGATTGGTTTTTTGGGGCTATTTTCACTTTATCAGCCCGTCAGAAATTCCAGCAGTATGGTTTGGTCTACTGGCCGGATTGATTGGCTTGCTGATGGGAAATCAAATTAAAGCCAAATCTGCTTAAGCGTTCCCACATATTGACCTTTCTTCCCCGTGTGAATAAAATCAAGGATGGCGTCATTTAGTGCAGGATAGACATTCAATTCCGCTATTTTATCCGCAGGAACCCAAACTAAATCATTTGCCGTCGTTTCTTCTAAATGCAACTGTGGAATTCCGCCCACAATATCTCCTTCAAAAATCAGGTGGGCACAAGCTGCGAAATCAGCCGTTGCGTGTACTTGACCTACAGCAATCAAATCACCCACCTCTACCTCAATGCCTAGTTCTTCTTCGCACTCGCGAGCAATGCAAACCGGAAATGTTTCTCCTGCATCGACATTACCCCCTGGCAAAGCAAATTTGCTGCCCCCGGGATAATCATAGCGCATAAAAAGCACATGATTATTTTCGATGATGAGCACAGCTGGTCTAATTCGCATAGGATTGGATAAATTTGAAAGGTTAAATATACCATTAGATTTCCTAAATTGCAGTCAAAATGAACGTATTGGTATGCAAATAAGAGAGATTTGTAAGCAGATGGAAGCTTGGGCACCTGTAGCCTGGCAAGAATCCTATGATAACGCAGGGTTACTAGTGGGTGATGCTTCTACGGAAGTCAAAGGCGTATTAATCAGCCTAGATTGCACGGAAGAAGTGGTTGAGGAAGCTATCAAAAAAGGATGCAATCTCATTATCTCCCACCACCCCATCGTTTTCTCCGGTTTGAAGCGAATAACTGGCGCGAACTACGTAGAACGAACAGTCATAAAGGCTATTCAAAACAATATTGCCTTATACGCTTCCCACACGAATTTAGATCATGCTCCTAAAGGGGTAAGTTATCATTTAGCGTCGAAATTAGGCATTTCAGGTCAGGTGATGAAACCGATGCGCGATGCCTTAAAAGCCTTGCAGTATTATGTTCCTGTTTCGCACGAAAAAGCTGTAAGAGAGGCTTTGCATGCCGCTGGAGCAGGAAATATAGGCGAATATTCAAATTGTAGCTTTACACAGGAGGGTTTAGGACGTTTTCAGCCTTCCTCGCAGGCAAATCCGCATACGGGATCAGCTGGCAGCTTATCTGAGGTGAACGAAGTGAAGGTGGAGATGATTTTCCCTACCCATCTCTCCGGTCAGATTTTGAGCGCGCTCAAAGCTGCCCATCCATACGAAGAGGTGGCCTATTCCATTCATTCGCTCGATAATTCGTGGCAAGATGTAGGTTCAGGCTATGTAGGAACTTTGGAAAAACCCTTGACACCTGAGGATTTTATTACTTTTGTCAAAAAACGTCTAGGCCTCAAAGCCCTCAAGCACACGGCATTACCCTCAAGGCCTATCTCAAAGGTGGCTGTTTGTGGTGGAGCTGGAAGTTTCTTAATAAAAGAAGCTGTAAAACAAGGTTGTGACGCCTATATAACGGCTGATATTAAGTACCACGAATTTTTTGATGCAGAAAATCAATGTTTAATCATCGATGTGGGGCATTACGAGTCAGAAGTCATGATTATTGATGCGATACATGACTATTTATCAAAAAAAATTAGTACTTTTGCGGTTCTCCTGAAAAGCGAAACAAATACAAATCCTGTATTCAACGCCTGATAAAGGATAGAATTTAGACAATTCAAATAAAATAGAATAATGGCTACAGTTACCGAAACAACGATTGCCCAAAAGTTAGAGGCTCTATTAAAGCTTCAAACAATTGATACAAACTTAGATTCTATACGCAAAGTTCGTGGTGATTTACCCGAAGAAGTTCGTGATTTAGAAGATGAGATCATGGGTTTAGAGACTCGTTTGGCTAAATTCCAGCAAGACGTAGCTGATTTTGAAGAGCAAATTGCTAACTACAGAATCGCAAAGAAAAACTCTGATAACTTAATCATAAAGTACAAGGAACAACAAATGAATGTGCGCAATAACCGCGAATTCGATGCGATTTCTAAAGAAATTGAATTGCAAGGAATCGAGATGGAAATTGCTGACAAGCGTATCAAAGAAATCGACTTCAAAGTTTTGAACAAAAACGACGAAATCGCTTCCGTTGAATCGAATTTATTCGAGCGCAAGAAAGACCTTGAAATCAAACAAAATGAATTGCAAGTGATCATCGCTGAAAGCGAAGAAGATGAGCAAAAATCATTGAAAGATCGTGAGAAAGCGGTGAAAACGGTAGACGAGCGTCTTTTCAAATCATACACAAAATTACGCGACAACGCACGTAACGGCTTAGCCGTAGTTTTAGTGAAGCGTGGTGCTTGTGGCGGCTGTTTCAGCTCTGTTCCACCACAACGTCAAACAGACATCAAAGACAAGAAGAAAATCTTAGTTTGCGAGCATTGCGGACGCGTATTCGCAGGTGTGGAAGATGTGATTCCAGCACCAGAGAAAGAAAAGAAATCGCGCGCTAAAGCTGCACCAAAAGCAGAAGCAGCTGCTGCTGAGTAATTTCAATAAAATACAATGAAAAAGCCCGCTAGAGATAGTGGGCTTTTTTTATTCATTAAATTGCTGAACTACTTCTATTTCAACATCCCTAACAAGGAACTCAATTTGTCTTTCAAATCTTTGCGATCGACGATAAAGTCTAAGAAACCGTGCTCTTCTACGAACTCGGCGCTTTGGAATCCTTTAGGTAAATCCTTACCGATGGTTTCCTTGATAACGCGAGGGCCAGCGAAACCGATTAAAGCACCGGGCTCTGCGATATTGAAATCTCCTAGCATCGCGAAAGAAGCGGTAACACCACCCGTTGTTGGGTTGGTCATTAAGGAGATATAAGGAATCTTAGCTTCTGCGAGGAGGGCGATTAAGGAAGAGGTTTTGGCCATCTGCATTAAAGAGAAACCTGCCTCCATCATACGGGCACCACCAGAGCGAGAAATCATTAAGAATGGCTTTCCTGTCTCTAAGGAGTGGCGCATACCACGAGTGATCTTCTCTCCCACCACGGATCCCATCGATCCTCCAATGAAGTTAAAGTCCATGGCTGAGATGCAAATAGGCAATCCATTAATATCACCGTAAGCTGTTCTAACCGCATCTTTCAAGCCCGTGTTGTATTCCGTAGCTTTAATACGATCAGTGTATTTTTTCGTGTCCGTGAACTCTAATGGGTCACCTGAACCCATCATTGGATCTAATTCTGTGTAAAGGGAATTGTCAAATAACAACTCAAAATAGTCTTGAGAACCGATTTTTTCGTGGTAATTACAACCAGAACAAGTGTAGGCAAACAGACGGTGTTCGCGCGTATGAATCGCTTTTTTGCAAGAAGGACATTGGTACCACAAACCATCAGGGGCATCTAATTTAGAAGCGGTGGGGGTGACAATTCCTTTTTCTTTTCTTGAAAACCAAGACATAGTGCTAATTTTAATGATTAAGTCTACAAAGATAAGTAAAAAGCTTTGCTAGGCCTTAGCGAACCACAATAATTCGCTTATTATATACATTTCTATTCGTGATGACTTGGACAAAATACGTTCCAGCAGGCAAGGTTGAAATGTCGAGCTGCTTATCCAAATATCCCCCCTTCACGGAAACAATTTCCTGCTGAACCCATTGGCCAGCAAATCCTAGAATCCCTACTCTTATATCTTCCTCCTGTGATCCTACAGCTAATTGTACACGGACTAGGCGAGAGGACGGATTAGGAGATAATCTCAATTCTGGCAATAAAGTAAACGGTTCTGCCGCTAAAACCAACGGTGGCGGTGGCGGAGCTACCGAACCCTGAATATTCAAATTGTCTATCGCCCAGCCCCAGCCGTGAGCCCCTACGTCCGCGTGAAGACGGAAGCGGAAGATCAATTGATCGCCAGCTTTAAATTTACCTGAGGATAGAATATCAATTTCTCGTTTTTTGACCAAAGCAGACGTACCCTCCCCGGTTGAATTGCCTTTCGAGTCAAATCCCGAATTATAGGCATTTAACCAAGTCGTAGAGAAATTCGAATCCCAACCATTGATTAAATTATACCAGTTTTTTCCGGAATCATTCGAAGCCTGAACCGTCACATAATCATAAAAACTACGATTCACCGAGCCATCCGTATTCAAGAACGAAGCACCTGACTCGCCCGGCTCCACTAAAACTACCTCATCAAAATAAATCCTCGACGTATCTGCTCTAACCGTGATAGGCTTCAACAAGACTGCATCATTATTCGTAAACTTGTCCGAACCTCCAGCGCCATTATAGGACTCCTCAGATCCATCCGCATACGGGTGGGCACTGTGCAAACCAATGCTAGAAAACCCAGAAGGCTGGGTAAAACTGAAGCCTTTTAGGTAGAAATCTGTGTTAGGAGGTGTGTCAAAATTCTGTTTGTAATTCGCCGCAGCTGCCTGTAATCCTATCACAACAAACTCGTAGTTTCCGGTAGCCGGAAGGGTGACGGTATTCGTGGTTTTGGCCTTATCCTTTACGATAATCCGGTATTTAATGACATCCCCTGCCTTCAATAATCCGGACGCAAAATCAAAACTATTCGTAAAACTAAAACTCAAACCAGCTACCTTTTTAAAGCCTTTGCGAATTGTGGCACCGCTATTGATGGAATATTCCATATATATCGTGTCGATCCCGATATTATCCGCCGCTAGCAAAGTAGGTAGCGGAACTGTGGTCTGCGAAGTGAAAATATATTTCAACGGATTGGAATAAACCACCTCCGGTTTGGTCGTATCAGGAGCAATATTAAACTCAAAATAACTACCAAAACGTGTCCCAGAAATCACAGGTGCCTCCGCCGGTGTCACAAATTTCTTTCCAGACTTCTCCTGCGCATACCAGTAGTACTTGATATTTCTGGACGTCGCACTTTTAGGCAACGAATAAGAATAGGTATTGCCTGTTTTTGTAAAAGTGGAAATTGGATTAAAAGTGGTAGAATTGATTGCTAGATACAGTTTTAAGGAGGATTCATCCCAAAGCGTATCCGAATATACCTGCACTGAAAACACTTTATCTGAAGCCTGATCCTCCGTATCGCTATATTCCTCTCCGATCAAATTCGAAGAATACCAGCCAAAATCATTAAAAGCCGAAGTCACAATGGGTCCAATGCTGCGGGTTACCTCACCGCGCGCGATTTGGGGAGTCATCAACGCATTTGCATCACCTACCTTATATTTCACTTGATCCACGTGGTAAATACTGGATCCATCCGAATAAGTAGCAGGAGTGTACAATTTCCCTGCACTACCGTTCTCACGTAAAATGGAAGGAGAAGAAAGGTTGATTTTACCTGAGGTAATTTGCGTATATAAAGCAGCCGAAGGATTCTTAAAGCTGTTCGTATCCATTAGAGCGACATTAGCCCCGTTCACCATATACTGGTCAAAAATGCCCGGATAACCATAACCAGCCTCTCCATTATCTACATTCACCTGACCAATGAAACCTAAACCGTGCCCCATCTCGTGCAATACCACCGAATACAAATCGATTTGATTTATCGTGGGCACGCCATCAGTCCCTATATACCAAGCGGTAAAATCAGAATTAAAGGTCGCTACGATATCCGGATTTGTTCCATTTAAGTTCTTATGGGACATTTTCTCTGCCAAAGCAATGGGATAAAACGTATTCAACCGATTCGCCCCCACAAAATTTCGAACATTCACTGAGGCGCCTGCGCTACCCAATACATTCGCAGAGAGTGACGCCCATTTCACATAGACATTAATAGGCACATCAGACGAAAACACGGTAGACCAAGTCGCCGCCGCCTTCTCAAAAACCGTCTTCACATCCGCTGGCGGAACCGTCTCGTAAGTGACAACGATGTTTGCTGATGCTTTGGTTTGGGTAGAGGCATCTAACTTTATCGCTGCCGCTTGCGCTAAAATGGCCCGCATATTTTCGGTATACCCTTCTGGTAAATCCCGTTTCAAACCCATGTACTCGGGCGTATATTCTTTGATCATTTTACCCGGCACCATCTCCATTTTAAAGCGTCCTTTTTGGGCAAAAGTGACGGTGCAGATGCACAATAATAAGACTAGCAGATTTTTCATAGGGAAGCGATTTGATCGTATAAACCAATAAAATGAGGGGCAATCACTTGGGTGTGGGCTAATTCTGCTGCGGTATGCGAGGTGGTGATTCCTACCACACGCGCACCGGCGGCTAATCCAGACGCAATGCCTTGTAGGGAGTCTTCAATCACCCAACAATCGGCTGGATCTACACCCACCAGGGCCGCCGCTTTTAGATAAATTTCTGGATCAGGTTTGCCTTTTGTTACTTCAGCACCCCCGATAATCGCATCGAATTGATCGCGAATGCCTAGGCCATCCACAATAAAATCAATATTACCTGGACCCGCAGAGGTCGCTAAGGCTGTTTTTATTCCTCTAGAACGCAACTCGGTCAAAAAAGCTAAAAGCCCTTCCGCCGGCTTTCTATGCTCAGCATAAAACTCCCGGTAAAGTACTTCTTTCTCCTCTTCTAGCACTTCCACCTCCGCACGAGTCATTTCCTTTTTATAAAACCATTCGAAGGTGTCCTTCGAATTCATCCCGTTTAACTCCTTGTAAAAAATCTCCTTCGTTAATGGAATGCCATTTCGCTCGCAAAAAAGCAACCAAGCTTCTACGTGATACGGTAGATTATCTACGATCACGCCATCCATATCGAATAAAACCGCTTTGAAGGACATATTATGAGTTTAAGACAAGCCCGTCGTAGGCTAGAAAAACGTTAGGGGGTAATTCTTTTTGCACTGTTGAGTGTAAGCCCATTTGGTGACTAATGTGCGTAATGTACGCTTGTTTAGGCTGTAAATTCGCGATTAATTCGAGGGCTTCCGCTAGCGTAAAATGAGAGACATGGGTTGTCTTGCGCAAGGCATTGATGACTAAAACGTCTAGATTTCGTAGCTTATCTTGCTCCTCCTGGGCGATGGAATTCGCGTCCGTCACATAGGCAAAATTCCCAAATCGAAAACCCAACACATCTAAGTAATAATGCTTTACGAAGATGGGTTGAATATCTATTCCTTGCACTGTGAAGGGCTTTCCATCAATCTCATAGACATCGATTTCTGGCACTCCCGGGTATTTATTATCGCCAAAAGCATAGGCAAACTCCCGCTTCAATTGCTCTATGACCTGAGCGCGGGCATACAAAGGAATCGACGATTGCTGGTGGAAATTAAATCCCCGAACATCGTCCATTCCGGCCGTATGATCTTTGTGTTCGTGTGTGTAAAGTACGGCATCCAAACGCTTAATTCCAGCCCGAAGAACCTGCTGGCGAAAATCTGGACCCGTATCGATAATGAAACTCTTCCCTCCTATTTCGATGTGTACCGAAACACGAAGCCGCTTATCTCGCTCATCAGTGGACTGACAAACCGTGCAGTCACAAGCGATCATCGGAATCCCCTGCGAAGTTCCCGTTCCTAAAAACGTCACTTTAGAAGGGGACATATCTTTATTCCGTTAAGGCTTTCACCTGAGAAACCAAGGAATCGAAGTTCAAAGGCTTAGCTAAGAAATCATTGAATCCAGCTGCTTTAAAATCATCCATCGAATAGTTGCGCGCGTTTCCTGTGATGGCGATCATCGGAATGGCTGCTTTTTTCGCGTCTGCTAATGCACGAACCGCACGAGCGCAATCCATACCATCCATTACTGGCATATTGATATCTAATAAGATAATGTCAAAATCAGCCTTAGCTAATTCATCTAACACTTGTTGTCCGTTTTTTACGGCGTGGATCTCAAAATTTTGAAATTCTAAAATCTTCTTAGCTAGATTTTGGATCACTGAGCTATCTTCCGCTATCAATACCTTTTTCATATATTCTTGTTTTATCGTCAATTACGAGTAAAAATAGCCAAAGGAATGTGGATTTCAAACGAATTTTGGCAATAAAAAAAGCGGCCCATCGCTGAACCGCTTTTTTATCAAGATCTTGATTTTATTTCAAGTAAAAAGAAACTGAAGATTTGTCCCAATCTAACGTTACCTGGCCAGCGGCCGTGATTCCGATTGTGAATTGCTCCGTGTGTGCATGCTCGCTAACACGCGCTTTCACACGTAAAACGTCGTTCGCCTCCTTGTAGGTATAAGCACCCCACATTTTAGCTTCTTTGTTAAAGATGATTGTCCACTCTGCCGCACCTGGGATGGTGAATAAAGAATAAACACCTTTAGCCAACGTTTTACCTTGAACCGTGATGTCATTAGAAACTTCGATCGTAGTCGCTTCGTTCGCGCCTGTTCTCCAAACTTCGCCATAAGGAACTAAGGCTTTCGCTTCTTTGGTACCAAAAACCAAACGGCCTTTCACCGAAGGTTGAGCGTACTTAATCATCACTTCTGTGTTACCCACTTTTTGTGAAGCCACTGCAGCTGGTGATGGAGCCGCTTTCTGTGCTAAAACACCGAAAGAAACTAAACAAGTCAATAGTAATAAGAACTTCTTCATAGTATGTTTTTTATTTAGATTACAAATTAAGCCAATAATTCAATTTCAACACCAATGCACGGTTACGAATTTGCATAATCTCCGGAAAATAATTGTCCGTATACACTAAGAACAAATCCGAAGCAGGTTTGTAACGCCACTGTAAGCGTGCATTTAAATTCACATTTTTCGTTTGTTGATTCAATTGAAAGAACGTGGCAAAGAACAATTTGTTTGAAAAAGTGATATCTATTTTAGGTCGAATGATCCAGAAATTAGAGGAAACTTTCTTCGCTGCTGCCACATCCGTTCCTGGGATGGCCACATCAACGATATCATTGTAATCGATGGCCACCGAGAAACTACCATAGGGTTGGAAGCGATACCCTACATCCGCGGTGATTCCTGTGCGCCAGCCTTGGCCATAATAACCACCAAAACGAGACGATAAAGTATACGTAAACAACTTGATAGGAGAAGAACTATAGCGCGCATTCAAGGCATACCAATCGTGCTCCGTCCCTTTTTTCAAAGCCGTATTCCCCATTCGAGTCGCGTCGAAATCATACAATAATTTCACATAATCATACGATAAATAACTCCCAAAAGTAGAACGATCCTTCATCGTTCCTTCATAAGCCACATAGGAGGTATTGTCTGTAAAAGTGCCTTGGTTATTCCAATAGCTCATTGTCATCGCCGAAAGTGTTGTGTAAAACACATTCGTTGACTTGTTTTTCGGATAGAAATTTTTTGCGGCATCAAACTGTGTTTGCAAATAATTCACACGCGGAACATAACCTGTTTCTGGATTGTAATTCTCGCCCACCCACGATTCTTTAATTCCAAATGCCCAGTTATTGTCTTTGTAGGCCAAAGACGCAGCCTGCGAGAAACTTCGATCCTTTTGCACCGGACTAATCGTGTTCGCATAAAAGAGCGATCCCGTCCAGAAGTTATCCGCTGAGGCCAGATTATACTCAAATCCCAGATCTCGGTTATAGGCCTGAAAACCATTCGAACGTTGCAAATCAGTATCGATGAAGGATTGTTTATTGACCATATAGGCTCCAAAATTGGAACGTGCGAATAACTTTCGCTGCAACGCAACCATCGAATAATTTTGGGTAGGCACCCCTTTTGCATCGATTCTTTCTGATTGCACATTCAAGGCTCCTATTCTCCAGTCCTGGTTCAATTTACCACTCAAACGCGCGCCATAAGTAATAGGCGTTTGCTCATATATACCGGTCTTTGTATTCAGTGCTAAACCGATTCTGCGAGAGAAGAAGGGACGGATATTTTCTGTCCCAAATCCATCAAACAAATCCGAGTTCTCAATAAAGAACTGCCGTTTTTCTGGATAAAAGAGCTCAAATCGATCCAGATTCGTCTGTTGTCTATCCACATCCACCTGAGAGAAATCCGGATTCAATGTCATATCTAGGTTCAAACCCGAATTAATAGCGACCTTGATATCGCCCCCTATTTGATTGCGCATCGAAGAGGGATCTTTCGTCTCGTAATTAGCCGTCACACCCGATAAAACATAGGGAATCAAAGAAACATTCTTCTTAGGCGTGGGCGGCGGTGTATCCCAAACTAATACCCCAGCATAAGCTAAAGAGGCAGTGGGAAATTGCCGAGGGACAGGGGCCCAGGCGGATTTTTCTTTGGCCTTTAAATCATAACGGGAAAAATTAATCCCCCAGCGACTTACATTGCCCTTATAGCGAATCGACTTAAACGGAATCGCCGCTTCGAAAATCCACGAATCCCGCTTGTAGGTCGTGGCAGATTCCCACTTATTATCCCAGTTCAGATTTACCTTCGACCCTTCGGACATTTGGCCATCCCACTGAGCGCCGGCTGCATTCGCACCAAATGCAAAGCCGGTTGTCTTATCTTCAAACGTATCGATGAAGACTAAAAAATTATCATTCACCCCAAAACCAAAATCCCGCTTCATCGACTCCACCACAAAGGCGCCCGGTTCTTTCAAGAAACATTCCGCCGAGATATAAATGTATTTATCATCGTAGGTCATCTTTACGTCAGTCCTTACCTGTGCACACAGCGAATCGAAGGGATTACACATCATAAAATCACTGACCGCCGCAGACTGAAACCAAGCATTTTCATCAAGCACCCCATCAATTTTGATGTTACCCGTGCTTTTCTGAATATGCATTTTGAAATTTTCATTCTTCTTTTGGGCAAAAAGCGACGTGGTAAAAAGGACAAAAAAGAGTACGATATATTTTTTCATTCCTGCAATTTAGCCAAATTTCCTTAGCGCGAAAGGCGGTTCTGTGGGGGGATTTTTTTTAGCTCAGATAGCGGAATTCCATCAGCTTGTTTTATTTTTGCATTTCAAAATAATGAACTATGGGAAGAGCCTTCGAATTTAGAAAAGCGAGAAAATTCAAACGTTGGGGTCAAATGGCCAAAACCTTTACCAAAATAGGTAAGGATATTGTGATTGCAGTGAAAGCAGGTGGTGGCGACCCATCATCTAACTCCCGTTTACGTGCCATCATCCAAAACGCGAAGGCAGTGAATATGCCGAAGGAAAACGTGGAACGTGCGATCAAACGCGCTACTTCGAAAGACCAAGAGGATTACAAAGAGATTGTATACGAAGGATATGCACAACATGGTATCGCCATCCTGGTAGAAACAACAACTGATAACATCAACCGTACTGTAGCGAACATCCGTTCCTCTTTCACGAAATGTGGCGGTAGCCTAGGAACAACGGGGATGTTGGATTTCATCTTCACCCGTAAATCCGTATTTAAAATCGCGGCTAAACCGGAAATCGATTTAGAAGAATTAGAATTTGACTTGATTGACTTAGGTGGTGACGAAGTATTCTTAGATGAGGAAACAAACCAAATAAATATTTATGGGGAGTTTACTGCTTTTGGAGCGATCCAAAAATTCTTAGAAGAAAAAGGATTTGAATTAATGGGAGCCGATTTCGAACGCATCCCAGATGAGACAAAAGAACTAACAGAGGAGCAAATAGCGGATGTGGAGAAACTCATCGAGCGTCTAGAGGAAGACGACGATGTGCAGAACGTCTACCACAACATGGGCTAATTAATATTAAGAAGCGGAGGACAAAAAAGCCTCCGCTTTTTTCTTGTCCAAACGGTATAAATAAGGTGCCTTGTGTGCGCCTCCTGTATATTTCTTCTCGATACGCTCTAGAATATCCAAACTTAACATTTTACGCTGGAAATTTGTACGCACTAATTCTTTCCCAAGAATTGTCTCATACACCTGTTGCAATTCGGACATGGTAAAGGTCTCCGGCAATAGATTAAAGGCCGCTAACTTCGTATCTATGGACGCACGCAAATGAGCAAGACCTGTCTTTACGATGACATTGTGATCTAAAAACAAGGAAGGAATCTGATCAACATCCATCCAGGCTGAATCGTCCGAAACGTCATTTAAAGTCACCTTCACTTTTGAATATTCCACTAAGGCATAATACCCAATCGTAATGTAGCGATGTGACAACCATTTCATATCCTCTAATGAACGACCCATCGCTAGATTAATCTCCTCGTGCTTTTCGATGGCACCGATGTTTCTTTTGAGATCGCCAAACGTATGAAACTGTTGCAAATAAAGATTTTCCAAGCCGGTACGCTGCCATAGGATGCGTTTTGCCGCATCATCTGCATCTTCTTCTTTGCCAATAAATCCACCCGGCAACGACCAAACTTCGTTATTTCTAAACTTCAATAAAAGCACCTTTAATTGATTCTCTTGAAATCCGAAAATAACGCAGTCCACCGAAATATTCGGCAACCAATCACCCTTTAATACATCCCTATTTGGCATAAGCTCGAATGAAGTTTTGTATTTGTTTCGCAAAGATAACATAGCCCTTTTCATTCAGGTGCAAACGATCTGCCACGAAAATATCTTGCATCAAGGTCCCGTCCGCATTATAGAAAGGCGAGTGCATATCAATCACATAATGTCCTTTTTTCTTGGCAGCAATCGCCGCGATGCGTTGATTCAAATCTTGTTGCTTTCCTTTCAATGCCTCGCGAGCTAAGCTAGGGCGAGCTGATACGAAAACAAGTTTTGCCCCGGGAACCTGCTTCGCTAAACGGGCGGAAAACTCTTCGAATTGCGAGGCAATTTCTTCCGGACTTGTACCAGAGGTTAAATCATTATCTCCTTCGTACATGAACACCCAAGAGGGCTGGTATTTCACGACCATGCGATCGAAATAATACAAGGCATCCTTCAAAGTACTTCCACCAAAACCGCGGTTAAAGGCATTCATTCCTTTCGTATCCGCATCGAAACTTTTCCACAGACGGAAACTCGAAGAGCCGATAAACAACTTCATTCCTTTCGCCGGCAAAGCAATAGAATCTTGCTTTTCGTAAGCCACAATTTCTTTTTCGAAACGATTTTGGGCAAATACGCCAAAGGACAAAAATAGTAAAAGAAGGATCTTATTCATTAGGATATTTTAAACCGATTTGAGAACGAATTTCATCTAATAAAGCCATTAATTCCGTACTGAAAGCGTGCGTCATCAAGGCATTTTCCGTGTGACCCGCACGTAAATCCGCTTGAACGGCCTCCGCTTCGTAACTATAACCCCAGCCTAAACGCTCCGTTTCATAGAACATCTCCTGCTCTGTTTCATGAATCGTCACCGTAATTCCTTTCGTTTCGTGGAAACGTGAATGCATGTGAATCTTGCCTTTCGTACCGTGAATTTCACAGGTCGTATCCGTCTTTGTGGCAAAAGTAGAGAACAAAGTGGCTATCGCTCCAGAACTATATTTCAAGGCGATAGACGTATTCATATCCACTCCCGTAGGCGCCATGACGCCAGTTGCCTTCATTTCTAAAGGCTCTCCTAACACGAATTTGGAGATAAATAAAGGATAAATACCGATGTCTAATAATGATCCGCCGGTCAAAGAAGGATTAAACCAACGCGCCTCCGCATCGTAGGGTGCGTGAAAGCCAAAGTCAGCTGCCAGGTGAACGATATCTCCGATCACACCCGATGCTAGAATCTCTTGCAGTTTCACGATAGAGGGATGGAAACGCGTCCATAAAGCCTCCATTAAGAAGATTTTCTTATCACGCGCTGTCTGAATCATCTCCGCCACTTGCTTCGAATTGATGGCAAAGGCTTTTTCACATAAGACAGGAAGTCCCGCATTCAAACACAATAACGTATGCTCATGGTGTAATCCGTGTGGAGAGGCGATATACACCACATCGATTTCGCCGCTTGCAAGCATCGCTTCATACGAACCAAAACATTTCACATCGGGTCCATAATGAGATGCAAACTCTTCTGCACGGGAAATATCTCTGGAGGAAACAGCCGCTAAATAACCGTCCTTAACGAAGGCTAAATCGTCTGCAAATTTGCGAGCTATACCGCCGCACGCCAATATACCCCACCGAATGGGTGTTCCATTTTTCATAGTCCTAGGTTTAAATTAAAGTGAACCTAATTCAGTAATTAAAGCCTGAACCTGGTCCATATTTACTGCTGGGAAATTCGCGATACGGATTTGGGTTTCTTTCAACTTGCCGTATCCAGCCCCTATAATCATATCGCTTCTCTCTTTTATTGTATTGATCACTTTAGACGAACCTTCCTTGCAGTTTAACACCACAACGGTCGCTGAACGGTGATTTTCATTCTCCACGAATATTTCGAAGTTATCCGATTTCTTCGCAAAATCATACAAAGCCTTCGCTTTTTTATCCGTCTCTTTGCGGATATTCTCCACGCCAATTCGGTTAAAATCCTCCGCCACTTTTCCTAACACATAAATCGCCATCACGTTAGGTGTTTCTGGCGTTTCGAAATTCTTGTAATTTTCCCAAAGGCTTGGCAACGAGTGATACGTCCCCACGATTCCTTCGTGCTTTTTCATTCTTTCTGACTTCTCTAGCATCGCCTCATTCGCAAACCAAACACCTAGACCGGCAGGCATTCCGAACGATTTTTGGACACTAAAAAAGGCTGAGTCTACTAAACTAAAATCAAGGTTAGGGTAAGGCGCAGAGGAAACCATATCCACCGCCACAAACTTATCCTTGTTCGCTTTCTTGATCTTATGGATCTCTGAAGCCTTCATCTGAACGCCCGAACTCGTTTCGTTCGCCGTGCAGCAAATCAATTCGGCATATTCCGGCACTTCCACTTCTGAAGCATCGAAACCCTCGCCAAAAGGCTTGTGCATCGAATTCGCATACTTGTGCAGGTCTTTAGAAAAATCGAAAAACTTCTTCGAGAACGAGCCATTCACTAAGTGAAAACTCTCGTGTTCCACTGTATTCATGATGATACGCTCCCACACCTCCGTCGCAGATCCCGTAAATAGGACCGCGTGGCTCTTAGGCAAGGCGAATAACTCGCGCAATTGCTCGTCTGCGTGCTGGTAGATCTTACGGAAAGCCGCGGAACGATGGGAAATCGAACCGAGGTTTAATCGAAACGCCTCCATATAATGGGACTGAACCGTAGGAAACAAGGCCGCAGGGCCGGGGGTAAAAAAGGTGCTCATATTAATATAACATTCTAAACTTAATGGTGTTATCGATCAGCTTCAATTCGCTTACAATTTCATCCGAGTATTCTTTGGCCACATCCGTAATCACATAACCCGTATTTTCTGTGGTCTTTAAGTATTGCCCAATGATGTTTACGTGGTATTTCGCAAAGATTTGGTTGATTTGGGCCAAAATCCCCGGCACATTGTGGTGAATATGCAACAAACGGTGCGCATCCTCTAAAGGCGGCAATTGCAATTCTGGGAAGTTTACCGAACCATACGTGCTACCGTTGTTCATAAATTGCAACAACTTCGCTGGCACGAATTCACCAATATTTTGCTGTGCCTCCTCCGTGCTACCACCGATGTGCGGCGTCAAAATCACGTTAGGCAATCCACGTAATTCACTCATGAACTCCTCGTCATTCGTCTTCGGCTCATGCGGGAATACGTCAATCGCCGCACCCCACACTTTACCAGACTTGATCGCCTCCACTAAAGCCGGTATTTCGACCACGTGACCACGCGATAAGTTCAAAAAGATGACATTATCTTTCATCCAAGAGAATTGCTCCTTGCCGATGATGTTCGTGTTTGACTTACGACCATCAACGTGCAAACTCACAAAATCCACCTGAGATAATAACTCTTTTAAGCTGGTGCATTTTTTGGCATTACCTAAGGCTAATTTATCTACGATATCATAGAAATACACCTCCATACCCAGCGCCTCCGCAATCACGGAAATCTGCGTACCGATACTTCCATATCCCAATAAACCAATTTTCTTACCTCTAATCTCGTACGAATTCGTCGCTGATTTATCCCAAACACCCGCGTGCATTTTCGTCGATTTCTCGAAGATATTACGCGTTAACATCACCATCAAACCAATCGACAATTCCACGACCGAACGCGTATTCGAATACGGCGCATTAAACACCGCGATTCCGCGTTTCTCACATTCCACTAAATCGATTTGGTTTGTACCGATGCAGAAAGCACCCACGCACATCAAACGAGAGGCATTCGGATGATCTAATACTTTTTTCGTCAAATTTGTTTTCGAACGCAAACCGATAATAGACACATCTTTGATCTTCTCGATCAATTCATCCTCATCCAAAGCGCCTTTCAAAAGTTCCACTTGGAAACCTTCTTTCTTGAATGCATTCACCGCACCTGGGTGCACGTTTTCTAATAAAAGAACCTTAATACGCGATTTAGGATACGACTGTGCGCGGCTTAAACCGTTAATGTACAAGAATTCATCTAAAGAGGGTACGATAAAATCCGCTTTGTCCGTCACCGCCTTGCGCGAAACGTTTTCCGTGAACGCAAAGAACTTATTCGCTAAACCAGACTCGCGTAATTCGTAATCCGTGATACCATCACCGATCACGTAAACCTCACCTTCTAATTGCAATGATTGCAGCAAGCGAACTTTACCTTTATCCTGAGACAATAAATTGTCCGCATCGTAACCAGTAATATTTCCTTCCGCATCATACGTGAACGTATTCGCATATACGTTCTCTGCTGGGATGCCCATCTCGTTCACAACCGGAACGATAAAGTCTTTGAAACCAGAGGAAACGATTAAGATTTGTGCGGCATTTTCTTCTAGAAAATCCTTGTTGCGCTTAAATGACTCCGAGATTTTACCTTTTAAAAAGACGATCAATTGATCCACGTGCGAACGATTCGCCGGCAATAAAGCGACACGATCGCGTAAGGAATCTGCGAAAGAATAGGCCCCCACCATTCCTTGGTCGGTGATATCCTTAATCTTTCCCACAATCTCCGCTTGCTTCGGATTTCCCTGAAGCGCGATTCTCGCTAATTCATCGAGCCCCTCCACTTTCGTGAATGTGCTATCGAAATCAATGACAATTTTTAAAGGTTCTGCTTGAGCTGTAGGCATGTTATTATTTTCTAAACGCTTTTCTTAAACCAATGTTCGGCGCGATTTTCCGACCAAGTATAACCCTGGTAATTCTTCGGATAAAAACCACAATGTCCTCCTTTTTCCTGTGCGTCTAATTGGACAAAGTCCAAGGTCTTCACAAAAGATTCCGGAATACATTCCGCCGATAAAAATGGGTCATTTTTTGCATTCACGATTAAAGTGGGTACGTTAATCTGATCCAAAAAATACAAGGAGCTACTCTTTTCGTAATAGTCTTCCCCGTCTTTAAACCCGTGTAAAGGCCCTGTGATCACATCGTCAAAATCCACTAAACTCTTAATCGAATCAATCATCTCCACGGTAATATCCTGAGGATAGCGCGCGGACTTTTCCTTGACTTTTTTAATGAGAGTTTGTAGAAATCGATGAGTGTAGAGTCTGTTTTCCCGCTTAGCTAATTGCTTGCTACTCGATGAAAGGTGTAAAGGTACGGAAAATGCGACAGCTTTTCGAATCATTTCGGGAGGATTTTTGCCTTGTTCGCCTAACCATTTTAAGGTTAAGTTGCCCCCTAAACTAAATCCAGCGAGATAGATTTCTTTCGCCCCGCGTTCAATTGCCAACTTAATAATAAAGTCCAAATCATCCGTTGCCCCACTGTGGTAAAACCGCAGATTCTTATTGGGCTCCCCCGAACAGCTTCGGTAATTCCAAGCCAACGCGTTCATCCCTTTCATCTTGTGAATTAATCCCGTCACATATTGACGATCGCTTGATCCCTCCAAACCATGGGACACAATCAATAAAGGACGCTCTGAAAGTTCACCACCGTACCAATCGATATCTAAGAAATCCTGATCCGGAGTCGTCACCCGTTCGCGGCGTGGCGTTTCCGAAAGAGTTACTTTTCGAAAAAGGGAAGGATAAATACTTTGTGTATGCCCGTCCGGTAACCAAAGTGGCGGGGTATAATTTTCTACCATTAAATGAAAAAGTCAGGCAATAATTGATTTTCCGGTGTATTCGGATTCACACGGTATTCGGTGAAATCCGTCACCCCTTCAGCACGCAGGACGTCCTCGTCGATGTAGAAATTCCCACTGACCGTCTTCGCATCCTTCTGTAAAATAGCCGCAGCCGCATCCGCCATAATCGTAGCCTTACGTCCTAATTGCATCATCGACGCATTCCCCACAGCGAATTCAATCGCAGCCGTGGCAATGATCGTTTTAGGCCAAAGGGAGTTAAAAGCCACTTTTCCCTTAAATTCAGACGCCATTCCGAGGGTACAAAGAGACATCCCAAATTTGGCAATCGAATACGCCACGTGATTCTCAAACCAGCGCGCCTCCACATTTAAGGGAGGGGAAAGCGTTAATACCTGGGGGTTTTCTGATTTCAACAAATAAGGCAAACAAGCCTGAGCACACAAATACGTCCCCCGCGTGTTCACCTGATTCATCAAATCGTATTTCTTCATCTCCGTGCTCAAAGTACCCGTGAGCTGAATCGCAGATGCATTATTAATTAATATATCGATACCTCCAAAAGTATCAACGGCTAATTTTACCGCCGCTAAAACCTGATTTTCGTCACGAATGTCTACCATACAAGCCAAAGCCTTTCCGCCAGCCGCCTCAATTTCAGCCGCTGCCGTGTGAATCGTACCTGGTAATTTAGGATGTGGCTCAGAAGTTTTAGCCGCAATAACGATGTTTGCGCCCTCTGAAGCTAATTTTTTCGCAATCTCTAATCCAATTCCGCGGGATCCTCCTGTGATGAAGACCGTCTTATTTTTGAAGTGCATATGGTTCTTATTTTTTCTTCATCTAAATTACGATTTTCTTTCAAAGACAGATACATTTTAAACTTTTGCATTGTACTTTTGTGAATTAATAATCACGCTTAAGACAGAAATGATTTTACCTTTTAAATCCGTTAGCCTTTCACACCGTACAGCGCCACTCGCCATCCGCGAGATGTTAGCGTTGAACGAGGACGAGAGCAAAGGATTTTATGTGAGGTGCAAGGATCTTTTCGAGCTAAATGAATTATTAATTGTCTCTACCTGCAACCGCACGGAGTTCTATTATACATCAGATCGCGACATCTCGACCGATTTAATCAAAGCCTTCTTAATCGAAAAAGGCTTAACGAACACCGCTGAATACTTAGGTTATTTCAAGCAAATGGACGAAACAGAGGATTCTCTGCGCCATTTATTCGAGGTAGCAACCGGCTTGCAGTCGAAAGTAGTGGGGGATTTACAAATCCCGAACCAAATCAAAAAAGCCTACCAACAAGCGGCAGATTTAAATATGGCTGGTCCATATTTGCACCGTTTGATGCATACCATCTTCTACTCTAACAAGCGTGTAGCCCAAGAAACCTCGTTCCGAGATGGAGCAGCTTCCGTTTCGTATGCGACCGTTGCCTTGGCTGAAGAACTTTCTCAAGCTCTTCCTAACCCGAAAGTCTTAATCCTTGGATTAGGCGAAATCGGTTTAGATGTGTGCAAGAATATGGAGGAGAAAGATTTTGCGGAGTTCACGATTATGAACCGTACGATCGAGAAAGCAGAGAAGATTGCCGCTGGAAAAGAACTTTTCAGGGTCGCTCCTATCGCTGACTTGTGGAAAGAAATCGCCGCAGCTGACATCATTATCTCGTCTGTTCGTACGGATAGTCCAATTATCACGCAGGCAGAGATTAAGAAATTGCAATTATTATCCTTTAAATACTTCATCGATCTTTCTGTGCCTCGCAGCATCGAGGATGGCATCGAGAAGATTAATGGGGTGCTATTATATAACATTGACACCTTGAAAGAGCGTGCGGATGAGGCTTTGGCCACTCGTTTAGCCTCTATTCCGGATGTGCGCACGATCATCGAAGAGAGTATTGTGAGCTTTAATGATTGGTCTAAAGAGATGGAGGTTTCGCCTACCATCCACAAGTTGAAAAATGCGCTGGAGCAAATCCGCAAGGAGGAGATGAACCGCCATATGAAAGGTTTGACGAAGGAAGAGACCGAGAAGCTGGAGAAAATTACAGCTGGTCTAGTCCAAAAAATCATCAAACAACCCATCATCCACCTAAAAGCCGCTTGCAAACGTGGCGATTCGGACAAAATGGTGGATGTCCTGAACGATCTGTTCAACCTAGAGAGTTTCGAAGAAATCGAATCTTAAATCTTCCTTTATGAATAGCGAGATTCTCCAAAAGCTGGCCCGCTATTGCGCCTACCAGGAAAGATGCGTGCAAGAACTGGAGCAGAAGATGAAAACTTTTGAGGTTTCTCCTGCTGAGTATTCTGAGTACCTAGCTTGGCTTCGCGAAAATAACTACCTGAATGAAGCGCGTTTTGTCGAGATCTTTGTCCGTTCAAAATTCAATCAAAAAAGCTGGGGTCGCACAAAAATCAATTACGAATTGCGCAAGCGAGGCATTTCCGCCTCACTTTTAGCCTCCGCTTGGGATGGCATCGATGATGCGGATTATATCGAGAAAGCCCGCGCTATTTTACAGAAGAAAAAGGACGAGATTAAAACGGGTACTACGCCGCAGCGCTATCAGAAGTGCTATAACTTTGGCCTCTCAAAAGGCTATGAATCTTCCCTTGTTCGCGAGCTATTGAAGCCTCTATTTGCATAAAAGTAATTTTTTCCTACCTTTGGCATATGAAATCACACGCAATCAACTATACAACAGGGTATTATTACGCAGGTTATTACAACGCTGCCTAATCGGTTATATAGTTTTTTGTCAATTATATCAGCCGACTTTACGTCGGTTTTTTGTTTTATGAGCTTACACATCACAGCGGCGAGCCGCTTAAACAGCGTGGAGGAATACTATTTCTCTAAGAAACTGAAGCAGATCGCGGCTTTAAAGGAATCCGGCGTACCTATCATTAACCTAGGTATCGGATCTCCTGACTTAGCCCCATCGTCTGAGACCATCACGGCCTTGACAGAAAGCGCGGCTAACCCTTCACATCACGCTTACCAAGGTTACCAAGGTATTCCTGCTTTACGCGAGGCATTCGCCTCATTTTATGCGAAGCATTACGGCGTAACGGTTAATCCCGCTTCAGAAATTTTACCCTTGATTGGTTCCAAAGAAGGTATCATGCACATCGCCATGGCCTATTTAGAACAAGGCGATGTGACCTTAATCCCTAATCCAGGCTACCCGACTTATTCTGCAGCTTGTTCTTTAGCGGGTGCAACGGTGGAAAGCTATGAGTTATCAGCCACTACTGGTTGGTTACCTGATTTAAAAGCTTTAGAAAAGCGTGATCTTTCCAAAGTCAAAATCATGTGGGTCAACTACCCGCACATGCCTACCGGTGCACAAGCAACGGTGGAATTCTTCACGGAGTTGCGTGACTTCGCTATTCGCCATTCGATCTTATTAGTCAATGACAACCCCTATAGCTTCATCCTGAACGAAAAGCCAATGAGTATGCTGTCGATATCGGGGATGCAAGATGTCGCGATCGAATTAAATTCCCTTTCGAAGTCCCACAATATGGCGGGCTGGAGAATTGGGGCGGCCTTTGGGAAAGCAGAGTTTCTAGCACCAGTTTTGAAGTTCAAATCTAATATGGATTCTGGAATGTTCTTGCCTTTGCAACAGGCGGCAGTTAAAGCTCTTTCTGCAGACAGCGCGTGGTTTGCAAATCAGAATCGCATTTACCGTTCGCGCCAAAAACTCGTATTTGAATTATTGGATTTACTCGATTGCGTGTATGATCCGGCACAGTCGGGCATGTTTGTTTGGGCCAAAATCCCAGCTACATTCGACTCCGGCTACGCGCTCTCAGATAAAATATTAGACGAAAACGCGGTGTTCATTACGCCGGGCGGAATCTTCGGAACACAAGGCGACGGCTATATCCGCATCTCACTTTGCGCACAAGAATCCGTTTTCTCTCAAGCGATTGATCGCATCAAAAATCACAGCAATGGCATCTCCTAAAGTAGGCATCATCGGTATCGGATTAATAGGTGGATCCATCGCACTCGGTCTTCGCAAGAGTGGCTGGGCTTCCGAAATCATTGGTATTGATACGAATACAGAACACCAGAAAAAGGCTCTCTCTTTAAGACTAGTCGACCGCATCGCCACTTGGCAAGAGGCCATCGATCAAGTGGACGTCTTCGTTTGCGCGATTCCAGTTGATCTGTTAGTGGCGCTAATTCCATCCGTGTTGGATGCGCTAAAACCTGGACAAGTGATCATCGAGGTAGGTTCTACGAAAACCCCGGTTTTCGAAGCTTTACAAAATCACCCGAAAAGAGCTCAATTCGTTTCCACTCACCCGATGGCAGGAACCGAATTCTCTGGCCCTGAAGCAGCTGTTCAAGGCTTATTTGTGGGAAAAAGAGGCGTCATTTGCGATAAAGAACTCAGCGACCCAACTGCCGTAGCTTTAATCGAAGATTTATACCGCAGTGGCTTAGAGATGAACCTCATCTATATGGGTTCTATCGAACACGATATGCACACGGCCTATATTTCGCACATCTCGCACATCTGTTCCTTTGCTTTGGCAAATACCGTACTGGAGAAAGAAAAGAACGAAGCCCGCATTTTTGAATTAGCCTCCACCGGTTTCGAATCGACCGTGCGTCTAGCGAAATCTTCCCCAGAAACCTGGAGCCAAATTTTCCACCAGAACCAGGAGAATCTGCTCGACGTTTTGGACGAATACATCAACACCCTGTTGAAATACAAAGGCCTGATGCTTTCTGGCAGCTACGAAAAGTTGAAAGAAGAATTAGGAAAGGCGAATGATATCGGGAGGATTCTTAAGGGATAATTATTTTAGTCTTCTGTAAAGCCATCGAATGACCTGCACTAAGAGTAAAATAAGGATCACATAGATCAAAATAGAGACTAACTCTCCGAACCAAAGGGATTGTAGGAATAGTATTTTCATGATTAGTGGGGTTATTTCCCACTAAGATGATGTTATTTCAACTCCAAACCTATCAGTTTACTGATAAAAAAAAGACCCCCATTTCTGAGAGTCTTTTATTCTTACCTTGAGCGAACACTCAGCGGCTTCCACGTATTATTCTTCGAATCCATATCCGGGAATGAATGATCTGGATCAATCACCACCGATTTAATCGGAAGCTTGGTCGAAGTGCGGAACGTCCAGCTAGAACCTCGCTGCCAAATCTCCACCGGGAACGTAAAGCGTTCTTTTTCTCCGCTCGTTAATTCCACTTCCACCACTGCTGGCATCGCCATCTTGTCTAAGTTTTCGATCGTAATGACAGCACCCTTTGCAGGATCTTGTTCTACGTAATCTACATCTTTTACGGATTGATCTAGTTTCCAAAGTTCATAGAACCAAGCTCTCCAGAACCAACCTAAATCCTCACCAGCGCCATCTTCCATTGCACGGAAGAAGTCCATTGGAGTAGGGTGTTTGAATGCCCATTTGGCAATATAATTTTTAAAAGCATAATCAAAACGATCTGGTCCTAAGATATGCTCACGTAAGATGCGCAATCCAAAACCAGGTTTATTGTACGCCTCCCAGCCTAAATTACGCGTTTGAATCACATCCGGAATCGACATAATCGGATCTGCCGTTTCGCGGAACATCGATTTCGCCATCGTATGCATATCAAATTTACGATTCTTGTATTCGCCTTTATTGAAAGCATCCGTCGAATAGAAATTGATAAAGGTATTGAACCCCTCATCCATCCAAGCAAATTTGCGCTCGTTAGATCCTACGATCATGGGGAACCAGTTATGGCCAAATTCGTGGTCCGTTACGCCCCATAAAGAAGCCGTTTTATCCTTGTATCCACAGAAAATGATACCTGGATATTCCATACCTGAAACGATACCTGCAACATTCGTCGCTACCGGATAGGTATACTCGTATAACCAGTTCGAATAATGCTCAATCGATGCTTTCACGTATTCTGATGAACGCCCCCAAGCGTCTTTGCCATCTGATTCTACCGGATAAACAGACACAGCTAGAGATTTCTTGCCGCTAGGTAGATTGATTCGACAAGCATCTAGGATAAATGATTTAGACGATGCAAAAGCCACATCCCGCGCATTGTTGCACTTAAATTTCCATGTCAAGCGATCTTTCGCCGGACGAGAAGCTGGATCTGTCACCTCAGCCGCCGAACGAATTACGACCGTTGTTTCCGAGTTCGCAGCCGCAGCCCATTTCTTTACCTGATCAGCCGTATAAACTTCCGTTGGATTCAACAATTCACCTGAACCCACCACGATGTGTGATGCCGGGGCATTGATTGAATATTCGAAATTGCCGTATTCTAAATAGAATTCGCCCGCCCCTAAATAAGGCAATACGTTCCATCCCTCGATGTCATCGTATACACAAACGCGGGGAAACCACTGCGCCACTGTGTAGATTGCGCCATTTTTAGTTTGTTGGATACCCATTCTGTCCGAAGCATTCTCCGGAGAAGTGAATGAATAAGCAATTTTGATCTTAGCAGTGCCTATTTTTTCTGCCAAAGGTGAAGCCAAACGAATCTGCATCCGTGTATCTTCCACAATGAAGTTTGCCGGCTTACCATCGATCGTTACACTTTCGATTTTGTAACCACCTTGGAAAGCTAAATTCCCAAAACGTCCACCCGAAATAGGCGTCGTCTTGCCTCCGCGAGACTGGGTATTGAAGCTATTTTGGTCTAATTGCAACCACAAAAACGGCAACTTATCTGGAGAATTATTCTTGTAGGTAATTTCTACATCGCCCGTGATTTTATTTGCTACATCATCTAATGAAACGGCAATCTTGTAATCAGCCGAGTTCTGCCAGTAGCCTGGTCCAGGAACACCCGCTGCAGAACGCGCAGGAGAAACAGGTCCATAATTCCAAAGCGGATGAAACAATTCGTACGCGGAATACTTACTTTGAGCTAACGCAGCAGTTGATAATAACAACGCTAAACCCAGGAATACGTGTTTTTTAAACATAATACTTCTTATTTGTGATCAAAAATAGTCAAAACTTCTTCATCCATCAAACGCTTTGATAAACCCAAAGCCTTAGGCACCTCGTAGTGGTAGAAGAATTTCATCGTGTGAATCTTATCCTTGTAGAAAGCTTCGTCTTCCGTGCTTAAACCACCTTTGGCTAAGGCCGCGGCCGCCACATGACCTTGCTTTAACCATTGCCAAGCGACAGTAATCAAGCCGAACAACTCCATATACAAGGTCGAATCCGCTAAGAATACTTCGATTTCGCCTTTCATCGCGAAACCTAATTTATGCATCGTTACTTTCGTTAGATTTTCTAATTCTTTCTCTAGCATTTCCGCATATTTGCTTAGGTTATCGTGACCTTTTGCCACGGCAATGTCTGCGTAAACTAACTTTCCTAAGGTCTGCAAAGCCGCTCCATTGTTCGCTGGAATACCGCGACCTAATAAAGTCAAGCCGTGAATACCGGTTGTTCCTTCGTAGATCGACATAATCCGCACGTCGCGAGCCATTTGCTCTAATGGGAAATCTTCGGTGTATCCGTAGCCTCCTAATACTTGCAAGCCTTGATTAACCGCCTGTGTTCCCATCTCTGCTGGATAGGTTTTAGCTACGGTTGTCATCAAGTCCAGCATCATTTGAGCTTCTTTTTTCTCTTCCCCGTCTAAGCTTTTCGCTAAATCATCCCACATAAAGCATTGGAACAATAAGCCCATGGAGCCTTCGACGATGGCTTTTTGGAAGTACAACATACGCTGCACATCGGGGTGGTTTTTGATTAATGTAGGCGGTGTGTTTGGATCTTTGTTCGTTAATAAACGACCCTGTGCGCGCTCATTTGCATATTGCTTCGAAGCATGGTATGCAGCGGAAGCAATGTAAGCTCCACCCATTCCCACGCCTAGACGCGCTTCGTTCATCATTTGGAACATATAAGACAACCCTTTATTCGGTTCGCCTACTAGGTAACCGATCGAGTTTCCTTTGTCGCCAAAAGAGAGGTGAAGTGCTGGTGTAGCTTTTTGGCCCATCTTATGATAGACGCCTAAAGAGACCACTTCGTTATTCACTAATGTTCCATTTTCGATGCGCTTCTTAGGCACTACGAAAAGGGAAATCCCTTTCGTACCCGCTGGAGCGCCCTCTAAACGAGCTAAAACCAAGTGAATGATATTTTCTGAGAAGTGATTATCTCCTCCTGAAATGAATATTTTTTGACCTTTAATCGCATACGTTCCGTCTCCTAAATCTTTAGCAGAAGTAGACGCATCGTTCAAGGAACTTCCTGCCTGAGGCTCGGTCAAACACATCGTGCCTGCCCACTTGCCTGAAAGCATGTTAGGAACGTAAGTATCGGCTAATTCTTTCGAACCAAAAGAGGCAATTAAATGTGCTGCCCCGTGGGATAATCCCGTGAACATCACCGCTGAATTGTGCGCCGCACCACGAATGAATTCGTGTGCTCCACCGATCATGGAGGGAACTTGCTGACCACCGTGTTCGAAATCAAACGTACAACCGATCATTCCAGACTCCCCCATCTCCTTCATATAAGGCTCAATTCCGGGGTGAACGTGTACGACTCCATCGACTAATTCAGCCGCTTTGCGATCTGAATCTACATAAATGGGGCGTAAATATTTTTCGGCAATGGCATCAGCAGAATCCAATACCATATCAAACATATCGGGTGTATAATCCGCGTAACGAGGATAGTTACACAGGGAAGCAGTATCAAAAACCTCTTTTAAAATAAAGTCTAGGTTGCGACGGTCGTATTCTTTTGCCATGGTTATAACGTTTAGGTTGTAACAAATTTGCAGAGAAAAAAACTATTATGCAAGCATACTATATTTATAATGGAGGCAAGGAATATCCGAGGTTATATTTGATGAAAGCGGCGTCTTTGCAATTCCAAAGTGGGATGTCTTTATAGCGCACATTATTGAAGTCTACGTAGAACAAAAGTTTCTGATAAGCCTCCGTAGGAATGCCATTAAAACGATCCACCGTTAATCTTTTCTGTGTTAATCCGCCCACCATAAAATAGCCTAAAACCTCCTGCGTTGGATCGCTCGTGCATTTCAAATTACCAATTACCTGAGCAGGCACCTTATCAAAAATCCCTCCATTTAATTTGCGTTGATCCTCTAATCGTTTCCAATACGTATGTGTTTCTTTAGAGACCGAATACACTTCTAGTTGTACCACCCAATCATTGAAATCTTCATAAGGTAGTTGACCTAAATCCAAAGACAAATTCTTACCGTTCAGTAGAAAATCATCTACTAAATAGGGTTGCGTATTTTGCGGAGCTTGCCAACATTTGCAATTACATGGTGGCACTGGTGCTGGGGGTGCAGGCGGTGGAGGGCAGGTTAATAAAAACTGACGGAAATCCTGGCGCTTCACGAAATAAAAATCTTCCGTAGCCTTGGGATCTTTGATACTTGCCGTGAGTGGGAAGCGCATATCCTCTACCTTCGTTGCATCCTTAAAGGAATACGAAAATTCAGCGAGAGCCGGGGCCGCGTTGATGGTTTGGAAATTCGATTCGATTGTTTTTCCATCCAATAACTTGATACGCAATTTATACTTTTGGCCTATTTCTCCTTTAAATCCTGTTGGACTTAAATAATAGCCCTTACTCTTCTCATAATACGCCGTTTCCTTGCCATTACCATCTATCAGGCGCACATTCGCATCCGTGATAGGCTGGCCCGAAAATTGAGTAGGGTCATAAGGGGAATATCCGCTCACATAATTCAAGCGAACATTATAGGGACCATCTACGTTAGAAATTTCGCCGTAGACAACGATGGCTGAACTCAGGTTTTGGGTTTGAAAATCCTCGATCTCCGTCTCGCAAGAACTCAAAAGAAACAAGGCACAGAAAAATAAGAGTAAGTGTCTCATTAGAATTTGAAGTTATAAGTGATGGATGGAATCGCGGCGCCTAAAACCGACAACTGGTAGGTTTTCGCTTGGTTGATTTCGCCTGTCGAAGAACGGAAATAGACGGAGTAGGCGTTTTGGCGACCTAATAAATTATAGATCGAGAAGTTCCAGCTTCCTTGCCAACGCTTGCCGGGTTTTGGATCAATCGTAATCCCCACATCTAATCGGATGTAATCTGGAATGCGTTCCGCGTTTCTTAGGGTGAAAGAAGCCGTAGAATAGCCGTCCAATAGTTCCTTGATCTCTTTCGAGGTTAGATAGGTGTACTTCGTCCCGTTGTAGGTGTAAGAGGTTTGGTCCAAACCTGGTCGCGGGAAAATCCCGGTCGCCACGGCATAATCGTACAGATCATTAAACGAATAAATCTTGTAACGCCCATTCGGATACGTGATCGGGCGACCCGTTGTATACGTAAAGTTCGCATTGAAGGAGATGCGGTTCGTCCAGCGATTATTCAACACAAATTTAAAGGTGTGAGGCGTATCAAAGTTTGCCGGAAATTGAATCCCAAAGTTCGCTTCTTTCTGATTCTCATTCGCCTGAATTGTCCTAAACGTACGCGCATAGGTATACGAAATCCAACCCGTCAATCGCTTACCGCGTGACTTTTTCAAGAAGAATTCTCCCCCGTAAGCCATCCCTTTCCCCACTAATAACTGTGTTTCCACCGTAGGATTTAAGTATAATTGCGCACCATCTACATAATCCACAACATTGTTTAAGTTCTTATAATAGAACTCCGCTGAGGTTTCGAAAACGGCGTTCGAGGCATTCGTGAAGTTCTTGAAGAAACCGATGGAATATTGATCCGCGATTTGGGGTGGAATTTGTTGGTTCGAATTCTTCCAAATATCAGAGGGTGAAACGGCCATCGTGTTCGACAATAAGTGGCGGAACTGCTGCATGCGGTTGAAACCGATTTTGATCGAGAAACTCGTATCTAATTTAATAGCGAATGAAAGACGCGGTTCGAATCCACCATACGTCGCCACGACCTCGTTAGAAGCTGCGCTTAGGGTGTCCGTGATCGTATTAATTTCGCGGGGAGTGCCTAGTTTATATTGGTAGAAATCACCCGGACCTAGTAATTGATAAGAAGCATAGCGAAGACCGTAATCCAAACTTAATTTCTTACCCAAGGGTAAACTATGTCCCACATAAGCCGCCATCTCACGTGTGTGTTCCGTAGACATCGCAAACTTATCTACCTTAGAAGAGGACGAGTTAGGCAAGAAACTGCCCGCATCGTTCGTAAAGGCAGATAATTCCGCACCAGCATCTAAGCGACCATATTTACCTAAGTCCTTACTCAATTCTTCCTTGATGGATGTTTGAATGATAGATGGTTTCCAAACGAATTCCAAGCCGCTTTTTTGACCCTCAATTCCATAGGTATAATCGCTATAAAAGGCGGTAAAATTATGGGATAAATCCCCTTTCAATAAGGCATTGTGTTTAAAGCTTAATGCCTTCGTATTCCAGGAATAAAGCGTATCCTGCGCGAATTTGAAACCGTCATTACTTGCATAACCTGACAAGGAAATACGCTGATTTTTTCCAAAACGATGCGTTAACTTAAAGTTCACATCATAGAAATCCGCCTTGCTTTTCGCAAGACTCGGATTAGGAAAATACTTCATATAAAAGTCGGAGATCGAACCGCGGGCACCCACGATTAAAGAGGTCTTCCCTTTGACTAAGGGTCCGTCGACTAAAATGCGAGACGAAATAGGTCCTACACCACCTTGCAATGACCACTTCTCAAAGTCACCTTCCTTCACGCGCACATCTAAAACAGAAGACGCGCGACCGCCGTACATCGATGGAATACCACCTTTGTACAAGCTCAAATCCTGCACCATATCGGCATTAAAACCAGTGAAGAATCCGAATAAATGGGAGGTATTAAAAAGAGGCACCCCATCGAGTAAAACGAGATTTTGATCCACATTACCCCCACGTACATTGAATCCTGAAGCCCCTTCACCCACCGTCGAAACGCCCGGTAGCAACAAAATACTGCGAATCACATCGGCCTCTCCCATTAAGGTAGGCAGTTTTTTCAAGGTTTTGGAAGACATTTTCTCCACCCCCATCATTGCGCGATTCACATTCGCATCGGCCTTTTCAGCGGTGATCACCACCTCGCCTAATAATTGCTCGGAGCGTTCTAATTCGATGGTGGTTTGGGTATTTTTAGAGAGATCTAAGCGGAAGGTTTTGTATTTATAACCGAGGCTTCTCGCGATGACCTGATAGGATCTAGCCGCAATCGTCACCGTAAATACCCCTAGTGAATCCGTGGTTCCACCAGCAGAGGAACCTGAGAAAAAGACCGAAGCACCAGCGATAGGCGCTTTATTCTCCACATCAACAATTTTTCCACTAAATATGACATAACCTTTGCGCTGGGCGAAAGTCATGTGGCCACAGAGTAGCAATAATAGGATTACCCTTAGGCTTATTTTCATTTTGTTTTATTTCGTAAAATCAGCAGACCTTTTGCCTGTTTCCATTGAGGGTCAAATCCCCCTTGTGGGAATTTAGCCACAGCATGTGAGCCAAAGGCTACATCTAAATCACCATCCCCATCTAGATCTGCCACGTCCATCACAGACCAACGACCCAAATGTTGAATAGGTAAAGTCATCGGAACAAACGTCCCTTTTTTATTTTCAAAATACATCGCCCCTTCGCCCGGTCTAGCCGCCACATCAGGGAACAAAGCAATTGATATCAAATCCGCATCACCATCGCCATCGAAATCGCCAGGCATCACTTTAGTCGCGCCATTTTGAGAGAAGAAAGCCTTCTGCTTAAAATTAAATCCCCCGGTATTCTCGAAAATATACATCCCGTGGTATGGCTTCAAAACTGTCGTAAAATCGGCATTATCCCCTGCCGTATAAATGATATCCAAGTCCTTGTCTCCATCGATATCAACCACATCGAAAGAGGAGGATCCATAAATAGACGGAAAGCGAAGCAACTGTTTTTCTTTAAATTTCAAACCACCCAGATTCTCATACAGCAAAATGCGCTCATCACCTTGGGCGAATTGCGCTAAAATATCCAGTCGACCGTCTCCCGTAAAATCGCGTACAATCGTTTTTGTGGCTCCGGTTTGAGGATTCAATACTTGTTTTTTGAAGGACCCTTTATTCAGCTTCCAAATACTCATTCCACCCACTTTGAATCCGAATTCAGACGTGATTAATTCATCGCCAGCCTCCTTATCTAAATTAGCCGAAACTAATCCAATCGGGCGATTCAATCCTTGCAATAATTTCTTACCTGTTGAAGCTTGACTCACAAATCCATTCACATCCGGATTCGCCTGTGTCGTTGTTCCAATGAACGTATACAAGGTTTCTGAGCCCAACAAAGTAATATCCGTTAAGGCATCTTGATCTTTCTTAGTCTCCAGTAATTTACCCGCAGCATCCCATTTCCAAATCACGCGATTCGATTGATCTCCCGCCGTGATTTGATGACGACGTGCATCGATGCGAATCGCCGTCATATTAGGGAGAGTCGTTCCAGGCAAGGTGGCCACAATAGGTTCGGCTTCGAATAGGGTCTGCGTAGGCAAAGGAATATAAGCCGGCATTTCCAAGGTCTTGGGCGCCTCCTCTAAATAATAGGCTTTGATCTTTTCCCAATCCTCATCTGGAATCATTTGGGAACCTGGACCTAAAATCGTGTAATCCGAAAGCGGTTTCTCTAACATCCCGATCTCTTTGTCCACGCCCATCATAATACCCATATAGGGTAGTGTGCTGTATTGCCACACATTTTTAGGCAAACTCGCGGGATCTGGAAGTAGATGGCAAGAAGCGCAATACGTTTTGGCCAGCTCTTTTCCTTCGGCTGCCTTGTTCGAGCAACTTGGAAACTCATAAGAAAAAATCGAAAAGAGAGCAATTGCCAGCAGAGTCCGCATCCTATAATTTCTTAAATACCTGCAGTTTATCGTTATTACGAGCTACGAGGTACAAAATTCCTGTGGTAGTCTTCACCTGCTTTATGTCGCGAATGTCGCCTTCAAGCATCAATCCGGTATCAGTCGGGATAAGCGTTTTGAATCCGCCTTTGCCATTTCCTTTTAGAATCAGGCCAAAGAATGCGTCATAACGCGCTTGGTACATCGAAGCACCGTTAAAGTTACCTCCTACGATGACGTCGAGATTTCCATCTTTATCCACATCTTCCGTGCGTAATACCATGATCTTAGACACTTGAGCTAACGCCGGAAGCGCCACCATTTTGAAGGTCTTGTTGCCTTGGTTTTCTAAGTAGACTGATTCAAACATATTGACACACTTTTCATCCGCCCCTTCTAATTCCTTATCACCAAAAATCTCTTCCACCGTCTTACCCGCAAACATATGGTACGCCGTATATTTCTTATTAATGATACTTGGAATCTGTTTCCCCATTTCATCCTTACTGTTAATTGGGAACCAATCATTTCCGCGGTTATATGCAATGATGTGCTCCTTAGTATCATTCTTATCAATGTCCTTAATCAGCATCCGCAATTGGCCATCTAGGTCCTTGCGTAATTTCGTATTCGTACCTAGATTTCCTACAATGAAATCTAGATCGCCATCTTTGTCAAAATCCGCTGCTGTAATACCCGACCAGAATCCTGTTTTCTCTTCCAGACCGTTCTCTATTAATTTGAATTTACCCTTGTTGTTTTCAAAGGTCTTAATCGGCATCCAATCGCCCACCACGGTTAAATCTTGATCTCCATCTTTATCAATATCTGCCCAAATCGCCTCCGTCAACATCCCTGCTTCCCGCAATTCCGGAGCTAGAGCCGCCGTCTTGTCCGCAAAGTGTCCCTTGCCATCATTCACCAATAAATACGAACGCGGCGAAGCACCATAAGAATAACCTACCACGCGACCACCTACGAATAAATCCATGTCTCCATCGCGATCGATATCGCAAGGACGCACAACCGATTTATTGTCGTACATCGGAGGTAAGGCATTCAAGGCACGAGTGAAATTCCCTTTACCATCATTCGTATACAAACGATCGAATTGCTCCGGCATTTTATCATAGAATTCATTCCCTCCCGTTACCACATAAAGGTCCAAATCGGTATCTCCATCAGCATCAAAGAATAGCGCATCCACATCTTCATACAATGAATCCGCTTTAAATACGGGCTGATTCGATACCACAAAGCCGGCACCTTTCTGTAGTAACAATTGACCTGCCTGGTATTTCGCACCGCTTAAATACACGTCTTCCAGACCATCCCCATTCACATCACCCACCGCAATTTTTGGCCCCTCGATAGAAACCTTAAATGGAATTAACAATTCGCGGTTGAAATCGAAATAGACATTTTCTTGATGCTGGTACGGAACATTCACTCCATCCGTCACTTCAGCAAAAAGAGGTTTCACTGGCGCAGAGAACACATAATCCTTCACGTTTACGTTGGCATTCTTTTGCTCCATCGTTAAGGTCGAATTAATCTTCGGATTCTTAACGATCTGCATTTTTTCATTTTCCCAAATCACAAGCATCTCATCCACCTGCTGTAAATCTCCAATCCCAAATAATAAGGTAGGCTCTACTGAACTCATAAACCCACGTGTGGGCATCATCTGCTGCAATTGCTGCCCGTCCTTCGTTTTCAAGATGACCTTCGCCCCTACACCAAACGTATTTCCGCCATCTCCTTTGAATTTAACCTTCACGAAATTGTGCTTCAATAATTGGCGGCTGTTATTTTGGTAGACACTCGCCTTTTCATTCAAGTTGTTTGTTACTAAATCCAAATCTCCGTCGTTGTCTAAATCCGCATACGTCGATCCGTTCGAAACCCCTTTGTCCTCAAAACCCCATTTAATGGATTTATCTACGAAGCGTAAATCCTTCGCACCTTTGAAAATGTAATTGTGTACACGACCATCCGGCATCAAATCGATCGCTTCTTGATCCAATTTCTCAGACGTAGGCAAGCCATAATGCAGCGAATCACCTATCACGAATTTCAAATAATCCAAGTCATTCGGACGGCGTAAAATACCGTTCGAGATGAAGATATCTTTGATTCCATCCCCATCGTAATCGTTCATCAACGTCGACCAGCTCCAGTCTGTCGCAGCCACTCCGGAAGAGGCAGCGATATCGGAGAATTTTTGGCCACCCATATTTAATTGAAGGCAGTTACGGCTGTATTGATTGAAATAACCGAACTGCAATTTGTACATATAAATGTCCAATGGATCCTCTCCTACAGACGATTTCTCCACTTTCTCGTCATCTGGATACATATCCAAGGTCATCACATCTTGGAATCCGTCGTTATTAATGTCCGCCACATCAGAACCCATCGAGAAACGACTCAAGTGCTTGAAGTGATCGCGAATGCCTTCTTTATACGTACCGTCCTTTTGATTGATGTAGTAATAATCATCCTCGTGAAAGTCATTACTCACATAGATGTCTAACCAGCCATCATTGTTAATGTCCGCCACCGAAATTCCCAGACCATAACCCATCGCAGCTTGGTAAATACCAGACTCTTTCGACACATCCACAAATTTGCCTCCATCATTTCGGTATAAATAATCGCCCGCCTCGTTATCTTTCAACGAACGCGTATTCACGCGATCATAGGAACGGGTGTTGTGTACAGCATGGTTCAATAAATAGCAATCTAAATCGCCATCTTTATCATAATCAAAAAAGGCCGCTTGCGTAGAGAATCCCGTAAAGTCTAAGCCAAATTCATTTGATTTTTCCGTGAATGTATTGTCACCGTTGTTGATGTACAATTCGTTAGAACCTTCCAAACCTTTGTAATTCCCCACCGCGCAAATATAGATATCCAAGAAGCCATCCGCGTTTACGTCGGCCATCGTCACCCCTGTTTTCCAGTCAGAGAATCCTTCGATTCCCGCCTTCACCGAGATGTCTTCAAATTGCATATCGCCCTTGTTCAGGTACAATTTGTTTTTGCCTTGGTTGGACACAAAAAACAAATCCACTAATCCATCATTATTAATATCCCCAGCAGAAACACCACCACCATTGTAGAAATACAAGTAGTCCAAGATGTTAAAATCCTTGGTCTCCGTGATATTATTCGCAAAGTCAATGTGGGTCTTTTCGGCATCTAATTTTTCGAAAAGCACAACGTCATCGCCTGAATTGCAGCCGAACAGAACAAAAGAGAAAAACAGAATAGAGAAAAAATGGGTACGCATTGTTTTAAAATTTAAATACTTGGGCTTTGTCATCATTTTTGGCCAATACTACATACGTCGACTTTCCTCCTTTTACGAGCGCCATATTACGTACTTGACCGAGGGTTTTAAATCCAGTTTGCTTCGATAATTTGACCGCGAATTTACCTTTACCTTGTCCTTCTAATAGAAGTCCATAATTCGCATCGAACCGCCCCCACTCTGGAAGCGAATCAAAGAAATTACCGGCTAATAAAATATCTAGTTTGCCATCCTTATTGAAATCTGCGGCTTGAATGCCTCTAATAGGAGAGAATTGAGCCTGGTAAGGAAGTGCTTGCAAGCTGAAATTACCTTTGCCATCGTTGATCATAAAGGATGATTGCGTTGTCGTGATTTGGCGCACAGTACCCCCCTCACGTTGCTCATCACTGAACAATTCGTCCACCGTTTTGTTCGCATAATCCTTATACTTAATAAATTTCTTCTTGATCATCGGAAGCGCACGTTGCATCTCCCCTTTCAAGACCATTGGATACGTATTTCCATCCTCCGTTACACAAGAGATGATTTGTTCTACAACCCCATTCTTATCAAAATCCCCTACATGTAAGTAGGCCGGTGACTCAGCTGAGGCTTTAATCTTAGAATTTAGGCCAAAGTTCCCCAGCACAAAATCCATATCACCATCGCCATCAATATCCGCCGGCTTGATACACGACCAGAGTCCTTCCGATCCCGCCACTGGCTCCTGCTTGGTTAATTTTCTACCTCTTTCATTCTTAAACACAACCACTGGACCCCAATCTTGTGTTACTAAAAGATCCACATAGCCATCGCCATTCACATCAGACCATTCTGAATCCGTCACCATGCCTAGCTCCGTCACTTGTGGCATATAGCGTTTCGACTGATTCTTGAATCCCCCCGTTCCATCGTTAATGAACAGATTGCTTTGTGTGCTTTGGCCATATTTCGCATTGACCATACGTGTTCCTACGAATAAATCGATGTCACCATCTTTATCGTAATCCGCCGCCGAAACGCTCGACCCATTTTCATAAATCATCGGGAATCGAACATCACGCTTCAAATTTCCTTTACCGTCATTCAAATACAACAAATCATGTAATTCCGGGGCATTCTCCGCGAACTCATTACTTCCAGTGACCACAAATAAATCCTGGTCTCCGTCTTTATCCGCATCGAAGAAAATCGCATCCGTATTTTCCGTTGTTTGATCTAGGCTAAAATCTGCTTGTGGAGAATTGACGAACTGACCTCCAGGTTTTTGGACAAATAATTGCTTGATTTGACCTGCTGCACCACCTAGGTAAATATCTTCCAAACCATCTCCGTTTACATCGCCCACCGCTAAAGCTGGACCCTGCGTAGAATACTTTTGCTTTAATAAAACATCGCGGTCATAGTCATTGAACATACTTTCCACATGTAGATAATCCAATAAACCAGACGTCACATCCGCAAAAATCGGTGTTTGTTTTGCCTCGAAGAAATGGAAGATCTCTTTTGCATTCTCCTGCTTAAGAGTAATGATCTGATCCGCTTTCACCGTTTTAATCGTTTCGATCTTATCATTCGGCCATAAAACCTGTACTGAATCAATCGCCCCATTCGCTCCTAAGCCGAACACCATTTGGTGGTCACTCGAAGATTGGAAACCACGATTAGGCATTTGTTGCAATACTTTGAATCCACCTTTCTGGTACACCGTTACCCGTGCACCGATACCATTCAAGTTGCGATCCGTTCCTTTTAGGTGTACGGTCAAATAATGATTCTTTAACTTCTCGTTTGTCTTGTTTTTGTACACTGACAAAGGTGCATTGACATTGTTCACGACTAAGTCCAAATCCCCATCATTGTCTAAGTCACCATAGGCAGAACCGTTCGAGAATCCTGGACCTTCTAATCCCCACGCTTTCACCTGGTTCGAGAACTTCAAATCTCCTTCATTTTTGTAGGCGTAATTCGGGATAGGTACAGAGGAAATTTTGTCTGTAAACTCTTTGTAGTCGAATTTCTTCCCGTCTAGCATTTGCTGCATCGTGTTGCGATCCCCTAGGAAATCGACGAAATCTTGATCCGTTAAGTCTTTCGCAATACCATTCGCCACGAAAATATCCTTCTTCCCGTCATTGTCCATGTCAAAGATCAAGGCGCCCCAGCTCCAATCCGTCGCATGCACACCGGCTAATTGACCCACTTCTGAGAAAGAACCATCGCCATTATTCAGCTGCAAGTTATTGCGCATATATTGATGCCAAAACCCACGTTTCTTCTTCAACTCCACTAAGTTATAGCCCTCAAAAACCGACGTCGTCTTTAAACGGCGATCATCCCCCGGCAACATATCCGTCACGAAGATGTCCATATAGCCATCGTCGTTTAAATCCGCCATATCCGCGCCCATCGAGCTCAACGAAATATGCGGCATCTCATTCTCTAAATCTTCTTTAAACGTGCCGTTCTTTTGGTTGATATACAAATAATCGCGCTCGTAAAAGTCATTCGAAATATAAATATCAGGCCAGTTGTCATTGTTGACATCACCTATCGTAATTCCTAAACCAAAACCAATCAAACTTCCATAAATACCCGCCGTCTCCGACACATCGGTAAAATGAAGTTCCTTCCCATCCTTACTATCATTTCTAAATAACTTATCACCCCCTAATTTATCTCGCTCCTCCCGCAAATTCGTATACCCTAATTTATCAATCGGGGTAAAACTGTTATTCAACAAATACATATCTAAATCGCCATCCCGATCGTAATCGAAGAAGGCCGCGTGCGTCGAAAATCCACCATCTTCCAGACCTGCCTCTTTCGCTTGATCCTTATAGGTAGGAACGCCACCTTTGATCCCCTGATTAATGTACAATTGATTCCCACGCTGATCACGCGAACCTGAATTACACACATAAATGTCCATCAAGCCATCCCCATTCACATCAGCAAAGGTGACACCTGTAGACCAAAACTTCTTCCCCACAATCCCTGACTTCACCGTAATATCCTCGAACTTCATCGCCCCTTTATTCAAATACAACTTATTGTCTTCGAAATTAGAGGTCACAAAAAGATCCGACAAACCATCGTTGTTCACGTCGCCTATCGCCACGCCACCTCCATTATAAAAGTTGCGGTAATTGAAGATATTAAACTCCTTTTTCTCTAAACTCCGGTTCACAAAATCGATACCAGTTTGTTCAGCAGGTAACTCTTCAAAAAGAGTGTCTTCTTTCTGAGAACAAGAGAAAAGACAAAGGGAAATAAGGAAGAATAAGGAATAATTTTTCATTCTTAATGATCGAATTTTTGCGCTACAAAAATACAAAATACGAGGGGCATATAAAACCCCTATAAAACAAAAAGGCAGAACCAAATGGTCCTGCCTTTCTATTAAAAACCTAGCTATTAATATCCTGGGTTTTGAGTCAATAATGGGTTAGCATCACGACGAGGTTGTGGAATTGGGAACAATTCACGAGTCTTGTCAGTAACCTTCATGAACTTACGCTCAACAGAGAACTTACCGAAACGAATTAAGTCATTACGTCTCCATCCTTCCCAAGCTAATTCACGACCACGCTCAGCTAAGATATCGTCAGCAGTAACCGCAGTTAAAGGAGCAACACCTGAACGCGTACGGATAGCGTTGATATCAGTTAACGCTTGAGCAGTATTTCCTAAACGGAAAGCAGCTTCAGCACGCATTAAGATAACGTCAGCTAAACGTAAGAATACGTAGTCATTTGATTGATCACCGTTCGGGTTGTTCTTTTGGATCTCATATTTCTGAGAACGGATACCAGCTACTTGGTAAACTGCATCAGCATCAGTCATTTGATCTTTTTCCCAATCTGCAACGAATGCTAAATCAGCACCTTTTGCATCTTTTAACTTAGCTCCAGAAGCAGCATATTGCTGTCCTTTGATCCACATAGCACCACGTAAGTCATTCGACTCAAATGAGTTGTAGAAATCAGCTAAAGTACAGAAACCATTCCAAGGAGAGTTACCTAAACCATACGTTTGTTGGTTAGCATAGTGTAACGTTCTCATTTGGAAGTTCATACCACCCGCTTTGAATGAATCGTAAGGGATAGCAAAGATGTTCTCGTTTGAACCTTGGTTTTGAACGATAAAGTTAGACAAAGTAGAAGAAGATAATGACCAGTTGTTCGAAGATTTGATTACTTGATCAGCTGTATCATATGCTTTTTGCCACTCAGTTGCGCCTTTATACACACCTGCGTTCAAGTATACTTTCGCTAACAATGCTTTAGCAGCATCTTGCGTCATACGAGAGTAAGCTTTACCTGTAGGTAAGTTAGGGATAGCAGAAGTCAATTCAGAAACGATAAAGTTGTACACTTCAGCACGAGGCTTAGTCGCTGCAGATGATTTGTTATCTGTTACGATAGGCACATTACCGAATGCATCCACTGCCATGAAGTAGTAGATAGCACGTACTGCACGTAACTCATCTACTGCTTTTTGGTTAGAAGCAACCACTGGGATCAATTGGTTCACCTGAGAGATGTTACCAAAAATGAATCCCCACATTCCGTTGATAGGACCGTGTTGTGGAGTCCAAGTGTGACGAGAATACGCCAACCAGTCACCACCATCATACCAGTCACCACCACGTGTAGGAACGATCAACTCATCCGAAGATGCCTCACTTGGATTGAACCAATCCCAAGTGATACCACGAAGACCACCATAAGCAGGTCCTAATGCCGCAGCAATTTGAGCATCAGTTTTCAAGAATTGATCCGCTGGGATCGAATCGTAAACTGGCTCAGTTAAATCTGTACAAGACGATAGGGCTAACGAAGCGAAAACACCTACTGAAAGTACTTTATAGATATATTTTTTCATTTTTTTAATTATTTTATTAATTAAGTTATATAACTAATAGTGTGGCTATTATGTTTAGAAAGACAAGTTAATACCCGCAGTAAATGCACGAGTTTTGTAATATGTCTCACGAACATCGATACCCGGAGCAGCTGAACCAATAGCTAGGTTTTGGCTAACTTCTGGATCAACACCAGTGTAATTAGTGAACAACAATAAGTTGTTACCAGCTACATAAATACGAGCTCTTTTGAATACACCTTTAACTGGTAAAGTATAACCTAAAGACGCGTTGTTTAAACGGATGTGATCTCCTGATTCTACGTAGTAGTCCATAGGGATTGTACGCTCATCATTGATGATAGAAGTTGCAGCAGATTTCAATGCGTTAGATTCAGCTAAACGACCATCTTGACGACCTAACAATAAGTTGTTCGTGTTAACAATCTTAGCACCAGCATTTCCTGTGAATTGGAATTGTAAATCGAATGCTTTGTAACGTACGTTAGTAGTTAAACCACCTACGAAAGTAGGGTTAGGATTTCCTAAGTAAGTACGATCTTTAGCATTAGGGTCTACCACACCATCACCGTTAAGGTCTTGGAATACATATTTACCGTTTTCGATTTTAGCAATCTTAGCTCCGTAGAATACACCTACTGGTTGACCAGCTTGTAATACAGAGAAGTTTACTGCAGAAGTACCACGGATGTAGCTACCTAAAGAAGTAGACAAGAATACTTGGTCAGCAGCTGCGAACTCATCATTTTTCAATGAGATCAATTCGTTTTGGTTGAATGAACCAGCGAATGTAGAGCTAATAGACCAATCTTGCGTATCTAACCATTGGTAAGTAGCCGAAACTTCAATACCACGGTTTTGCATCGAACCAATGTTCGCTAAGATAGTTGGATAAACATATCCTTTTTCTTGAGGAGCGTTAACTGTGTATAATAAATCTTTAGTTTGGCGAGTATACCAGTCTAATGAACCAGTTAATTTACCTTTCAAGATAGAGAAGTCAATACCAGCACCGTAGTTTTCGTTAACCTCCCACTTCAAGTTAGGGTTAGGGTTAGATTGGATAGCGTATGCAGGCAAGAAGTCATCAGCTGAACCATCATAGTAAGAACCTGATGGACCGTAGAATGATTTAGATAACAATGGACGAATACCTTCCGAGTTACCTGTTCTACCCCAAGAAACACGAAGCTTCAAGTTGTCGATTGTTGTATTTCCTTTTAAGAATGCTTCTTCAGATAATGACCAACCCACTGAAACTGATGGGAATAAACCCCATTTGTTGTTATCACCGAATTTAGTCGAACCATCACGACGCATGTTAACAGTAGCGAAATACTTGTTCATTAACGAGTATTGTGCACGAGCTAAGAAAGAAACCAATTTGTATTCGTTTTTGTATGAATACAATAAAGAAGGATTCGTACGAATACCTAAACCAGAACCAATGTTATCAGCACCAAACGCATCTGTTAAGAAGTTGTTGTTAGAAGCACCGAAACCATCATTAACTACATCTTGGTAAGTGTAACCACCTAATACAGTTAAAGTAGAAACATCAGATAATTTCTTAGTCCAGTTCAAAGTAGCTTCTAATTGCTTATCAGTTACTGAGTTCAATGAACGAGAAGCAGAGTTACCACCTACAGTAGACAATAAGTTACCTGGAGTAGTTGCAGCGAAATAAGAGTTGTTCGCGTTTTGAGTACGTAATGTACCTGAAACGTTAAATACTAAACCATCTAAGATAGTATAAGCAGCAGAAGCGTTGAATAAGAAATCTTGTAAACGTTGAGTGTTAGATTTCTTCTCTAAAGCCGCTAATGGGTTAAAGTTCGCAAATGTACCTGGTAATTGGAAGTAGTTTCCGTTTGCAGCATACACTGGATCAGTTGGACGCATGTTCATAGCAAAACCTACTGCACGGTTATCAGAGAATGTACCGTTAGTTTGCATTGCTGACATGTTGAATTTCATCATCAATTTACCGTCTAATGCTTTTGCATCTAAGTTCAAACGACCTGTTAAACGATCTTTACCTGAACCGATCAACGTACCAGTTTGGTCTAAATAACCAACTGAAGCACGGTATGATAAGTTTTCAGAACCGCCAGAAACACCTACGTTGTGGTTTTGAGAAACCGCAGTACGTGTAATTACGTCTAACCAATCTGTGTTAGCACCATTATCGTCAAATGATTGCTTGTATTTCGCAGCAGCAGCGCGGAATTCAGCAGCATTTAATAATTCTGGACGTTGAGAGATCGTCTCAGCACCTACGTAAGCTGAATAATCAACTGTAGGAGCACCTGACTTACCACGTTTTGTGTTGATCAAGATAACACCGTTCGCACCACGAGAACCGTAGATAGCTGCAGAAGATGCATCACGTAACACGTCCATAGATAAGATATCTTCTGGAGCAACGTTTTCGATAGGAGCACCAATCACACCGTCAATTACGTATAATGGCTCAGAACCTGCGTTCAATGAACCTGTACCACGTAAACGTACAGTTGGACGAGCGTTAGGATCACCAGAAGACTGAGTAATCACTAAACCAGCTACTTTACCTTGAGCAGCAGCTAATGGGTTAGTCACAACACCCGCGTTGAAATCACGAGATCCTAAACTTGTAACAGTTCCAGAAATCTCTTTTCTCTTTTGAGTACCGTAACCTACTACCACAACTTCTTCTAAAGATTGATTGTCAGCAGCTAAAGAAACGTTAACTACAGAACCTGTAGCCTTAACTTCTTTTTTAGTATAACCTACGAAAGAGAATACCAAAGTGCTACCACTTCCTGCATTAACTTTGTAAGTACCGTTAATATCAGTTTGAGCACCTTTAGTAGTACCTTTAACTGTAACAGAAACACCAGGAATAGCTGAACCGTCTTTCGAGTCAGTTACTTTCCCTGAAACCACATCTTGGGCGAAAGCACCCAAGGAAATTACTAGTGCTACAGCAACACTAAAAGCTTGCTTGAAGCCTAGGTTACTAACACCTGATCGCACAAGGCGACCCACTCTTTTGTAAGAATGAATCATAAGTGAAAAATTAAGGGTTAAAAATGATTAATGATTCTTGTTGGTCTTGTTATTATTCCTTTATATAAAGAAGAATGAGTTTTAGCTGGCCGAAGCCTATTGAAATGCCCATGTAATCGTTTACACAATATGACTAATTTCAAAACCGACACAAAAAAAGTAAGAATAAATTGAATAAAAAAATGAAATTAGATAATGAATCGATGACTATGGGGACATAAATTGTACAAAAGTCAGATTTTCTTGAAAACTAGCACAGTGTAGGACAGAATCTGAAAATAATCTAATTGTTAGCTAATTTTAAATAGAGACCCTATTTTGAAATCAAATTAGATGCAAAACCGCCAAAACAGCTTCTAATCGATTGTATTTTTTCAATAGAAAATTTTTTGAAAAAAAAATCAGTTTTTTTTCGGTAATCTAATGCCAAAAATAATTTAGGATAAAATTAGAATAGTACAATTAAAACAGTGCTACACTGTTGCCATTCAATCAAGGTACCGGATCATGTCCACTCCCACCCCAAGGATGACAACTGCTAACACGCTTAATGGTAAGGCGTAATCCTTCTATCAACCCGTGTTTTTGAAGTGCCTGTTTTGCATATTCGGAACAAGTAGGCGTGTAGCGACAAGCAGGGGGTAAAAAGGGAGAAATCAACCCTTGATAAATACGGATTAGAAGAAGAAAAAAGAAAACGAAAATCCGCTGCAGCATAGGGTTTGAATTAAAGCCTTTTCTGATTAAATTGCTTTAAAATTAACAAATACAATTCGCAATTTCGCATATGAATCGGAGGTCTTTAGCACTCAGTATTTTGGCAACCTTATTTTGCATGGCCTCCTGCAACAACATTCCCGGCCATTTATTTACCAAAAACAGTGCCGTAGAAAAGCGAAATGATAGCATTGCGAGTTTATTCGACCCTAAAATAGCCGCCCAAAAAGCCATCAAATTAGACACTTTCTTTAAAACCCTACAAAAGAAAACGGGCTTTAATGGAACAGTACTGGTAGCTCAATATGGGAAGATCATTTATAAAAGAGCCTTTGGCATTGCTAATAACTTCACTAAAGCTCAATTAAATACCCGCACCCCCTTTCAACTTGCCTCCGTTTCCAAGCAATTCACCGCTGTTTCTATTTTGCAATTAATGGAACAAGGGAAATTAAAGTTAGACGATCGCGTGGAACAGCATATTCCTGGATTCCCCTACGACTCCAGCATCACCATCCGCAGTTTATTAACGCATAAATCAGGCCTTCCTAATTATGCCTATTGTTTAGATAAATACTACGACAAGAAAAGCCCTTTGACGAATGCCAAAGTAGTGGAACTATTTAACAAGATCAAACCAGGCATCGACTACCACCCGAATCGCCAGTTTCATTACAATAATACCAATTACATTTTATTAGCTTATATCGTGGAGCGCATCAGCGGCAAAGGTTTTAGAGAATATGTTAAAGAAAACATTTTCACTCCCGCTGGAATGACTGAATCATTCGTCTACGATCCGCAGCATCCAGAATTATTGAAAACATCTGCAACCGGTTACCAACCCAAGCGATCTGGATTAGCCGTTGTAGGTTTCGACCACTTAGACGGAGTGACGGGTGATAAAGGAATTTATTCTACGGTGGAGGATATGTTTCTTTGGGACCAGGCATTGAATTCAGAAACAGTCGTTAAACTTAGCTCTTTAGCTGAGGCATTTACACCACAACATACGAAGCCTAAAGTGTTAACTACAAACTACGGCTTGGGCTGGCGACTAAAACAATTAGAGAATGGCGAATGGCTTACCTACCACACAGGTTGGTGGCACGGATTCAAAAACTATTATTTACACAATCAAAAAGACAATTCGGCCATTATTATTTTGGGTAATATGGCGAATCATTCGTTGGCCAAAGTCAATATCGTTCAATCCATCTTGTACCCTGAGAAGGCTAAATATTTCTTGAAAGGAGAAAATCTCCCAGCAGAAAGCGAATCCTCAGGAGGCAATTAATTAAACAAACCATGAAAAACGTATTTATTGCGCTATTTTGCCTTATCGGCAGCACCGCATTTGCACAATCAGAAGACGAGGGCATCAAATCTGCCATCACCTCTTACACAGAAGGCTTCACAAAAGGGGACACAGCGAGTTTAGGTCGTGCCTTCGCTAGCAATGCCCTATTAAGAAATTTAAATACGTCGACTGGAAAAATCGCAGATATGCCTTTGCGTAAATTCATTGCCGGTATGCCAGTAGGTGGGGCGAAGGCAACGGGAGCTCTGTTAAACTACTCTTATGCTGGAACTTCAGCCGTGGCGACCGTAGAATTTAAGTTCGATGATTTCAAATACATCGACCTCTTAAGTCTCATGAAAATCAACGATGAGTGGAAAATCGTTTGCCGCGTATTTAGCCGTGTTGCTTTGGATGTGAATCTGGCTTCGGGTCAGGGTGCCAAAGTGGGTGCAGGGAAGACGACTCCGGCAGCAAAGAAACAAACTGCTCCAGCGCCGAAGGCTAAGAAAGACGATGGATGGTGATCATTTGTAGTATCGTAGCCTAAAATGTTATTACATAAATATTTTTGGCCACGATACTACAAATAATCTATAAAGCTCGATTCCTAAAACGGCGCAAGCACATGTTTTGTAGCAGGGAGAAGAAATTTATCTCTGAAAGGGAAGAAACTTATTTCAGATAGAGACTAAAACTAAAATACCCCGTAGAAAATATGTGCTCGCGCCATTTTCAAGGGGTATTTTAGTTTTAATGCCGTATTTTCAAGGGGCACTTTGTTTTAATTCATTTCAGAACAAATCTCTATCAAAAAGCCATCAAGATCCCTAACATAAGCTACCACTTGCCCCCAAGGCTTCGTTTTAGGCTCTTCTAACAACAGTGCACCTGCGGCGACTGCACCAGCAAGAGTCCTTGCTACATTATCCGTTGTAAATCCAATTTCGATTCCGAACGGTTGCTTTGACAAATCGCTTTCAATAAATCCGTTTTTGAGGTTTGATTTGGCTAAGGATTTGTGTGCAAAAGATAAGATTGTTTTACCTGATTCAACTTCGCCATAGGAATTATCGGGTGCAAGCATTTTTTCACAAAACCCAAATGCGCGCTGGTAAAAATCCATGGTTTTCACCACGTCCTCTACATATAGAATGGTATAGGCAAATTTGATCATAGTTGAATTTTAGAAAGAGCCGTAATTCTTGGTAAATAAAAGACCCGAAGTCGAGTCTTTTCGCCAGGAACAAGGAGACTTCGGGTCTTTTATTTACCAGAATATAGGCCCTTTACCGAGATACTTCTCCGCAATCGGCTTATAATATTCCTTCAATTCCTCATACACCGGAATCACCGGGGATTTGGTGTATAAATCGTATTGATTAAAGTCGCGGATCCACTCGAGGTATTGAGCGTCTTTTTCGCTTAACAAAGCTTTATAGCTACCGCCTGAGTGCCAAGGATAGAATGAATGATAACGAATCATGGCCATTCCAGCTTCTGGAATGCTATTTTCTTTGTGATTACGTAGTACTTGGAATAAATATTCATCGTGTCCCCAGGCAAGGTGGACATTATCTAGACCACAGCCTGCTTGGTAAATACCTAATTCGGTGTTGTAACGAGGATCCTGCATATCAGGATTTAAGGCATTGAATTCTGGATAGACACAAGAGTCTGGTAATTTGCAACCTACGACAAATACATCGCCTACTAATCCCCATTGCTCGGCTTGCGAGGTCCCGTCTTCATCAGATCCAAACAGGTACATGGCTTTACCTAAATCGTGGATTAGGCCTACTAACTGCATCCAATCAGGGCGATTGTCCGCGCGCATGCCTTCTGCGGATTGCAAAAGGTGAATAATATTAGGTAGATTTAAATCCGGATCGGAAACATCGATGAGGACGTTTAGGCGCTCCATCATTTCCCATAGATCCATAGGACGTTCGAACGTGAGGTATTTGGCCTTCATGCGCTGAACATAATCGTATGTTTGGCGAGAGCGCATTTTGCGGTAATGTTCTTTTACGGCAGCGGTGATATCACCTTGCTCGTAATTCCTGAACTGCTCTTTTTCTTTAATAGGGGTTTCCATAGTCCTAGATTTTGGACTAATTTACAAAAAGGCTTCGAAAAATGAAATTAGGACTTCATGATCAATAAGATGATCGCGCTAGCAAGCATCAATAGGCCCATCGCAAAGAAGATCGATGGATTTAATCCAGGCACAGTGTTTTCTGCTAAAGATGCCTCGTAAGGATTTTCTGAAAGGTAACGAACGGGGATTTCTTGCCCTATTTCGCAGGTTTTGGCCAAACCTTTGTCCGCCTCGCGTCTAAATTCCAACCCATTCACATGGTAAGAAACGATAGGGAAATAAATAGGGAAGCGACCACTGTGGTCATCGCGGGAATAGCGCTTCGAGATTTCAACGATTTTACCGTAGGTCATCTTTGAGTTGTGGACCCACTCTTTACGCTTTTTGAAAAGGACAATGCCAAATCCAATTAATACCAAGGAGATCACCGTGAACGCACCCAAGAACAAGGGCATCGATCCGTGAAATTCGCCAGTTGGCCGAGCTGATATTAATAAGATTCCTAACATAATGGGGTCTGAATACAATTCAGTGCTCAAAAAAACGACAAATAATACTGATTGTCAAATATTTAGCTATTCGACAGAATTTACCCCTAAGTTGTGTTTTTGGGTGATAAAATGAGATTTTTGCAACAATTGCAAAAACTCGATTCAAAAACAGACTACTTAGTAGAAAAAAGTCAAAAATTACCGAAAAGAGGTATTCAAAAACCGACAAAACACCCGAAAAATATATTTTCAGAAAATTTTAAATATCACACAAATTTGTATTTTTGGTCTCTCTAAACCTAAAAAACGATGAAAAGTAGCGTAAAATTCCAACTCATGTCCATGATGTTCCTGATGTTCTTCGGATGGGGCGCCTGGTATGGTCAAATGAGTAAATACTTATTAGATAATTTACACGCTACCGGTGATCAAGTGGGAAATGCTTATACCACTTTTGCAATTGCTTCCATCTTTGCCCCCTTCTTCGTGGGCTTGATTTCTGACCGCTTTTTTGCCGCCCAAAAAGTCATGGGATTTTTGAATATTTTAGGCGGTATAATCCTCTACTTCTTGAGTTTAGAAAGAGATCCCGAGGCCTTCTTTTGGTATATTTTAGCCTACACACTCTGCTTTGCCCCTAATTTAGCCCTTTCGAACTCGATTGCGATGAACCAAATGTCCAATCCGGAAAAGGAATTCCCTAGCATCCGAGTGACCGGAACCATCGCCTGGATTGTGGTGACCAACATTATCGGATTCTATGCGCTGGGAGACAAGGTGGCTATTTTTGAGATCGCGATGTACACTTCCTTCCTTCTAGGAATCTACTCGTTTACCTTACCTAATACGCCTCCTAAAGCCGATAAGAACGCGTCAGTGGCACAAATTTTGGGTTTAGATGCACTGAAGCTTTTCAAAGACCGCTCTTTCTTAATTTTCTTTATTTCTTCCATTCTGATCTGCATTCCCTTGTCATTCTATTACGCGATGGCAAATCCATCGTTAACGGATTCGCACATGAGCAATGTGGAAAACAAAATGTCCTTAGGTCAGGCTTCTGAAGTGATTTTCATGTTGTTGATTCCAATCGCCTTTACACGCTTAGGGGTTAAAAAAATGCTCGTAGTGGGTTTATTGGCTTGGATAATTCGATTCCTTTGCTTCGGATACGGTGATGGGATTTCGAGCGAATGGATCTTGTATATTGGGATTATTCTGCACGGGGTTTGCTACGATTTCTTCTTTGTGACTGGTCAGATTTATACAGACCAAAAAGCAGGCGAGAAAATCAAGAATTCCGCACAAGGCCTCATCACTTTTGCAACCTATGGCATCGGAATGGGGATCGGGTCAAAGCTTTCAGGCATTGTGCTCGATTACTATACGGTGAATGAGGTGAAAGATTGGCAAGCGGTTTGGATGGTTCCAGCTGCGATTGCTGGGGTGGTTCTGCTTCTGTTCGTATTCTTCTTTAGCGAAAGCAAAAGCAAACCTACGTATTCTTAATCTTCCGCAACATAAAGGGCATAATTGAAGGAAAGAAACGTTTGACGAATAGGCCAAATCCTTCAAGGAAACCTCCTACAAAGAATTCATTTTTCTCTGCTAAAACGGCTTGCAAGATTTTCTGAGCGGTAACGTTGGGATCTAAGCCTTTGGCCTGATTCGGATCCATCTTTCCATAAGCCTCCCCTTTTTCGTTCATCGCGTGAAGGGAAATATTCGTCTTGATGTAACCCGGTAAAATCGTGGTCACGCGAATGCCATCGTTGAAAACTTCCGCGCGAACCGAGTCAAAGAATCCGATTAATGCGTGTTTCGTAGCTCCATAAGCGGCTCTGCGTGGAGTAGAAATTCGTCCAGCGACCGAAGCAATCGGAACGAAAACGCCCGATTTTTGGGCAGTATAAACGGGCAAAACGGCCTTCGTCAAAGAGACTATCGAAAAGAAATTCACCTCAAAAAGACGGCGATAGACGTAGAATTCCGTGTCTTTCACAAAAGAACGCTGAGAAACGCCGGCATTCAAAACCAAGTAATCAATGCGACCATAGGTTTGAATGACATCCTGCACGCGATCCGCGTGTTCTGACAAGGAGAGCATGTCGAAAGGAAGCACGTAGGCATTGCCGCAGGCTTTGGCCACTCGCTGCAACTCCTCTTCTCTGCGCGCAGACAAGACTAATTGTGCACCTTCCGCTGCAAATGCATAAGCTAAGGCTTCACCGATTCCAGAGGAAGCCCCCGTTATCCAAACAACTTTATTGTGAAATTTCATGGGATGCGAGTTTTGCTTCTAAGGCTTGGAAGAAATCGGCCATCGGGTTGACTTCGAGGCGTTGTAATTTCTGCCATAAACGAACGGCTTTGGTCATCAATCCACTTTCAATTAAGAATCCATCGTGTCCATACAGGGAGTCGATGACGTGGAAAGAAGCACCTGGAATGTATTTGGCCAAAAACTCTTGCTCCACAATCGGGAACAAGGCATCGGATTTAATACCAATGACCAGCGTTTTTGATTGAATCAATTTTAATGCAGCAATGGCGCCACCGCGATTTCTACCCACATCCTGCGAATCCATCATTTTCGATAACTGAAAATACGAATAGGCATTGAAGCGTTGGGCTAATTTCTCGCCCTGGTAGCGTTGATAAGAAACGGCGCGCAAAGAAGATCCATAGGAATTTTCCTTTCTAGCTTGAGTAATCTGATAGGTTTCGTAATTCCGGTAAGAGATCAAAGCGGTCGCACGAGCAGCCTTCATTCCTTCCAAACCGGCTTTCGGCTGTGATTCTTTCCACGAGGGGTCGACTTCGATGGCCATTCTTTGGGACTCATTAAAGGCGATGCCCCAAGGGGAATGTACCGCATTCGTGGCCACTAAAATCAAGTTTTCAATCAAACCAGGATTCACAATCGCCCATTCTACTGCCTGTTGACCACCTAAGGAGCCCCCAATGCAGGTTTTGATCCGATTGATCTTTAATTCTTTGCGTAGGATTTCGAAACTCGAAACCACATCGCGAATCGTCACGTCCGGAAACGAATGAAAATAAGGCTTTCCAGTTCTCGGATCCACCGTTAAGGGACCAGAGGAACCGTAATGAGAACCCAAAATATTCACGCAAACGATTAAATTATTTTCTGGATTAAACAGCTTGCCTGGGCCTACGAGGCCTTGCCACCATTCTGCCACATCGTGACTTCCAGTGAAGGCGTGGCAAATCCAGACCACATTGTCTTTTTTAGCGTTGAGTTTGCCCCAGGTTTGGTAAGCTAAATCCAAAGCAGGTATTTCTCCCCCTAATTCAAGGGAAAATGGGGACGCGGAATGAAAATGGTGAAACTCAGCTTGCATGCACAAAATGGTTTATATTTCCCTAAACAGGCACCGCCTGGGGTAGGAATTAGCACCGGGGTCTACAATTGCAGACGGGTTGCCAGAAGTTCATTGAGCCTAGTCTCTCCCTTCTTCTTTATAAATCAACAAGCGAGGCTTTTTGATTTGAGGATGCAATTAACAGCCGAAATCGCTTTTTTCCAAAAACTTTGCCGATTAATTCCTTTCTACCGATATTTGCCCCATGTTAAAAATGGTGATTTTTTATGGTCTATTGGGAGGTATTCTGTTTGCTCTTGCACAGACATCTTTCCTAACCTATTTACACCCGGACTTGAAATTCATCTTTGTCTTTCTGTTGTTCCAAACCTACTTAACCTTCAACCTCTCCCAACTTGGTTTAAAAAACGAAGGAGAGAAATTCATTCCATTTCAAATGATTTCCTTGACGATTCGCTTTATTTTAAGCGTGATTTTCATCGGTTTTTTCGCCTATATCCACACGCCAGATATGGTCTTATTCGTTAGCAACTTTTTTGTACTCTATTTATGTAGTACAAATTTTGAAATTTTTGGTTTGCTTCGTAACTTGCGACGTTTTTAGAAAATAGCAAGATTAATGTTTCAGATGCAGGTCAAGACTTCAACACAAAAAATGTACTTTTCGAATATACTACTAGGGCTTTTCTTAAGCTTTATTAGCCTAAATGTGTTCGCAAACGAACCGGTTGTAGCGCACGATTCTGCTCACGCAGATACGGCGGCTCACTCGGCTGCTCCTGTGTCTGCGCACGAAGCTCCATCTGAAAAATTTGATCCAGGTAAATTAATTCTACACCACATTGCGGATGAGCACGATTGGCATTTCTTCACGATTGGCCATTTCCACGCGACTTTACCTTTACCTTGCATCGTTTATACGGAATCAGCAGGTGTTCAGGTATTCTCGTCATCTAATTTCAAAAACGAACACCACGAAGAAATTCCGTACAACGGTTTCGTTTTAGAACACGGAAAGATTCACGCAGAGAATGGCGAGAAAGTATATGACTTCTCTATCACTAAGAACGTAGCGTCTTTATTACTTTCAGCGGTTTTATTATTGTCTATCTTCATCGGTATCGGTCGTAAATACAAAGAAAATCCTCACAGAGCTCCTAAAGGCTTGCAGTCGATGTTCGAACCGATCATCATTTTCGTACGCGATGAAATTGCGAAGAATAACATTGGCGAGAAACACTACCGTCGTTTCATGCCGTATTTATTGACGATCTTCTTCTTTATTTGGTTTAATAACATGTTAGGTTTGATTCCTGGTGGAGCTAACTTAACTGGAAATATCGCTGTAACCTTGGTTTTAGCGATCATTGCCTTCTTTGTTACGAACTTCAATGGCCGTTCTACGTATTGGACGCACATTTTCGCGATGCCAGGTGTTCCTAAGTGGATGTTAGTTATTTTAACGCCAGTAGAGATCGTAGGTATTTTCATGAAGCCTTTCTCTTTAATGGTTCGTTTGTTTGCGAACATTACAGCGGGTCACATCATTTTATTAAGTTTAGTATCCTTGATTTTCATTTTTGAAAATGCGGCTTTAGGTCTAGCAGTAGTTCCTTTCTCGCTTTTCATGAACGTAATTGAGCTGATTGTTGCCTTCATTCAAGCCTTCATCTTTACGATGTTAGTTTCGACCTACATCGGAGCAGCGGTAGAAGAGCATCACCATTAATTTGTAAATTATTTTTTTATATAAACCCAAATCGTATGTCTATTTTATCGATTTTATTAGAAGTTTCTGTAGGTCTTGGTCTTGCAGGTATTGGTGCTGGTTTAGCTGCTTTAGGAGCTGGAATGGGTATCGGTCGTATCGGTGGTTCTGCTATGGAAGCTATCGCTCGCCAACCAGAAGCGTCTGGAAAAATTCAAGGTGCGATGTTAATCGTTGCTGCCTTCGTTGAGGCGGTTGCGTTATTCGCTGCTGTAATTTGTCTATTGGTTACTTTGAAATAAGAAACCAATCAGAATCTCCAAAGGGTTAGCCTTTGAACCGATTCTACCCCATTTAAAACGCAATTTGGTTTACATTAGGTGCCAAATTGCGTTTTTTGACACGATTTACAAAAAATGAACATACTATGGAGTTAATCACCCCAGACTTTGGACTTATCTTCTGGCAACTAATTGTCTTTGGAATTCTATTCTTCCTTTTAGCCAAATTTGCTTGGAAACCGATCATTCAATCGTTAGCTGAGCGCGAGCAATCAATCGACGAGGCTATCAAATTATCTGAAACAACACGCGCTGAAATGGCCGAGTTGAAAGCAGGTAATGAGCAATTAATCGCATCAGCACGTGCTGAACGTGATGCGTTGATCAAACAAGCGAAAGAAGCATCCGATGCGATGATCTCTCAAGCTAAATTAGATGCACAAACAGCAGCTAACCAAGAAATCGAAAAAGCGCGCGTAGCATTCGAACAAGAGAAAGCAAGTGCTGTAGCAGCGATCCGTAAGGAAGCGGCATCTCTTTCGTTAGACCTAGCGGAGAAAGTGTTAAAAAGCCAATTAAAAGACAAAGCAGCTCAGGAAAAATTAGTGACTGAGTGGATGGCTGACGTTAAATTATCTTAATCGCATAGACCATGTCAGAATTAATTGTAGCTCACCGTTACGCTAAATCCCTGCTAGACTTCGCGATCGAAAAGAACGCGGTAGAGGCAGTAGCTAAAGACATGATTGATTTCGCAGAAACTTGCGAAGCCAGTCACGAATTAGTGTTAGCGCTAAAGAGCCCAATCATTAAGCATTATACGAAATTAGCGATCCTAGCGAAGCTATTTAAGGATAAATTCAATCCAGTTACCTACGGTATCTTCGTGATTATCACGAACAAAAACCGTGAGAAGATTCTTCCTGCTGTAGCAAAAGAATTCATCTCGATGTACACAGATTACAAAGGAATCCAAAAAGCAACGGTTACCACTGCTTCTACTTTAACAGCAGATCAAAAAGCTACGGTAGCGAAAATCGTTAAAGACTACACCGGTAAAGAAGTAGAATTGATCGAACAAATTGATGAAAGCCTGATTGGTGGATTCATTTTGAAAGTAGGCGACCAACAGATTGATGATTCGATCAAGCGGAAGCTGAACGATTTAAAAGTTTCTTTAGCATCTTAATGGAAAGGCCTTGGAAACAAGGCCTTTTTTTATCACCCCAAAAGCCACGCGGCATTTCCCCCATGAAAAAATTTGCGTTATTTACTGGTTCACTGATTGCGGGGTTATCAGTTGCCTTAGGCGCCTTTGGAGCGCACGCGTGGAAGGACTATTTACGCGAGATTAATCGCCTGGAGACATTTGAGACAGCAGCACGCTACCAAATGTATGGAGGAATTACGTTGTTGATCTTAGGAGTTTGGCAAATGAATTTCAGCAATAAGCACTTGAAGACAGCTGCCTATTTTCATTTTGCCGGATGCATTATTTTTCCGGGTTCTTTGTATTTGATCTGCTTGACTAATCTGGGAATTTTCGGAGCCGTGGCACCTATTGGTGGTTTGTGCTTCCTCATGGGTTATGGACTGATGATGTGGTCCATCTTTAAGAAGTAATTAGTGACGCATCACTAATTCAAGGCTTAACCATACGATCTCTCCCATCGTTTGGCATTTCAAAAAGCGATCATCTTCATAATGTTTCGCTAATTCTGTTTTCAATTGTTCCACATTTTCAGGCGGCGCAATCTCATCTTTTGCCATCACGTTCATTAAATCGTACACGCGTTGACTTTCTGACTTCAGACGAGAGGAGATCATCGATCGTTCTTCAATCTGGTATTGCCAAACCGATTCCGGCGTCATATACTTCATCCCGAGCTCAATCAGGGCATTGTTTTGCTTGAAATACTGCGGAAGGTACACCGTTTTTTTGCCTTCGTAACACTGCTGATCAAAGTCAATCGGGCGAATCCGGTAATAAATCTCCTCAAAATCCGGAGTCGTAATAATGACAAAGTTAGCGCTGTGCATATCGCCCAATAGTTGTACAAGGCAACGCTCGTTGAACTTCACAAACTCTTTGGCAAGACGAATAGGCGACTCTAAATCCGTCTCCAAATCTTGCTTTAGAAAGGCATCGCCAGGCACACCGGCAATGTGCTCCTCGACAAGTGTATTGTCGCAAGTGACATAATTGATACGGTTTGGAGATAAAATATGTTCTAATTCTAGGCCATACACGCGAGAGGCATCCGCGATTTTAATGTAGAAATAATCAAAGTTATCATTCACCCGGTTAACTATCCGAATCCGGAAAGGGTGTGTATTGCCATAGGTACAATAATCCACGCGATCAATCACTAAGTGCTTGATAACCTCCTCATTTCCATCCGTTTTTAAATCCGCATAGATCTGCTTTAGCGCCTCATATACCTCTTCCTGATCTCCTGGTGAATAAAAGACGGTCTCCCAAAGCGTATCCACCTCGTTCTTATCATACAGCACGATCGCATTATCATAGCGCAATAAATCCGCATAACTAATATTCATCGCGTGCTCCCGGTTGTATTTATGCAAATACCGCCGCAGCTGCTGATTAATCCGATACAGATTTTTCTTCTTCGAGATGAGCGCCATTATTCTGTGTAGTCTAGGGATCTACCAAACGTTTCTTTCAACTGAATAACAGAGTAGATGGCCAAAGTAAAGCATAAAACACCCACATAAGCAGCAGCATGAATCAAGCCCACTGATGGAATCAAAAACTTAAAGAGCAAAGAAATCGGAATCAAGGCGCCACGCACAAAATTAGGCACCGTCGTCGTCACGGTCATCCGCACATTCGTCCCAAACTGCTCAGACGAATAGGTCAAAAACACGGCCCAATAGCCCCCAAAAAAGCCTAAGAGCGTAATCATCACGTATGCATGTGTCGTGGTAATATTCGACATACCGAATAGGTAATACACACAAATACCTACGGCAATAAATAAATACGTTAAAACCGCCTTTCCTCGGCTTTTCAGCCACTGACTCAGGGCTCCCGAGGCAAAGTCACCCAGCGCAAGTCCTAGATAGCAAAACATAATCGCATCGCCTCCGCTAATTTTTCCGTCGATACCGATGAGTTTGGCGATTTCTGGCGCCGAGAAAACGAGAATGCCGATGATGTACCAAATGGGTAAACCCATCAAAATGCAATACAGGTATTTCTTGAAAGTGGCTCCATTCGAAAATAATTGAAAGAAATTACCCCGTTCCACTTTGTCATCCATCTCCGTATACATCGAAGATTCAAAGGTGCCTAAACGCAATAATAGAAGGGCTAATCCCATTCCCCCACCAATAAAATAACAAGATCTCCACCACTCAGGATCCGGGCTTAAGCCTGCAATGATGGGAGCAAAAACGGCTCCTGCCGCACCCACCCCTGCAATGATTAAGGTACCAATTCCTCGCTTAGAGGGAGGTAAAGTTTCATTCACTAACGTAATTCCAGCGCCTAATTCCCCCGCTAAACCTATCCCAGCTATAAAACGTAAGATGGCATAGGTATTCAAATCGGTGACTAATCCATTCAAGGCATTTGCAGCAGAATAAAGTAAGATGGAACCGAACAAAACCGATTTACGTCCTTTCTTATCGCCATAAATGCCCCACAAAATTCCACCCAGCAACATCCCACCCATCTGCACATTCATCAAGTTCAAACCCTGATTCAACAAGTCATCCCCCTTCAGGCCTAGGCTCATCAAGCTAGGATTTCTCACGACAGAAAATAAAATAAGATCATACACATCTACGAAGTAGCCGAGTGCGGCGACGGCGATGAGCATTTTGGCTTTGGCAGAAATAGTTTCGTTTTCCATACTAGCGAGAAAGCATATCAGACCGGTGAGAGTCTAACTTTAAAAAGATAAATAGTAAAATAGTGAAGGACCACAAAGAGGACCCGCCGTAACTGAAGAAAGGCAATGGTATTCCCATAATAGGCATCAAACCGATCGTCATCCCTATATTTACTAAAAAGTGAAAAAACAGAATTCCTACTAATCCGAATCCATAGGCCCTCGCAAATCGCGAGCGCTGCAAGTCCGCTAAATACATCAATCGCCACAAAAATCCCAAGAAGAATATAATCATCAACATCACGCCCACAAACCCGTGCTCTTCCCCTATCGTGCAGAAAACCATATCCGTGCTTTGCTCCGGTACGAAATCGAATTTCGTCTGCGTGCCTCCTAAAAATCCTTTCCCCCAAAATCCTCCTGAACCAATCGCAATCTTCGATTGCGTCACCTGATAACCCAAACCTCGAGGATCAAAACCAGGGTCAATCAAGACACGAATTCGATTTCTCTGGTGTTCTTTCAACACATTATTCACCACCCAATCCACTAATAAGGCAAGCGTCATAATCCCGGCAATAGCACCCGAAAGGCGCAAATAGGTCTTAGGGTCGCGTTGCATGTAGATGGGCATAAACAAGACCAAAAGTCCGGCTAATACAACTAAAACGACTAGGATGATCCATGCTTGGACTAATAAAGCAGAAACGAACAAGACAATTCCCCCAATGAATAAGGCTGGATAAGCTCCTGGCAATCCTTCCCGGTATAACAAAATCATAAACGAGGCGAACACCAAGGCGGAACCCGTCTCATTGGAACCAATGATTAATACCATCGGAATACCGATAATGAGCGCCGCTTTCCATTGAAAGGGAAATTTCGTCAAGTTGACCAAGGGATCATTCAGGTATTTGGCGAGTAAAAGTGCGGTGGCAGTTTTTGCAAACTCCGCCGGCTGAATGGTTACAGACCCAAATTTAAACCACGAATGAGATCCGTTGATTGTTACTCCTAAAAAGGGCACTGCGATTAATAAGAGCAACAAACCGAGGTAAATAAAGAGGGCGAAGGATTCAAAAAATCGAAAATCTATCACCAATATACAGACAATCAACACGAAGCTCGTACCGATCCAAACGAGTTGCTTACCTGCATTGGAATTGTAAAATGCGGGATCAGAAAAAGCCAAAGGCGCGTCTGGGCTATAGACAGCCGAATAAATATTCAACCAGCCTAAGCCTACGAACAAGACGTAGAATCCCACAGTGATCCAGTCAATCCGGCCTTGTATGTGATTCGAATCTGTCATTTTTTCGTGGAATCTGGGGCTGCCTTTTTGCGCACCACACTGTAGGCATTAGGCAGGTAATTCATATTCATAAACTTGGTTTCTACCGCCTTGCGGTCGACCTTTCGTTTCAAGTATTTTTCTACCACTAAAGAGGCAATCGGTGCAGCGGCAGATCCTCCAAAACCGGCGTTCTCCACAAATACCGCAATCGCAATCTTCGGATTATCCCGTGGGGCAAAGGCGATGAAGATGGAGTGATCTTTGCCTTTTTGGTTTTGGGACGTACCCGTCTTACCCACCATCTTAATATCAGGAATACGGCCATCCGCTTCTACCGTTCCGTGCGTCACCGCATCTTCCATTCCGTCGATGACGACATTGAAATATTTAGACTCTACCCCTACCTTCACCGGCGTCTTGTAGAAAGGGTCAATTGATTTCTGAAGACCCACTCCTTTCACCACGTGAGGTGGAATGTACCAACCCCGATTCGCAATGATCGCGGCTAAATTGGCCATTTTCAGAGGACTCACCACGATTTCGCCCTCCCCTATACTGATTGAGTAGATGTTCGAGAACTTCCACATTTTTTCGCCTTTGTAGACGGAGTTATAATATTCTACATTGGGCAAAATACCCTTCTTTTCATTTCCTAAATCGACCCCTAGTTTACGTCCAAAACCGAAATTAGCCACTAAGTCCGCCCAACGCTGCAAACCTTTCGCAGAGCGTTCGTAAGTGTCTCCGCTCGTATTATCGTAAATCATCTTACGGAATGCGTGATAGAAATACGGATTACAGGAAACGCGAATAGCTCCGCGCAAATCCACTGGTCCGTGGCCGTGGCATTTCACTGGAGCCCCGGCATGTGAAAACACTGTCCCTGGACCAATAAATCCTAATTGCTGTCCTACCAGAGCTTGTACTAGTTTAAAGGTAGAACCCGGACGGTAATAAGCCGATGGCGGACGGTTCAACAAAGGCTTCATGGGATCTAAAGCTAGTTGCTGATAATATTTGGAAAAATTATTCCCCGTCAATTGACTCGCATCATACGAAGGCGCAGAAACCATCGCCAAAATTTCCCCCGTCGAAGGCTCAATCGCCACTAAACTGCCCACCTTGTGGTGCATCAAACTATCCGCATATTCTTGAATCGCGAGATCGATAGAAGTATAAAGATTATTGCCCGAAACGGGATTAATGTTCAATGAACCATTCTTATAATCCCCTTTTTCCACCCCATTACTGTTCACCATGCGGTACTTCACCCCACGTTGACCGCGTAAAGTTTCTTCATAGAATGATTCAATGCCGGAGATACCCACATAGTCGCCTTGGCGGTAATAATCATCCTTCTGGTCTTCTAAAGCATTTGGACTAATTTCAGCCACATAACCTAAGGCATTTGAAAAAGAGCGGGATTGATAGGTACGAAAGGCATTCGTTTCAAAAAAGAAGCCAGGAAAATCCACCATCGCATCTTGTACACTGGCAAAATCCTCTTTAGATAAATGCTTCAAAAATAAACTTGGTTTCACCCGAGAATAGGCACGAGCGTGCTGAGTCGTCTTGATAAAATACTCTTTTGTCACCCTGAAAACGCGGCAAAAATGATTCGTATCCTTCACCACCGCTTTGCGGGGAATCATATACAAATCGTAGACCGGCGTGTTATAGACAATTAATTTTCCGTAACGGTCATACACTTCACCACGAAAAGGAATCTGAATAATCTTGCGAATCGCGTTATTGTCGGCTGCTTTTTCATAGGTATCATCGATCACCTGTAGGAAAAATAATTTCCCTATGAACAGGAGCCCCACGATGCCGAAGAACAAGAAGATGAGATTTCGCCGCTGACTAAACAAATGAATTAGATTTTAATGACAAAAATAACGAATTTCCTGCGCTTCTGCGAACGCTATTTGGGAAGACTTTTGATGAGTGCCAAAAGCGCAAAGGCAATCGATCCTAGCGAGAAAATAATCGTAAACCAGGGCTTGTCTGTAAAAAAATAAGCGTCTAAATAGCGCCCCGCAAAAACGCCCGCCACGATGGTAACAAGCATCTGAAAAGCGGCGCCCAAGAATTTTTGGTAAGAATTCATATTCACCTAAAATTATCCAATTTTCGGGAAGATAAATCGTAAATTTGAAAATTGTTCTTTAGAACCTTATGCACCGGAGTCTCGTCATTCTTTTTCTAGCCCTCAGCACTTGGTCTTGTTCACAGTATAGCAACAAGCCCATGGCCGTTGCTTTTCACAATGTGAATGCGAAATACAATGCGATTTGGCAGGCTTCTAGATTAGACAAAGAACTACAGAAAAAATACTTTGCAGAACGCAAAGAGAGCTACAACTCCGTTTTACCCATTGTCATCCCACGCGATTCTAGCTTCAAACAAGGTAATGAAAAGGACATTAAGGAATTGATTCGCAAAGCTTCTTTAGTGATCGATCGGCACCAAAATTCCCATTACATCATCGATGCCTATTTGCTCATTGCGCGAGGTCGTTTATACCAAAATGACCTAAAAAACGCCATCGAAACCTATAAATACGTTAATTCATTAGACATCAGACCTGAGGCTCTAATCGCCTTATACGAGATCTACTTGCAACAACAGGAATTTAGTTCCGCTGAAAAAATAGAAGAATTTTTGAGCGAAAATCCGTTGAATACAAACGAGAAAAAGCAGTTTCTTCTCTTGAAAGCTTATTCTTTTCAGCTGTTAAACGAACCCATTAAAGCCGTTGCCGTATTACAAGAGGCTCAGCGCTATTTGAAAAAGGGCGAAGAAAAAGCCCGCATCTCTTTCATCATGGCGCAGTTATTGAGCGAAAATAATCAACCCGCTTTGGCATTAGATAACTACCGAGAAGTACTAAAAAATAAACCAAGTTACGATTTACAATTACAGGCACATCTGGCCATCAACCAACAAGAAGGCAATTTAGCGGCTTTGCTCAACATGCTAAAGGACCCAAAGAATGAGGATAGTAAATCCCTTATTTACGTCAAAATTGGTCAATACTATTACGGGAAGAAAGACTTCAAAAAAGCCAAGGAGAATTGGGAAAAGGGTGGAGAAAACAATCCCAACAAGGGCGAATTATACTTTCAATTAGGAGGCTTGTTTGCGAAACAAATGAAGGATTACGACCTAGCAGCCCACTATTATGATAGTGCCGCAACTTATCTCGCTTCGAATCATCCGGATTATGCAAAGGCCCAAAAACTCAAAAAGTCCTGGGGAACCTACAGCGGCTTTGCGAAACAAATTAGCCTGCAAGATTCCTTGCTCCGCTTAGCCAACCTAAGTCCGGCAGCCTTGCATGAGTTATTTTTAAAACAACAAAAGGACACCGTTAAAACCGTGGTGCAGAAAACAGCTGCACCCATTTTTACCCGACGTCCCTTTAACGCAGATCAACAAAACTTCTATTTCAACAATGAGCAAGCCCGTATTCAGGGGGCAATCGAATTTAGTAACCGCTGGGGGAATCGAACGTTGGAAGATTTTTGGAATCGAAAAAACAAAAATGCCACGATGACGCAAGCTGTTGCGAGCAATGTACCTGTTGAAAAAACGGTCCGCACAGAATCAGTGCTAGAAGATAACTGGCTAAAATCCATTCCTTCGACGCCCGCAGCTAAGTTAAAAGCCGCAAAAACGATTGAAGAAACCTTGTTCAAACTAGGAAAATTAGCCCGCTTGGAATTAGGTGAAAATGAATTAGCGAACACGACTCTTAAACGCTTATTGGGAGAATATCCGAGTACAGCATTTGAAGCGGAAGCCTTGTATGTGCTTTATTTAAGCAACGAGGGTGCTGCAAAAACCACCTTCCGTTCCCACTTATTTGAACGCTATCCTAGTAGCTATTTTAAGACCATGATTCTCAAATTAGAGAATGGCACCTTGTCTGAAAACAAAGAAATTTTAGCCCAAAAGAAATATGAGGCAGCCTTTGAACGTTTTGAAGCTGGTCAATTTACAGAAAGCTACGAGGCATGCTTTTTTGCCCAACAAAACTACCCGGGTAGCAAATTGGAAGATAAAATCGTATTTTTAATGGCGCTTTCAAAAGCAGGTTTACACGAGACGGCAGATGCGAAACGAATGTTGGAAGAATTTATCCAATTATTCCCCGCAAGTCCGCTAGTAAAAGAGGCTTCTGAAATGCTAAAGCTGATTAACAAATGATAGAACCTATAAAGGAATCTAAATTGAATAAAATTACCTTAGCCTACAAGATCTTTGGAGGCACACTCCTATTTGCCATCCTGTTTATTACGGCGGTGAACTATAATTTTCTGTGGCTTTTTGGGGGAATGCCCAGCTTACAGGAATTAGAAAACCCGAAGAGCCAAGAAGCCTCTCTTTTAATTTCAGAAGATGGGGAGGAAATCGGCAAATACTTTAGAGAAAATCGTAATCCGGTGGAATTCGAGGAACTCTCACCCATCTTAGTGAACACCTTGATGGCGACGGAAGATGCGCGTTTCATTAGCCACTCCGGCATTGATGTGCGCTCTATGGCGCGCGTATTGTTTTCTTTTGGAACATCCGGCGGAGGTAGTACGATTTCCCAGCAATTAGCGAAGAACCTCTTTCACACGCGCTCCTTAGAATACGGGGAAGACGATCCCATTTATATGGGCTTGCTGATGAAAGTAGGAGGGTTGAAGACAGCGATTGCCAAAATCAAAGAATGGATTCTAGCCATCAAATTAGAACGTCGCTATACGAAGCAAGAGATTTTGGCGATGTATTTAAACGAAGTCAGCTTTGGTAATAATGCTTATGGCATTCAAGTTGCTTGCCGCACCTATTTCCAGAAAAACGTACAAACCGTCACCTACCCAGAAGCGGCAACATTGATCGGTTTATTGCAAAATCCATCCTTGTATGACCCGCGCATTCGTCCAGAACGCACGTTAGCACGTCGAAATACGGTTCTAGGTCAATTAGCGAAATACGAATACTTGACAGAAGAGGATGCGGAAAAGATGCAGGCTGATCCATTGAATTTGAAATACAAAGTAGAGAATCAAAACACGGGTGCTGCGCCGTATTTACGGGAGTCAATCCGAAAAGAAATTTTGGGAATCATTCAAGAGATCAACAAAGACCGCCCAGAAGACCAACAACTCAATTTATATACCAGCGGCTTGCGCATTCATACGACCATCGATTCGCGTATGCAGAAATACGCGCAGGATGCAGTTCAAGAGCATATGAAGGCCCAGCAAATTGCGTTCAACCAGCATTGGGCGGGCAGAAATCCGTGGGTAAATGAAAAGATGCAAGAGATTAAAGGCTTCATTTCAACGGCGATGAAACGCACGCAACGCTACCGCGATTTAATGGAGGCCTACAACAATGATGAGATGCGGGTTTGGGAGGAATTGAATCGTCCCATCAAAATGACCGTTTTCTCTTACCACGGGGATATCGACACGACTTTGAGCCCTTTGGACTCGATGCGTTATTACAAACGCATACTAAACGTGGGTATGATGTCGATGGACCCGACGAATGGCCACGTGAAGGCTTGGATAGGTGGCATCAATTACAAGTATTTCAAGTATGATCATATCGCCCAAAGTAAGCGCCAGCCAGGCTCTACCTTCAAACCATTCGTTTATGGGGCGGCCATTGAAAACGAGATCGCGACACCGTGCGATAAATACGTAGATGAGCCGGTGACTTTTGGGACAGAGGATGGATTAACAAACGACACGTGGACTCCCCAAAACTCCGACGGCAAATACAGTTACGAAAGTTTAACCCTTCGCCGCGCGATGGGTCGCTCAATCAACACGATTTCAGCCAAACTAATGAAGTCGCTTGGGGCTAGCAAAATCGCGGACTTCGCCCACAAAGCAGGTATAACCAGCTCCCTTTACGAAGGCCCATCCCTTTGTTTAGGCACATCCGAAGTCTCCGTATTCGAACAAGTGTCTGCTTACAGCACCTTCGCAAATGGAGGGGAAAAAATCGATCCCATTATCATCTTAAAGATTACGGATAAAAACGGAGTCGTGCTTCGTGAGTTCTCCCCTACCGCTAAAGCTGTTATGAAGCCTGAAACGGCCTATCTGATGACCTTCATGTTACAAGGCGCGGTACGCGAACCAGGTGGAACAGCAGAAGGCCTGAACCGCAGCTTCATCGCAGCTGGAAATGAAATCGGTGCTAAAACGGGTACTACTTCGAACTTCTCTGACGGTTGGTTTATGGGTGTCACCCAAAAATTAGTCACCGGAGTTTGGGTAGGTGGCGATGACCGAAGCATTCACTTTAGAAATATTCAACTAGGACAGGGTGCTAAAATGGCGATGCCAGCCTTCACTAAGTTTATGGAAAAAGTCTACAGCGACCGATCTCTCGCTTTAGATGGCTACCAAAAAATGCCTTTTATCAAACCTGAAAATATCGCCTTTGACTTTAGTTGTGTGGGAGGAATCGGAGGAGATTCCACCCTGACTAGTTCAACCGCAACCGCCTTACCAGAATGAGAATTGTAGCTATTATTTTTATTGCTTTATTGACTTTTGCTTGTAGTTCTAAAAAAACAGGAGAAGAGTTAGCTAAAGAAAATTGTAGTTCTTGCCACAAGTTTCCAGACCCGAGCCTTTTGGACAAAAAAACCTGGAACGACCAGGTTCTGATAGATATGTCCTATCGCTTAGGTATGCGCAATAAATTTGAACTAGCCGCTAAAATTCCAGAGGAACAATTCCAAACAGCCGTAGCGATGAAAATCTATCCAGAAACGCCGGCCATGAGTGTGGAAGATTGGCAGGCAATCGTCGATTATTATGTAAGCAATGCGCCCGAAAATGCGCTTCCTCAAAAAACAAAAAGTCCTATTTTAACGACTCCGCTGTATTTTAAACAAGAAGATTTCATTTCTCCTGCCTATCAGTCAGGCAGAATCACCTCCGTTAAAATACACCCCAATAAAGCGGAAGCTTGGTTAGGGCTGAATACAAACGAAACCCTTATTTTAGATAGTAAACTTCACGTTAATGCTACCCTTAGAACACCAAGTCCTACTGTTCATACGGCCTTTCTACAAAATAACCATTATCTATTAAGTGTAGGAAAAATACTGCCGAACGATGAAAAAATCGGAGCCTTGTATGAAGTTCTGCCTAAAAATAAACTAGTCAAATTAGTGGATGGCCTGAAGCGTCCCGTTGATATGCAAGTAGCTGATTTTAATGGCGATGGAGCAATGGATTATTTGATCTGCGAATATGGATTCCAAGCAGGTCAATTAGTTTGGGTTGATGGAAAAAGCAAAGAGAGACACGTATTAAAGTCACAACCTGGATCCAGAAACGTCATTATAAAGGATTATTCGAAGGATGGGAAGCCTGATATTTTAGTGTTGATGGCAGAAGCGAATGAAGGCGTATCGCTCTTTATTAATAAAGGAAACGGCCTATTTGTGGAGAAGCCTTTGCTTCAATTTGACGCTGTTTGGGGAAGTAGTTATATGGAAGTCGCAGACCTAAACAAGGATGGATTCGATGATATCATTATTTCCAATGGCGATAATGCGGATAACTCCATCATAAAGAAGGCCTACCACGGCGTTCACCTCTTTTTGAATGACCAGAAGAACAATTTCAAAGAAGGGTATTTCTACCCAGCCTATGGTGCTACTAAAACACTTGCACGCGATTTTGATGGGGATGGGGATGTCGATTTAGCGATGATTGCCTTCTTTTCTGAAAACGACAAAGGCAAAAACGAATCTTTTTTATACTTCCAAAACCAAGGCAAATTACAATTTCAAGTCAGTAACTTAAACCTTCCAGATGATGCTCGCTATATGTCAATGGATGCTGGGGACTTTGACAAAGATGGAGATATAGACCTACTGCTAGGCAATTTTCAATTTGGAAAACCAAAGCCAGGCGTTAAACTAACACCTGGCCTTCAAGTTAGACTCTTACGTAATTCAATCCACTAATTGAGTTTTGCTCCCTTAGGAATAAAGCTTTGTGCGCTAGCGCTTTGGCTCAAATAAGAAGAGCCATAGTTCCAATCCATCTTTTGTTTGTGACCGTTCAAAGTATATTTAAACGACGCACCAGGCTTTACTGCAGCTTTTACAAATGAACCCGTAGGCTTAAACACTTTCATCGGTCCTCTGTTCTGCATAGCGATAAAGGCTAATTCTGAGCCAACTTGAATACCCACTAGGGATTTTGCATCTGCAGGCACCATCATCCCAGAATTCTGTGCATAAGTAAAGCCTTTGCCATTGCCTAATAATACACCACCATTGGATGCATCATAACGACCCATCGCTACTTCATTCGCAAAGTTATTCCCCACGAATAGGATATCTAGATAACCATCCGCATTCACGTCCAATATCTGCATCCCATTCAATGAAGAAAGCTGCGCCATATCTGGCAAAGCTTGCGCTTTAAAATGCCCTCCACCTAAATTCTCGATATACATCGAGGCATTTTCGGTTAAAGATAATTTAGACGCTTTTACCTTTTCCTTCTCTGTCAGAAAATCATCCTGTGTAATCTTACCATAGTCTTTGTAGTATACCCAGCGCTGACGAGTCGAATTCAATTGTTTATGCACGTCATCTTTGCCAAACAAAGGCGCAGATACCGGCACTCCAGACGCGCTTTGGAAATACACGAAAGGGAACACATCATACACGCCATTTCCATCCACATCTCCGTGTAATACATCCACCGGCTGTTTCGCATTCGCACGCAATAAGGTATTCTTACCCATATTACCGGCCACTAAATCCATATCTCCATCCTGGTCAAAATCCGCCGCAGCTACAGAACCCCAAAGTCCCGTCATCTCCTCTAACCCCGTCTTTTCTACCTTAACTAAACGGCCTTTCTCATTTTGGTAGACATGAATCGGCATAAACTCCCCGGCCACGACTAAATCTGACCAACCATCGTTATTCAGATCCGTCCAAATCGCATCACAAGCCAGCGCCGGTTTCAATAAATCAGGTGCCCATTTAGCTGTCGCATCCGTGTATTTAATCGTTCCTGCTTTCGAATCATTGCGCAATAAACGAGATGGCGTTCCTTGAGGATAAGAGAATGGCACATTACGACCACTCACAAAAAGATCTAAATCACCATCCTTATCAAAGTCCACCGCTCTCACAGCCGCATTACTCTCTGTGAAACTAGGCAAGGCTGATGTGACTAAACTAAAGTTTCCTTTTCCATCATTCGCATAGACCACATCTTGGAAGTTAGAAGCTCCTATTTGACTCTCTGTGCCCCCTCTGGCAATATATAAATCCAAATCCCCATCCTTATCCATATCAATCAGGAGCGAACCTAAATCCTCCCCTAATTTTTCCTTTTTCTCCGCTGTTCCCTCCAGGAATTTCTGTACGAATTTTCCATTTGCCTGCTGTAAGTAGAATATACCCGAGTAAAACTTAGCTCCTCCCACGAAGAAATCCTCTAAACCATCGCCATTCACATCCCCCACTGAGGCTCCTGGGCCTAGTTGAGACATTTTAAATGGAATTAAACTCTGGTAGTTAAAATCGATAAAATCGTATTCCTTATGCACATCCGTTAATTGCATTTGATTTGTCACGTCTTGCATTAAAGGTGCCTGTTGTTGATATAAGGAAACATAAGGCTGCTTAGCATCGGCTAATTTTACCTTTAAAATTTGATCCAGACCCGGCTTTGTGATCACCTGCATGGAATCATTTGGCCAAATAACCCGCAATTCTTTAATCTTTTGCTTCGCGCCTAAACCGATATGCGCCACGGCTTCCACACTAGATAAATAGCCTCTATAAGGTGAATTCTCGTAATAGAAATAAGTGCCATCCGCATAAACACCTTCGATACGGGTACCGATTCCTTGCGTATTTTGGCCCTTTCCTTCAAACTTCACCCGTAAATAATGCCCTTTATCTGCATTCGTTTCTACCGTATTGTTCTTATAAACAAATGCCTCGTCATTGATATTATTCACGACGTAATCAAGGTCACCATCATTATCTAAATCCCCATAAGAAGCCCCATTCGAAAAAGACGGACGCTGTATTCCCCACGCCGCACTCACATCGTCAAAGTGCATTCCGCCCTTATTCTTAAACGCATAATTATTCACTTTAATCACGGGCATTTGCGCTAAAAGAATCGCATCAGACGCTAATCGCGCAGAGTTCGCGCGGTATAACATAAAATCACGGTCCGTCACGTCACGCGGGAAACCGTTCGTGATCATCAAATCACGGAAACCGTCATTATCAAAATCCGCTAAGGATGGGCACCAGCTCCACTCTGTCTCTGCAACACCTGCTAGCAAGCTTATTTCTTGGAAAGGTGCTGGAGAACCATCTGCCTTTTTACCTGCATTTAGTTGCAAGGAATTACGCATATACTGGTAAGTATACCCGTGTAAATCACTGTTTTGATAGGATTGGTAACTATTAGGTGGTGCTAATTGCTTCTTACGCTCGTTGTCCTTTGGCAACATATCCAAAGCCACGATATCCGGACGTCCATCATTATTGATATCCGCTACGTCGTTACCCATGGCGGACAAACTAGTATGCTTAAAATACGCTTTTGCCTGATCCGTAAATGTCCCATCGTGGTTATTGATGTATAAAATATCATCCGACACATAATCATTCGTCACATAGATATCTGGCCAGTTATCTTGGTTGATATCACAGATATTAATCCCTAAACCATATCCCTCAATGGTAATTCCAGCCTCTTTCGACACATTCGTAAACACGGGATGATTCTTTTCTTTCGACCAATCATTACGGTACAAACGATCCGTATTCGGATAGGATCCATCTGTCACTTTAGGGCGATATAACGAGGGAACTTGATCAATAACATCTGTCAAAACATAGAGATCTAAATCTCCATCCCGATCGTAATCAAAGAAAGCCGCGTGCTCGCTATGGCCATTGTCGTTAATTCCATACTCGGTAGCCATTTCTTTAAAGCTTGGTTTCCCGTCTTTAATCCCTTGGTTAACGAACAGCATATTCTGCCGATCTCGTTCCGCATTCTTCATCGTTGCAGAAACATAGACATCTAATAAACCGTCACCATTAATATCCACTAGACTAACACCAGAACACCAACGGTCTTTGGTATCCAAACCAGCGCTCTTACTTAGCTCCTCAAACTTCATCTCACCCTTGTTCAAATACAGCGTAGCATTTGCTTGAGAGCCTGAGAAAATCACATCTAACAGTCCATCATTATTAAAATCTCCCATGCCCACACCGCTTCCGTTGTAGAGGTATTCATACTTCAAAATAGATAAAGAATCGTTCTCCACGATCTTGTTTGAAAAATGAATACCGGTATCATCACCGGATAAAAGCTCGAAAGTCGTGGCGTTTTTACAAGAGAAAACTAGCAAGGTACTAGCAAGTACTAAATAGACGTAAATAGGCTTCATAGGGCATTTTTAAACTTAAGCGAAAATAAAAAAGGTGGGATTAATATCCCACCTTTTTTAAGAAAAATTAGAACAAATTAATATCCTGCGTTTTGCTTCAATACTGAAGAACCTTGGATATCGATTTGAGCTTGTGGGATAGGTAAATACTTATCCGTTGCTTGGTAAGAAGCTCCACCAAACTTAGTTACTAAGAATTTAGACTCGTACGATAAATAAGCATTTAACGTAGTAACGTCTGTACCCCAACGAACTAAGTCGAAGAAACGGTGACCTTCTGTAGCTAATTCTAACATACGCTCCATACGAACTGCTTTTTGAGCAGTAGCCTTGTCAGCAAATGCTGTGTAAGGTGCGATTACATAGTTAGCCTCAGGTACTCCACCTTTCATTACGAAACCAGCAGGGTTAGCTGCACGAGCACGAACTAAGTTCACATACTCTAATGCTTTCGCTAATGTACCCGCTTCGATTTCAGCCTCAGCAGCCATTAATAAAACGTCTGCGAAACGAATGATGTTGAAGTTCATTGTAGCATAACCACGTGTCCAAGAAGAACCATCAGTTAATGTATTCTCTTGACGCTTGTAGTAAACGTATTTCTTAGGTGAGTAAGGACCTGCGTACGTTTGATCACGAATCCAGTTCTTACCAGGGTGCTCGATCCAGTCTAAGTATTGGATACCACGACGACCGATAGTGTGGTCAATACGAGGATCTAATGGACCTGCATCTTCAGTAAATGCTGCAGAAGAAGCGATTTTAAAGTCATTCTTCACTGCATTTGCATCAGAGTTGTAATCTGGAGCACCAGCTGTTTCAGTTAAGATAGGTAAACCGTTAACTGTACGATACGCATTCGCTAAAGAGAACGAAGGTTGGAAGAATCCGCAGCAGTTACCTGGACCATCAGAACCCGTGTTGTATGGGTAGTTCAAGTCATCGAAACCGTTCGCGTTATTCACGTTACCTGTATTCATCGAAGATTGGATAGCGAAAATAGCTTCTTCGTTGTTGTCATTCTCCGCATTGAAGATTTCAGCAAACTTAGGAACTAAACCGTATTTCTTACCATTTGTAGTTACACCGTTAGCGATAACGTCAGTAAACTTAGCTTTCGCATCAGCAAACTTTCCTTGGTACAATAACGCTTTTCCTAAATAAGCTTGAGCAGCCCATTTGTTAGCGCGACCTGCAGAAGAAGACGTAGCTGGCAAGTTAGCATAAGCAAAAGCAAAATCAGCTTCGATCTTATCCCAGAATGCTTCTGTGTTAGCTACTTTTTCGATTCCTTTTCCGTAATCTTGTGTCTCATCAACATAAGGAACAGAGTTGAATAACTTCTTCAATTCGAAGTAGAAGTGACCACGTAAGAAACGTGCTTCCCCGATGATACGAGTCTTATCTGCAGCAGATAATTCTTTCGAACCATTTGCTAAGTTAATCGTCGCATTACAACGAGCAATACCCTCGTATTTTGCTTGCCATGTAGAGTTCAAGTCACCATCTGTTGGTTGAACTTCATAACGTTGCATAGGGTTGATTGACGTAAAGTCACCCGCATCCGTACCTTTGTTGTTCTCACCACCACGGATAGAACCCCATACCCAGTTATTACCTGCAGCAAGACGAGTATATCCTTTTGCAGCTAACTGAGCGTAAGCACCAATTAAGGTACCTTCTACACCTTCTTTAGAAGATAATTGCGCTTGAGCCAAAGAGGCTGTTGGCGGAACTTCTAAGAACTGATCTTTACAAGCGAAGGTCAACGTAAGAGCTGACACACTCACTAAAGCTATTCGCTTTAAAATCTGATTATTTTTCATTTTTATATTCTTTAAATTTGGCTTTCGCTAATTAAAAACTCAAGTTGATAGATGCGTTGAATGAACGAGTCACTGGGTAGTTACCCACATCAATACCAAATCCTGTATCAGCAGCACCACCAACACCAGGATCTAAACCTTTGTATTTAGTAATAGTGAAGATATTGTTAGCTGACAAAGTAAACTTCGCACGCTTGATACCTAACTTAGAAGTATAATTCTTAGGAATATTGTATCCTAAAGAGATGTTTTGAATACGAATGTAATCACCATCTTCTACATACCATGAGTTAGCAGCACCTGAAGTCGACATGTTTGAATTTGATTCCCAAATCGGAGCAGCAGCGCTGTTTCCTAATTCTGGAGTCCATGATTGCTTCGCACGCTCACCTTTACCTGATCCTTCAAACGTTCCGAAGAAGTCTGTAAACCACTTAGATTGGTTCCAAATTTTGTTTCCAGCTGATGCATATAAATACGTTGCGAATTCAAAATCTTTGTAAGTCAATCCAATGTTGATACCACCTGTGTAAGTAGGAACTGGAGAACCTAAGAACGTACGGTCATCAGTAGTAATTTTACCATCACCATTGATATCAGCATAACGGAAACGACCTAAGCCTTTACCATCTTGCGCTGGAGAAGAAGCTACTTCAGCAGCTGAGTTGAAGTAACCGATCACTTGGTAACCGTAGAAAGAAGATAGAGAACGACCTACTTCCATACGTACTGGCGTGATTCCACGGAATGCACCACCTGTTAAGTTTGTGATACCTGGAGCAAATGCTACGATTTCGTTCTTCAAGAATGAGTTATTGAATGTTAATTCATATTTCAAATCTGAAGTTAAGTTACCACGGTTGATGATTTGGAAATCAATACCTTGGTTACGCATCTTAGCAACGTTTACTGAAGGTGCAGAAGCTGAGTTACCTACTACCGCTGGAAGAGGTACGTTGAATAATAGATCACGAGTATCTTTTCTCCAAACGTCTAAAACTACTTCCCACTTACCATTGTAAAGAGTTGCATCAAAACCAATGTTCATTGTTTCTGAAGTCTCCCACTTCGCAGCTGGGTTACCAATACGAGAACGGAAGTATCCTTCGTTCGCTCCTGATGATTGACCTTCAATTGCATAGAATGAAGTACCACGGTTAGCAGCGTATAAAGAGTACTGGTTAGCAGGGTCTACGTTATTCGAGTTACCCATTAAACCCCAACCACCACGGATTTTTAAATCAGAAATAGCAGGAAGATCTTTCATGAATTCCTCAGAAGTTACTCTCCAAGCAGCAGATACTGCAGGGAAGATACCATAACGATTCTCAGAACCGAAACGAGATGATCCGTCACGACGAACAACTCCCGTTAAGTAATACTTCTCATTGAAGTTATAGTCTAACTTAGAGAATAAAGAGTAGAAATTAACACCAGAATATAAACCTGAGTTAACTACAGGAGATTGTACAGATGATAAAGTTACGAAATCCGTATCCATTGAGAATGGATTGATACCTGAACCAGAGATCTGACGACCAGCACCTGTGTTCAATGCTTCCATACCTACTAACGCTTTAACACCATGTTTTCTCCATTGGTATTTGTAAGCAGCTGTATTTGTGAAAGTATAAGCGAAGTTATAACCAGAACCTTCATAGAATGAGTTAGAAGCCTCTGGCTCTGAATCACCTAAATATTTGTAGTTATAATCTTTGTATGCATAACCTGCATATTGACCACCGATTGAAGATTTGATAATTAAATCCTTGATTGGCTCATACTCAACGTAAACGTTACCGAATGCAGACGCATTGTAGTTGTTATCGTTTGAGTTGTTACGTAAGATTTGACGAACTGGGTTACGTGGGTTGTTAAAACCTGCAGCCTTAGTAGATGCAAAGCTTCCGAACTCATCGTAAACTGGAATCGCAGTAGGCATACGGTAAGCAGATAAGATTACTGATTCATCAGCAGCCACACCTAAACCGTTGTTACCACCCGCTTGACCACGTACTGAACGATATGTCATTTGGATGTTTTCTCCTACACGTACTTTTTTACCTAAATCAAATTCTGAGTTGAAACGTGCTGAATAACGTTTGAAATCATTTTGAATCAAGATACCTTGTTGCTCTTGTCCAGATAAACCTAAGTAGAAACGACCAGTTGAAGTTCCACCTTGGATACCTAATGAGTGACGCATTGTAGTACCAAAACGAGTGATTTCATCATACCAGTTAGTACCAGCTTTGTTTGTTTTGATTACGAATGTGTTCAATGGATTAGAAGCAAAAGCTGCTTGAGCTGCTGCCATATCACCAGAGTTTACACCATTTGCGCCATTGAAGTGCAAGTAAGTAGGTAAAGTAGCTTGCGCTGAAGTACCATATTGAGGGTGAGTATAACCTACTGCCGTTCCGTTAGCCGCCGCATTGTTACGGTAAGCTACGTGAGTCCAGTCTGCTTGCTCCTGTGGAGTTAACATTTTAGCTACACCACCTACGTTAGGATCAGTACCACCATACAATCCATCATAAGTAACAGTAATACCTTTATTACGCGTACCACGCTTCGTAGTGTAAACGATTACACCATTCGCTGCACGAGCACCATAGATAGAAGCCGCTGCTGCATCCTTAAGGACCGTAACTGACTCGATATCATCTGGAGAGATAAAATCTGTTGTACCTACTGGAACTCCATCAACTACGTATAATGGTTCGTTACCACCAAATGCACCAAAACCACGTACACGGATGATACTGTTCGTACCTGGTTGTCCGTTAGTGATCAAAGTAACACCGGCTACACGACCTTGTAATTGTTGCTCTACGTTACCTGAAGGAGAGATTTGTAAATCTTTCGCTTTAACGATAGAAGCAGCAGCTGTAGATTCCTTCTTGTTCGTTACAGAGTAACCTGTTACGATTACCTCATCTAACTGAGAATTATCTTCTGCTAACGTTACATTGATAGAAGTTTGTGAACCCACTGTAATTGATTGAGACTTATAGCCTACAGCTGAGATATTTAAAACAGCTGATCCAGATTTAACAGTTACAGAGAATGTACCATTAACATCTGTAGTAGCTCCTGTGTTTGTTCCTTTTACTAAGATACTTACACCTGGAATTCCCTGAGAATCTGTCCCAGAGACTTTACCTGTAACCTTACGGTCTTGGGCAAATGACGAAAAGCTTCCTAGCATCACTATCGCTAGCAAAAGAAAGCTTCGTAGACTTTGGTAAAAATTGTTTTTCATAATAAAGATTAAGTTAGTTTTTAAATTAAATTTTGGGTTTCATGTGTTAAAGTTCGATAGGCCTCCTTTCTGATAATGGTTAATAAATAATTTTACGTTCTTTAAATAGGTTTAACTGTCAAACAAATCTTTAAATAGTACAACGTAGGATGGCGAATGATTCGGAAATAGAATACCGCCCACAACTATGCTACACTATTACATACTGCCAAATATGTCCAATTCTTACAACCTGCACAAGTTTTCGCAAGATATTTTTTCATTTTTTTTATTTTAAATAGAAGTATTCCCTTAATGCGCTCTAAGAAGGCCTATTTGATCTGTTGAATACAATACAGAAGACGTCTTTGGTCGGCAGAATTGCGGTTTTTGTCGTGATTTCACCTTGTCTTAATCACCTGATAACAGAGAGGTAATCTGAATAAATGAAAGAAGTAGTCACCTTAGATAATTACAAAAAACACAAAGAAGAGATTTTTGCTTATTTTTGGCCTATGTCTACTTTTGACCCTAAATCTATCCTACCCACCTTACCCGAAGATCCGGGGGTGTACCGCTATTTTGATGAAAGCGGAACCATCATCTATATAGGGAAGGCCAAGAATTTAAAAAACCGGGTTAGTTCGTATTTCACGAATACAAAAGGCAAGGACAATAAGACGAGGCGACTGGTTTCACAGATTAGGAAGCTGGAGTTCACGATTGTTCACTCGGAATTTGATGCACTTCTTTTAGAGAACACGCTTATCAAGCAATTTCAACCGAAGTACAACATCTTATTAAGAGACGACAAGACCTATCCGTTTATTTGTTTAACCCGCGAGCGTTTTCCTCGCTTAATTACAGAAAGGAGAATTAACCATTCCTTGGGAACGTTTTTTGGCCCCTATGCGAATCCCAAATTAATGAATGCGCTTCTCGAAATGTTGCACCAGCTGTATCCTTTGCGGACTTGCGCGTTGAATTTAAAGGAGTCGAACGTAGAAACAGGGAAATACAAGGTCTGTTTAGAATACCATATTGGGAATTGCAAAGGCCCTTGCGAGGGTTTGGAGCAAGAGTCCCGCTATATGGAATACATCGATCAAGTGTCGCAAATTTTGAAGGGGAATTACCAGAAGGCGAAGACCTTTTTTATTGGCCAAATGCAGGATGCCTCCACCCGCCTCGCTTTTGAGCAGGCACAGGAGTGGAAAGAGAAGTGGCAGCTATTGGAAAACTTCCAAGCGAAGTCGACTGTCGTGAATCCTTCTATCCACGATGTAGATGTGTTTTCGATGGTGTCGGATGAGTCTTTGGCCTATATTAACTTCATGAAGGTCATCAATGGGACGATTTTACAGTCACAGACCTGGGAGGTGAAAAAGAAATTAGAAGAGGATGAGGCGGAGTTGTTAACGATGTTGATTTGGGAGAAGCGCGATCAATTTCAAAGTAAGGCCAAAGAAATTATTACCAACATCCCAATGTCGATCGAATTTGAGGGCGCAAAAAATACGCTGCCTAGTCAAGGCGACAAGCGGAAGCTATTGGATATGTCTTTGAAGAACGTCTTGTACTTTAGAAAAGAGAAGGCAGATCGCAAGGCGGCGGAAGAAAGTGGTGGCGATCGCAAGATGCGCGTGATGATCAAGTTGAAAAACGATTTGCGCTTGAACGATTTGCCTAAACACATTGAATGTTTCGATAACTCGAACTTGCAAGGCACAAATCCAGTTTCTGCGATGGTGTGTTTCAAGAATTCGCTACCATCTAAGAAAGATTACCGCACCTTCACACCTAAAACGGTCGAAGGTCCGGACGATTTTGCGACTATGTACGAAGTGATTACCCGTCGGTATACACGACTTTTAGAAGAAGAAGCTGAATTACCTGATTTAATCATCGTCGATGGAGGAAAAGGCCAGCTAAGTTCCGCTTGTGATGCATTGAAGGCTATCGGTTTGTATGGACAAATCCCCATCATCGGCATTGCGAAGCGTTTAGAGGAGATTTATTTCCCTGAGGATAGCTTGCCCTTATATATTGATAAGAAATCCGAGTCACTGAAACTGATTCAGCAGTTGCGGGATGAGGCGCACCGATTTGGGATTACGGCACACAGAAATAAGCGGAGCAAGAATTTCATCGTTTCGCAATTAGAGACGATGGATGGTATTGGGAAGTTGACGGCGTCGAAGTTGTTGAAAGCTTTTGGGACGGTGGCACAACTGAAGGAGGCTTCAGAAGAGGATTTGGCCAAAGTCCTAGGCAAAATGAAAGCCCTCAAATTCAAAAAGCAATTAGAAAACCTCTAATATTCGGATTTGAACTGATCCACCTCGATCGCGCGGTAGTTTCGATACACTTGCAATACAATCGCCAAGGCAATCGCCATCTCGCAAACACCCACGACTAACACGAAAACACTTAGATACAGGCCTTGCAGCGAAGGATCATTTTTCGAAAAAGCCACCAAGTTCAAATTCGCCGCATTCAAAATCAATTCGATACCCATTAACACGAAAATCGTATTCTTCTTTAATAGCAAAATCGATAATCCCGTCGCAAACAGAAAAGCAGACACCCACAAGAAATAGATTACTGGAATATCAGTCATGGCTCTTCGCGACAAAAGTGGCGCCTATTAAGGCAATCAATAAAAACACACCTGCTAATTCGAACGGAAAGGCATACTCGGTCAATAAGCCTAGACCTACTTCCCGTAATTTAGAATCACCGGTCACCGGCAAATTATTGATCCAAGGTCCTTTCGTGAATAACCAGAAAAGGCCTAAGAAAAAAGATAATCCAATCGAAAAAGGCAACAATCGACCTGATTCCCGCGTCATCAAGTGGTTCTTCCCGGTGGCTGAATCCGTTTGATTCGTTAACATAATCCCAAATAAGATCAATATTAACACCCCTCCCACATACACTAATAAGTGCGCGACCGCTAAGACGTCCGCATAGGCTAAGACGTACAAACCGGCTAAGCCGAGCATGGTTAAGAACATGGCCAAAGCCGCGTGCAATAAATTCTTCGTCCACAACATTGATAATGCGCTTCCGCACGTCAATAAGGCTAACACCAAGAAAGCGACAACTAAGGGACTCATTCGGTGTCTGGTTTTGGCTTTGGTTTAAAACTAGGCTTGAAAGCTGGTTTGAAGGCTGGTTTAGGAGTAGCAGGTTTTTCTTCTGATGTTTCAGCAGTTGGCGCTTCGGTAGGTGCTGCCGTTTTCGCTGCCTCTTTCGCCGCTTCCTTCTCTGCTACAAATTGCTCGTACAGCGCACGTTTTTCAGCCGCTTGCTCGGGTGTCAAATTCGCGAATTCAAAGTTATGTTCTTTTACGTCGAAGACAGAGAAATCATATTCCGAGGTCATCGTCAAACATTCTGTCGGACAAACCGTGGTACAAAGGCCGCAGAAGCAGCATTTGGACATATCAATATCAAATTTCGCGGCATATAATCGAATAGGTGAACCATCCGATGCCGTTCCTACTAAACCCGTCGCTTTGATCGGATCGATTTCGATGCAATCCACCGGACATACTTTCACACATTTATCACAGACAATGCAATCGTCCATCTCATTGTGTAATTGGTAGCGTCCGTTAACGGGAGTAGGTATTTGTTGCTGCGGATATTGTAGCGTTACAATACCAGCCTTTTGATTAAAATAATCAGGATCTTGGACATTTTGAATGCCACGCTGGTTGCGGGCCGCCCAAGCGTGCTTCCACGTCAAAGCCATCCCCTTTCGAGTGCTTTGAATTCCATCCAATATCGATTTGAAATAGGCTTTCATCTTAAAAATAGATGGCTGGGTAGGTCGAAGGATCCGATTCGCGCATGATTTCGTAGACGGCATCTACGATATTTTCTGTATTCGGTTTGGAGAAATAATCCCCATCCGAACTATAGGCAGGACGGTGAGCCGTCGCTGCGATACAAACGGCTGGACTTTCTAACCAGGTAAAGGCTCCCTGTTTGTCCAACACCTCTTGCATCATATAGGCAGATGCGCCTCCTGGCATATCTTCATCGGCAAAAATAACGCGGTGTGTCTTTTGAATAGAAGCCAAAATGCTGTGATGGCGATCAAAAGGCAATAAAGTCTGTGCATCAATTACTTCCACAGAAATTCCTAATCCCGCCAACGTCTCCGCCGCTTCCATCACAATCCGGCACATCGAACCATAGGTCACCACGGTAATATCAGTCCCCTCACGCAATATTTCAGGAATGCCTAATGGCACCTCAATTTCTGTCAAATTAGACGGCATGGGCTCTTTCAAACGGTATCCGTTCAAACATTCGATCACAATACCCGGATCATCGCCCTTTAAAAGCGTGCGGTACATACCCGCCGCTTGAGTCATATTACGAGGCACACAGAAATGTACTCCCCGCAAACCATTAATTAAAACGGCCATCGGACTTCCAGAATGCCAAATCCCCTCCAAACGGTGACCCCTCGTGCGAAGAATCATGGGTGCTTTTTGACCTCCTGCTGTTCTATAATGCAAACAAGCCCAATCATCCGACAAAATAGGGAAAGGGTAAAATATATAATCCAAATATTGAATCTCAACAATAGGCTTTAGACCGCGCATCGCGGCACCAATTCCTTGGCCTACAATACTTACTTCGCGAATACCCGTATCCGTTACTTTCAATGGACCGTAGATATCTTGTAACCCTGCCAATGTTTGATTCACGTCCCCTATTTTCCCTACGTCCTCTCCTAAGATAAATACGCGTGGATCTTGCAAGAACTGCGAAAATGCCTTGTTTAAAATCTCTCTTCCGTCTACTAAGGACGGCTCTTTTTCATAGGTTGGCTTAACCCCTTCAATCAACAAAGGCGACTCGTCTGACTCACTCATTTGATGCGAGCTAAAGCGTCTTCGATTCAATTTTTCGAGGTCATCTAGCCATTTACGTAGCAACTTAACCGCAGGCCCTTGATAGAAACGAAAAGCACGCAAAGTCTTGCGACCAGCCCGCACTAAATCACTAAAAATAGGATAAGGAAGGGCGTTTAATTCATCAATAATGGGCTGCAATAACCCTGGCTCATTCGTGGACTCTAACAGGTTCTTTGCGATACGTAAAAACCCTTTTTTATCCACATCTACTGAGGCCATATAGGCTGCAAAGGCTTCTTTTTGGTATTTACGTGCTAAAATAACAGCCTCCTCATCGATCGCTTTTAGCTCTTCTTCTGAGGCGATTTTTTGAGACAATACCCATTGACGGAATAACACGTTACAATCCGCCTCTAACTCCCACGCTAGACGCTCAGCTGACTTATAGCGTTCATGTGATCCGGACGCGGAGTGACCTTGTGGTTGCGTACATTCTACCACGTGAACTAAGCAAGGAACAAAGTCCTTTCTAGCTAGTTCTGTTGCCTTTTGATATGCCGCCACTAAACCTGGATAATCCCAGGCTTTCACTTGTATGATTTCTAATCCTTTTTCCAGCTCATTACGCTGATAACCAGCTAGAGCCTTCGAAATAGATGATTTTGTCGTTTGAAACTCAATAGGAACCGAGATTCCATAACCATCATCCCAGACTGAAAAGACGATGGGAATTTGTAATACTCCAGCGGCATTGATACACTCCAAAAACATTCCTTCAGACGTGGATGCATCCCCAATCGTGGTGAAACAAACTTCTTGACCTTGTTTAGAGAAAAGCGCCTCATGCTCTTTCAAATCCGCTCTTTCGCGGTACATTTTAGAGGCATAGGCAATGCCTAGAGCGCGTGGAATTTGACCTGCCGTGGACGAAATTCCTGCTACCGTATTGTAACGAGAAGTTTGGTCTAACCATTTTCCGTCCTCATCTAACCAGCGCGTAGCATGGTGATTATTCATCTGACGTCCACCTGAATGCGGATCAAATTGAATGTCCGGATGACCGTATAATTGCGCGAAATACTGTGGCCATGTTAAATCCCCGATCGCAGCACCAATGGTTTGGTCTCTGTAATAACCAGATATATAGTCACCGGGGCGCATGGAACGCGCTAAAGCAATTTGGCACAACTCTTTACCATCCCCATAAATACCAAACTTCGCCCGTCCAGAAAATACTTCTTTACGCACCAAAAGACTACAAGCACGGCTAATAGCAGCCAAACGATAGTCCTCGAGCACCTGGGCAGGATCGAAGGAAAGTGAAGGATTAGAAAAAGTAAATGAATTCAAATGCTTGGTCTTATTAAACACGTAAAAATACAACAAAATCCTCGGCGTCCAAACAGAATCCGGACAAGAAACTTGCCGAAATCTTTTATTGTTTATAGATTTGAATCGTATATAAAACCAATGAAATTAGATATGAAAAAATTAATCGCCCTATTTGCGCTTGTTTTAGGCTTTGCCTTCACTTCGAACGCGCAAGGTGCTTTAAAATTCAAACAAGAAAAGCACGATTTCGGAACAATCACGGAGGGAACAATCGCTACCTATAGCTTTGAATTCACGAATACAGGAAAAACTCCAGTCGTTATTTCTAACGTTCAGCCATCTTGCGGATGCACTACTCCAGATTGGACAAGAGAGCCAGTTATGCCAGGTAAAACAGGTAAAGTAACGGCTTCTTATAATTCTGCAGGTCGCCCAGGAAACTTTAACAAAACGGTTACCGTGATTAACAACGGTCAAGTTTCTCAAATCGTTTTAGCGATTCAAGGTAGCGTAGCTGCAAAGAAATAAGCATAATATTACTTATAAAAAAAGCTCTCTGTTCATCGCAGAGAGCTTTTTCATTTAGTCGCGGTTCTTTAGCCCTTCTGTTTCTCTCAGACCATTAATCCAACCTGCGATCTTTAGAACGTCCGCCTTAGGTACATGACTCATGGGCGCCATTTCCGTAGCAAAGTCTGGCCAGTTTTGCGGATTAGGTTTGTATACTAATTCTAAAATCTTCTGGTTCGAATAATTACGTTTGGCGATTTCCGTAAAGGCAGGTCCTATTAATTTACTGTCTTTCGCGTGGCAAGCGGAACAAGTATGTTTCTTCAATAGACCCGCAATCCCTAATTCATAACCCATCGAATTTTTTACCACTCTTATTTCTGTCACCTTCGTGAAGATTTGATCTTGAGGTGCCGCCGCCACTAAAGCAGGACCCGCTGGAATCTCATTCAAGGTATAATAAGCCGTTTCGTGCAATAATGGCTCCCCTTTCTCATTCAACACCCCTTTCAAGGTGAATTCATGGATAAAGAACTGGCGAATTCCATCAATGGAAATGCGTACTTTCTTGCGATCTGCTGACACTTCCACCCCTTTGATTTTCAAGTCTTTTAATTCGATAATCGGGCTACCATACTGGTGTTGATATTTGTATATATACGACCGAATCGCATAAGAAGCGGCTTTCTTCACGGAATTCACATCCACTGGCTGTGTAAAGCTAAACTCAAAACCATCTGACTTCGCTTTGATCATATCGATTTCGAATGGCATATTTCCATTCCAAAACAATCGTTGCAAACCGAAATCATCTTTCCCAGTACTTCCCCAGCCACGAGAGGTCATACCTACGAACATGCTACCATCCAAGCCAAAACGTTCGCGCAAAATACCCGACTGGAATCCCTCGCGGTAGTTGATGGCAAAACCTTGGTACACCCCATTCACTTTCTCCAGCCCCATACGCATTACCTTGGATTGCCCTTGGTCTGCCACGAAATACTGGCCGGGAAATGGGCTAAACTTGCCCTTAGTGGTGTCTTGCAATATGTCTGAAGTGGAAATCCCCATAATCGCGTGAGGAAACCAAACAGCTGGTAATTTGATCTTAGGATTTTTCTTCGCCGCCTCAAACATAGGCGAACCATTATCTTGAATCTCTTCTAAGCTAAGTTTCAAGGGGCTATTGGGTTCTTTCGCCCATTTAAGACCGCCTGGATTCCCAGCAAATTCACCCTTAGCTAAATGCGTGACACGACCAGAACCGACCCAATCTCCTTGGTTTTCGCCGTAGAACAAGTCTCCCTCCTCGTTAAAACTGTAACCCGCTGGAGAACGCAAACCACCGGCAAAAGGCTCTAATTTGCCGTCTGGGGTGATTTTCACGAACCAGCCACGCCATTTGGCAAACTTCCCCTCGCCAAAACCTACCCACGCTAAATTCAAACTCACCCACATATCTCCGTTCTTATCAATCACAGGGCCATAGGTGTATTCGTGGTAGTTTCCAGACAAATCAAATTGATAGATCGGCTCATATAAATCCGCTACTCCATCGCGATCGGTATCCGAAATCTTTGTTAACTCGCCGCGTTGTGAGCAATAAAATGCGCCATCCTTGTAAGCCAAGCCTAACACCTCGTGCAATCCGCTCGCGAAACGACGGTAATAGGTTTGGTGACTTGTTTTTTGGTAGGGATTTTCCACAATCCAAATCTCCCCTCTCCGCGTACTGACCGCCAAACGGCCATCCGGCATCGTTGCCAAGCCGCCCACCTCTAGATAGATCTCTTTGGGGATCGGAAGTGTCTTAATTTCGTAATAATCTTGCTCCTTTTTAGGAGCCGGTTTTGTTTGCGCAAACGCCCCTAGGGCTACTGCAAACAATAAAACAAAGGCTGTATATTTTTTCATCGTTACCAAATCAAGTCATAAGTGAATTGTGCCCCAGAAAATGGCACACGAATCTGTTGAGCACCGGAAGCTATTTTCAATAGTTCAGCAGTGGCCCCTTTCCATTCGATAAAGTTACCTGGTTGCGAAGCCAGGCCATTTTGTAAGATGGACAAATGATGTCCGGTGGCTAAAACAGCCTCTACATCGGTCTTTTGCGGACTTGCACCTACTAAGGTCAGCGTACGCTTTAACCCATTTCCTGCTGGCTGAATGCGATCTTCTACACGTAACTTCGCCGCTGTCCATTCGTACATAAAGATGGGACGTCCCGCCTCTAAACGATATCCTTTATAGACTAAATCCGTTGAATCTGCTTGCGCTTGATGCGCTAAGGCTAAGGGGAATTTCCCGTCTTGAATGACCGTTAAACCCAAAGGCTCTGAAGTCTGAGGCTCGCCTCGGTTGTCCCACATTTGGGTGGCATCTAGGAATTTACCTCGCCAAACTTGAAGAATCGCTCCTTGTTTTAAGTCATAACTGTAATGCAATCCAGCAGGGTCACCTACGTGAATCACGTGCGTCTTTTTCTTTCCTTGATGAAAGGCAAATGAACGCTGCAACACAGGTTCTGCATTCGCTTTCACCTCGATAAGACCTACCGCATCAGGATCTAACAAAGACGTTCTTTCGTGAAGGGAAACCAAACGAGAGCCGATGCGCTTCACATGTAAGCCTAAGGCCTTAGGTCCCCAAGGGAAATCCTTGATATGAATAATTTCCAGTTGATGTTTTCCTGCTTTCAAAAAAGTGGACGCCGGCACCATCTCATTGAACCAATGAGCCCCTTGATTAAGCACCTTTCCGTCAATTTTTAATTCACCAGAACCTGTCCAATAGGTTTGAAACTCGTAATTATCATCCTCCGGAATCGTCAATTCAGCTTTGTAATGAATCAAATAATCATTGTTTACTGGAATAACGCGGTACGTCAAGGCAGGCAATTTACCTGAAGAAGCTGGCTTTGTTGTAGGAACAATTGGGTCGGTAAATTTACCCGTGTAATAGTCATAAGAAACCTCTCCTAGAGAAGCCGTTGGTTTTTCATAGGTCTCAAAACGCAAGTTTCTAAACGCTACCGGACCATGATCGCCTTGGATTAGAACAGGGCCAAATGGCGCTTCTTTATCGAAAATCGCTCCGCGTGTCATACCCGATACTTCAATATTTTCCTGTACGACTAAACCGTTCAAGATCACTTTTTTGAAGATGGCATTGGCAATTTTTTTACCGTTTGCATCGAATCGAGGAGCTTGAAAATCGATTTCTAAAGTCTGCCATAAACCTGGGGCTTTGCTAGCGTTTTGGCGTGGTGCATAGCCCTCATATCCTTCCTTTCCTTTTCCTCTTGCGTCATCCCAACGCTCATAAATACCACCGCAGTCATCATATTTTACGGTTTTCTTACCCCAAGAATCGTACAATTGTACCTCGTAACGACCTTGCAAATAAATGCCTGAATTCATTCCTCTAGGCAACATAAAGTCGACTAATAAACGGATGTCGCCGTGCTGCATTTTGGACTTCAAATCATCTGTACGATGGTACTTTCCGCCTCTCAACGTATTAACCAAAACACCACTACCAGGACTTACCTGAAAAAGGGTATCCGAATACTTAGCAAAAACAGCCTGCTCGATTGTCCAGTTCTTACTAGGCTGATCAAAAGCAGACAAATCTGTGAGGGGAATCGATTGCTGAGCCCAAGCACCTAATGGCGAGGCAAGTAGCAACGAAAAGAGCAATTTTTTCATTTTGAAAAGATAGGTTTAGACAAATCTACCTAAAACCATTTAGCCAATTCATCGGCACATTCAGGACAGTGGTAGAAAATATACTGGAAATATAAGGAAGATTCTCTTAATTTGAATTCGCTGAATACAAAAAGCAACATAAAACCCATGATAAATAAATCGTCTACATTCAGGAATCTGTTATTACACCTGTTTTTTTGGGCTTTCCTGATTGCACTTCCTATCCTGCTAGGACCGAATACGAATTCCACTAACCCAGAGGAAATTCGACGTTCCTATTTTTGGATCTTCTACATGACCAGTTTTACGGTCATCAATATCCCCTTCTTCTATTTAAATACGGAGATCCTTCTTCCTAAGTTATTGAGAGCTAAAGGTGTCATTATTTACCTCTTAACCCTCATCGGCGCCATTGTGTTTATGCTTTGGATCCACGAGGAATTGTTTCATTGGGCTTACTCGCAATTCTTCCCTGGAAATCATTCGGGAGGCGGAGCTCGAAGAGGAGCCTTGATGCGAATGATTTTCCAATTATTGTTCTATGCAGCCATCGGAACCTCTTATCGACTGATTTCGGATCGAATGAAAGAAGATGAGCAGGTCAAAGAACAAGAAAATGAGCGATTGAAATCCGAGCTTTCTTTTTTACGCTCTCAGATCAGCCCACATTTCATGTTCAATGTATTGAATAGCGTGGTTTCCTTGTCACGCAGAAAACCGGAAATGGTTGAGCCCGTGGTGGTGAAATTGTCTGAATTAATGCGCTATATGATTTACGAGACGAATGATTCGATCGTTCCTATCAGCAAGGAATTAGTGTATTTAGAAAGCTATATTGACCTACAGAAGATTCGCTTTGGAGATGACATTGAGATTAACTTTGCACACGAATTAGGGCCAAAATCAAGCCATATCGAGCCTATGTTATTGATTCCTTTTGTTGAAAATGCTTTTAAGCATGGGGTGGGATTCATTGAAAATCCGACGATTGAAATTGAATTAAAAGACAGTTCATCAGAACTTTATTTTAGAGTAGCTAATAAAAAAGGAACGGTGATAAATGAGACGAAAGACGAGAGTTCGGGTATAGGCCTAGCGAATGTAAAAAGACGTTTAGAATTGCTATACCCTACAAATCACCAATTGCAAGTCAAAGATTCTGGCTCTGATTTTATCATCACACTAACCATTCAACACGTCTAAGCTATGTCAGAAGAAAATCTAGTGGAAATCCCGGGTACCATTTTGAAGTGTATGGCGGTAGATGATGAGAGTTTAGCTTTGGACTTAGTCGAAGATAATATCTCCAAAGTTCCCTTTTTACAACTCGTGAAACGCTGCCGAAACGCGATGGAGGCCGTGGAATACTTAGAGAATAATCCTGTTGATTTATTATTCCTAGACATTCAAATGCCGGGAATGACTGGATTGCAATTTCTGGAAAGTTTAACCACTAAACCCATGGTCATTTTCGTGACCGCCTACCAACAATATGCCTTAGATGGTTTTAATTTAGATGTCATCGATTATGTCTTAAAACCAATCAATTTTGAGCGTTTCCTAAAGGCTAGCCATAAGGCACTTGACTATTACAAGAGCAAACAACTCCTTCATAAACCTGCCGAAGCTCCTAAATTAGAGTTCATTTTCATTCACGCGGATTACTCCTTAATGAAGATTATGCTCGAAGATATTCTTTATATCGAGGGCTTGAAAGATTACATTAAAATCCACCTAAGAACCCAAAAATTTCCGGTAGTTTGTCGCATGACGATGAAATCTATTGAGGAAAAATTACCGTCCACCGATTTTATTCGAGTACATAAATCGTTCATCGTTTCACTCAGCAAAATGGAGTCGATTCGCAGCCAAAAAATCAAAATAGGCGAGAACCACATTCCGATCAGCGAAAGTTATTCTGAGCATTTTTACCAAATCATCGGCTATCAAAAGCAATAAATTGTAACTTTGAGAATTGACCGAACATTTACGCATGTCCATTCTTAAAAAATTAGCTGGCGAAACACTTTCCTATGGATTCAGTACAATCCTAGGACGCTCCCTGAATTTTTTATTGGTTTTTATCCACACCGCCGCCTTTATGCCGGCTGCCTTGGGCGTTAATGTGAAACTCTACGGGTATGTGGCCATTGCGAATATCATCTACACATACGGAATGGAAACGGCTTATTTTCGCTATGCGAAAGAGGCCCCAGAACGCTATTATAATATCATTTTAACAGCAATTATCTTAACATCGGGCTTGTTCACGCTTGGTTTATTTGTCTTTGCAGACCCTTTAATGGCGCAACTCGGATACGAAGGTAAAGGTCAATTCATGCGCTGGCTTGCTTTGATTTTAGCCATTGATGCGGTGACGGCGATCCCTTTCGCCCGTTTAAGACTGGAACGTAAAATTCAATTATTTGTCAAGGCAAAAATCGTTTCCATCCTGATTAATGTGGGGTTAAATCTCTTCTTTTTGGCTCTGTTAAAACCCATGCATGAAGGTCATTGGGGACCTGCTTTTTTACAGAATCTCTATTTCCCTAGCATCGGAGCCGGCTATATTTTTCTGGCTAATTTGCTCGCAAACGCTAGTCTCTTTTATTGGTTACGCTCCTCTTTTGCGGATTTCAAATGGACTTGGGATGGCGCCGAAATGAAGAAATTGTGGGTCTACTCCTACCCCATCATGTTCATGAGTTTAGCGGCGATGTTTAATTTAATGTTTGACCGTTTATTACTGGAGGAGTTTTTACCAGCAGGATTTTATCCGGGTAGAAGTTCGGAAGACGCCTTGGGGATTTATGGCAATTGCTACAAACTTTCTGTGTTCATGAGTTTAGCGATCCAAGCTTTTAAGTACGCAGCAGAGCCATTCTTCTTAGGCTCTAAATCAGCGGAAAACTCACAGTCTAATTTAGCACTCGTGAGCCATTGGTTTGTGATAGTTTGCTTGATTTTATGGGTAGGTGTGAGTTCAAATTTATTCTGGATTCAGGGACTATTTTTGCGTCAATCCATCTATTGGGAGGGCATTAGAGTGGTGCCTGTTCTTTTGTTAGCGAACTTGTTTTTAGGAGTGTATTACACGCAGTCTGTTTGGTTTAAAAAGACGAATAGAACCTATATGGGAACAATCATTACGGTCACTGGTCTAGCCGTTACGCTGATCGGGAATGTCATTTTTATCCCCATCTATGGCTATATGGCTTGTGCCTATTCTTTCTTAACTTCAGCCATCGTGATGACTTTATTGTGTTATGTAGGGGGCCAAAAATTCGACCCAGCACCCTACCGCTGGATGGCCGCCATTGTATACATCAGTTTAGGAGTAATTGCTATTCAGTCAGGTTCTATCTTAGCCAGTTTACAAATTCCGTTATTCATCAGTCAGAACATCGGATTTATTTGTATTTTGGCCATTATATTAATCAAAGAATTCTCCTGGAGAAACGGAAAACCTAGCTTAGCCCTGAAATGAAAAGTGAATTAAAAATGCAATACCTGAACCTCAAGCTGAAGATCAGCGGGATGGTGGCGCGTTTACACGAATTTCAAGGCACATTGGTCCAAAAACAGGCTGAACTCGAAGATCTCCAGCAAAAGCTAGCCCTGAAATCAGAGGAACTTGTTAAAACTCAAAGACGGCTAAAAGAATTGGAGAAAAACTTTAAAAAATCAGATAATTTCGCTAAAATTGTAGCTAGTACAGATAACACAGCAGTTCCCACCGCTGAGTTGAAACAAAAGTTAGAAGAATATATTACAAAAATAGATCATTGCATTGACCAATTACGCAATCCATGAATCCTAAAATCCCTTGTAATCTACTGGTAGGCATACAAAGTATCGCCTTAAAGGTTAGTCCAAGTGAGGAGGCTTACGTACGAAATGCAGCATCATTAGTGAACAAACTGGTTCGTTATTACGAACGAGAAACAAATAGTTCAGATCCCGCAGCCGTGATGGCGATGGTGGCACTCGATTTAGCCATGTGTGGTTTGAAATTTGACGCAGAACACAATTCACTCCAGGACGACGTTTTGGAAGAAAACAATGAATTGTTATCTCTTGCGGCTGAGTTCACAGTATAATTTTCCTTTTCTTTCGATTTTTCCGGGGACTAATGTATAAACACACATTCGTTCTATATGTCCACGATATTAACCTTTATTATCCCTCTAATTGCTGCGGCTGGAGGGTTATTTGCCGGAAAAGTATTCTACTCAAAGGTAAATAAAAACATCGAAGGGGATGCTCAACGCAAAGCGGAAGACATCCTAAAAAATGCAGAAATCACTGCAGAAAACATCAAGAAAGACCGTATGCTAGAAGCGAAGGAAAACTTCCTACGTCTTCGCGCTGAGTTCGAAGAAGAGTCCCAAAACAAAAAAGGAATTCTGTTAGAAAACGAGCAAAAACTACGCGAAAAAGAGCGCGTATTAGCGCAACAAGCGGAGCAACAACGCACCGCAGAACAAGAACTACATTCCGCGAAACAAAGCGTTCAAGCGAAGGAAGAGAACTTCCGCAAGAAGCTAGAAGACGTAGAAAAGAAACGCGAAGAAGCGGAGGCAATGCTGGCGAACCAGATCAGCCAATTAGAGAAAATTGCAGGTCTTTCTGCTGACGAAGCGCGCCAACAAATTATGGATGCCTTGAAGGCTGAGGCAGAATCGAAAGCGAGTTCTTTAGTGAAACAAGCGATCGAAGAAGCGAAATTAACAGCTACGAAAGAAGCGAAGAAAGTCGTGATTGAAACAATTCAACGTACGGCAGCTGAAAATGCGATTGAAAACTGCGTATCTGTTTTCAATATTGAATCAGACGATATCAAGGGTAAAATCATTGGTCGTGAAGGTCGTAACATTCGTGCGCTTGAAGCGGCAACAGGTGTGGAATTCATCGTAGATGATACGCCAGAAGCGATCATTATTTCAGGTTTCGATCCAGTTCGTCGTGAGATTGCTCGTTTGTCTTTGCACCGTTTGGTACAAGATGGTCGTATCCACCCAGCTCGTATTGAGGAGGTTGTGAATAAGACCCGTAAGAACATCGACGATGAGATCATCGAAATCGGAGAAAAAACCGTAATTGATCTAGGGATTCACGGCTTACACCCAGAATTAATTAAGATGGTGGGACGTATGCGTTTCCGTTCATCTTATGGCCAAAACCTATTGCAACACTCGCGCGAAGTCGCGAAGCTTTGTGCAACGATGGCGGCTGAATTAGGATTGAATGCGAAACTAGCGAAGCGTGCAGGTCTATTGCATGATATTGGAAAAGTTTGGCATGAAGAGCCAGAACTTCCTCACGCATTGCTAGGAATGGAACTGGCTCAGAAATACAAAGAGCATCCAGAGGTATGTAATGCGATTGGAGCTCACCACGATGAATGTGAGATGACTTCTATGATCTCTCCTATCATTCAGGTGTGTGATGCGATTTCTGGTTCACGTCCAGGTGCACGTCGCGAGATGATGGAGTCGTACATGAAACGTCTTCGTGATTTAGAAACATTAGCTACCTCATTCGATGGTGTTCAGAAGTGCTATGCGATCCAAGCGGGTCGTGAGCTTCGTATCATGGTCGATTCAGAGAACGTAAGTGACGAAAAAGCGTCGAACTTATCATTTGACATTTCTCAGAAAATCGAGAAAGAGATGCAATATCCTGGTCAAATCAAAGTAACGGTGATTCGCGAAATGCGCGCCGTGAACTTTGCAAAATAGGATCGAAATCGAGTATATTTATGGCGCCACCCTGCGGGTGGCGCCATTTTTTTTACAAACCATGCTAGAAATAAAATCCCCCCAAACCGACTCTGACTGGAAAGCCTATTACGCCTTGCGGTTTAGCGTATTAAGAGAGCCTTGGAACCAACCTTTAGGTTCAGAAGTTTTGGCAGATGAGGACAAAGCTATTCATGCCATCGCAGTGGAAAACGAAGAAGTTCTGGGAGTTGCGCGTATGCATGAGTCCGCTGAAAAGCAAGGCCAGGTGCGTTGTGTCGCAACAGCTACCGAAGCTCAGGGCAAGGGAATCGGGAAAGCCATTATGGCTTATTTAGAAGAAAAAGCAAAGCAAAAAGGCTGGACCGAAATCGTATTAGAAGCAAGGGAAAATGCGGTAGCCTTTTACCAGGCGATTGGGTATTCGATCGTTGCGGAATCCTATCTGTTGTTCGGAGAAATCCAACATTACCGGATGCAGAAAAGCCTATAAAAAAAGCGCTACCTCTTTCGAAATAGCGCTTCAGTTAGGTTTGCAAAACTAGTGCTTGTGCTCTAAGCCTTGCGCACTGGGAATCTGATTAAATTCAATCCCTGATTTACGTGCATCTTTGAAGGCTTCCTTCGGCTTGATGCTCAAGATTTGGAATAATTCCGCATCTGATTTCGTATCGGGATTAGGCGTCGTTAATAAGACATCACCAGAGAAAATCGAATTCGCACCTGCCATAAAGCAGAACGCTTGGCCTTCATAGTTCAATTCTAAACGACCCGCTGACAAACGAACAGCTGATTTAGGCATCATGATTCTAGCTGTGGCGATAACACGGACTAAATCCCAAACAGACGCCGTCTTTTGATTCTCAAAAGGTGTTCCCTCTACTGGAACTAGATTGTTTACCGGAACTGATTCAGGGTGCTCAGGTAAATTCGCTAGCGTCAAAAGCATTCCGATGCGATCTCCGGCACTTTCGCCCATACCGATGATTCCACCTGAACAAACTGATAATTTTGCTTTACGTACGTTTCCTAGCGTCTCTAAACGATCATCGTAGGTACGCGTTGAGATAACATCATCGTAATATTCCTCACTCGTATCGATATTGTGGTTGTAGGCATAAAGACCCGCATCCTTTAATTTCTGCGCTTGCTCTTCAGATAACATCCCTAACGTACAGCAAACTTCCATCCCTAGCGAGTTCACTCCTTTTACCATGTCTAGCACCCGGTCAAAGTCCTTGTTATCACGCACTTCGCGCCAAGCCGCTCCCATGCAGAAGCGAGAACTTCCGCTATCTTTCGCACGATTAGCTGCCTGAATAACCTCCTCGTAAGGAAGTAATTTTTGCACTTTCACGTTCGTGTGGTAGCGAGCTGCCTGCGAACAATAAGAACAATCCTCTGGGCAACCACCCGTTTTGATGGAAAGCAAGGTCGAGATTTGTACCTCATTCGGATCAAAATTCTCGCGGTGTACTGTCGCAGCTTGATAGACCAAATCCAAAAAGGGTTGGTTGTATATTTTTTCTACCTCTTCACGAGTCCAATTATTACGTACCATATAAGCTTTATTTCTATTCAAATTCCATTAAATAAGGCATCATTGCTAAGAAGCCTTCTCTCTTTTTCCAACGGTTCACCTCTAAAACAGACGAAGCCCAAGGGATATTTTTAGCTAGCAAACGCTCTGAAAGCGATGTTTCAGAAGTCGCTGAATTCAATAACTCGTCTACGAATGATTTTGCCTTCGGATAGACCGACACCTTATAGGTACCCGGCTTTAATTTCACCTTAGCAGCCGCAATTTCAATTGCCTTATCCAAACCACCTAATTCATCCACTAAGCCCACTTGCTTTGCTTGTGCACCCGTCCAAACACGTCCACCCGCTAACGATTGTAAACGCTGTAGGGTCATCTTACGACCCGCCGCAGCTTTGGTGGTAAACGACAGATAGCCCTTGTTCACCGAATTTTGGACAACTGACTTTTGGAAATCGGTTAAGGCCCCAGCCGAATTCATAAAATTCGAATTTGCATGCGTATTCACGTGATCCTGCGTGATACCTAAGGTATTTTTCAAGAAATTATCCACATTAAACCAGGCCGCAAAGATTCCAATCGAACCTGTAATTGTCGTAGGTTGTGCCACAATCACATCCGTTCCCATTGCCATGTAATAGCCGCCAGAAGCTGCATAATTCGACATAGACGAGATAATCGGTTTTACCTTCTTAGTCAATTCAATCTCGCGCCACATGATATCAGACGCTAAAGAAGATCCTCCTGGAGAATCAATGCGAAGCACGATCGCTTTGACTGATTTACTCTCACGTAATTTCTTCAATTCTTTTACGAAATCATCTGAGCCAATATTTCCCTCTGAAGCTCTCGTTCCAGAAATCTCTCCCTCGGCCACTAAAACCGCAATTCGATCCTTTCCTTCAACCTCATCAATCGGATTTTTTGCCTTCAAATAATTATTCACCGACACATAAATCACTTTCTCTTTCTCGCCAGAGGCTTTCTTTAATAAAGCCTCAAACTCATCCCAATATCCTTGCTTCACCATTCCTAATTTCTCTGCATTAGAAGGTTCAAAAGCCTGTAAACTATCAGCAATTTGATCTAATTTACGTACCGGGATATTTTTAGAACGAGCAATTTTATCAAACACATACGTGTTAATTGATTGTAAGAATGAGGATGTCTGTGCCTTATTTTCTTCGCTCATGTCCTCCCGAATAAATGGCTCAACCGCTGACTTATAGGTACCTACTCGGAACACTAAAGGTTCTATTTCTAATTTGTCTAACGCTTTCTTGTAAAACGTATATTGAACACTAATACCGTTAAAATCCAATAAACCATTTGGATTTAAATAGGTCTTATCCGCCACAGATGAAATGTAATAGCCCTTTTCTGTATATGAATTCGCATAAGCATAGACGAATTTGCCAGACTTTTGGAACTTCTGAATCGCCTCCCGAATCTCGGAAAGCTGAGCATATCCTGCGATCGGAAAACTAGCATCTAAATAAATACCCTTGATTTTAGGATCTACTTTCGCGCGCTCTAACGCTGACAAAACCTGAATTAATCCCAAATTTTCTGGCGGTGCAAAATACAAATCCGTAAGTGCCGCAAATGGATTATCCTCCGGCGTCGCATTTTCTACAATCGGGCGATTCAAATCCAGTTTTAAAACGGAGTTATCTTTCAAATCATACACCTCATCTGAACTACCGATGGCGGCACCTACACCAGCCAAAAGCAATAAAGAGACGATTGCAAAAAGAAAAAGTCCTACAACAGTCGCTAACGAATACTTGACAAATTGCCACATAGCTTATTTATATTAAGGTTTACTAACCAAAGTTTTTACGGTAATCCTCGCGCGCCTGGCGAATTACTTCAAACGCCACCTCGCGACCATAAATATCATCAATATCTACCGCATTTGAGGTAGTTTCTCCTGGCAACATTTTGTACGTCCAGAAATAATGTCTCAAGCGCTCCACAATATCTTTAGGCGCATCCGCAATGTCTTTCCATTTGCCATAAATCGGATCATCCTTTAACACCGCAATGATTTTATCATCCGCCTCACCCTTATCAATCATGCGAATTCCCCCAATCGGAATCGCCTGACATAAAATATCTCCGTGCGTAATCGCACGCTCTGAAAGCACTAAAATATCCAATGGATCGCCATCCCCTCTTTCAATATCCTTACCAGAATACTTACGCGCTAATTCCGCGATACCGTCAGAACAATAGGTTTGCGGCAAAAAGCCATATAAAGCCGGAACAATGTTCGAGAATTTCTGCGGGCGGTCAATCTTTAAATATCCCGTTTGCTTGTCAATCTCGTATTTTACTGTGTCCGTAGGAACAATTTCAATAAACGCGGTCACTAATTCAGGCATTTGGTCACCTATTTGAACGCCATGCCAAGGATGTGCCTTAAAGAAGTTTCTATTCATAATCTTTTTATTAAATCTTACTTAGGTTAAAAATCCCTGCAAATTACGAAAAACAAAGGATAAATTCTGCTAAATTTGTTGTTTGCATTGCGCTAATAGACATGATTTATCCAATTATACCCTACGGGGACCCTGTTTTAAGAAAAGTCGCATCCCCTATTGAATTAGGGAGCATCGATTTAATCAAATTATCGGAAGATATGTTTGAGACCATGTATGCGGCTAGCGGCGTTGGTTTAGCTGCGCCTCAGATCGGCATGGACATTCGGTTGTTTGTGGTGGACGGCCGTCCCATGAATGAGGGAGAAAAAGACGAGGATGTGGATGAGTCATTAATTGGATTTAAGAAAGTGTTTGTGAATCCGACTATTTTGGAAGAAACAGGCGACGAATGGGGATTCGAGGAAGGATGTCTTTCAATCCCAGGTATTCGCGGCGAAGTTTATCGCCCAGAATACGTGAAAATTCACTATTGGACTGAGCAAGGCGAAGAAAGAACGGATGTATTCGAAAGCTTAGCAGCTCGCATTATCCAACATGAATACGATCATATCGAAGGTATTTTATTCACAGATCATTTGAATCCAGTGAAAAAACGCCTCATCAAAAATAAGTTAAGTGATATCACGAGAGGAAAAGTTTCCGTGGATTACAAAATGAAGCTTACTCGTTAATTAGACAGATGAAAATTTCCCTTAATTGGTTACGCGATTTTATTGATATTTCGAAGCTTCCTGCACAAGGCAGCCCAGAAGAATTAGACGTTTTATTAACAAACACCGGACTTGAAGTGGAAGGTATTGAGCCTCATGATAAGATTCCTGGTGGATTGAAAGGTTTCGTAGTAGGTGAAGTTTTAACCTGCGAAAAATTCGAAGTGAAAGAGAAGACCTTAAGCCTGACGACGGTAGACGCAGGTTTGGACGAAATATTTACCATTGTTTGTGGCGCTGCGAATGTAGCAGCTGGCCAAAAAGTGATCGTCGCCACTCCTGGCACCCAGTTATACGACAAAGAAGGCAAAGAATTATTCAAAATTGAGAAGCGCAAAGTCTACGGACAGCCTTCCGAAGGAATGATTTGTGCAGAAGATGAAATTGGAATTGGAACCTCACACGATGGTATTTTAGTGTTGGACACTCAGGTGCCTAACGGAACACCGGCCGCATCCTTTTTTGACATCGCAGGAGATTTAGTTTTAGAAATCGGGTTAACACCAAACCGCGCGGACGCTGCCTCTCACTGGGGCGTAGCTCGTGATATTCGTGCCGTAACAGGCCTTCCGATTCAATTGCCATCACCTGCTTTGGTGATCGAAAGTAACGCACATCCCATCACGGTTGAGGTAAAAGACTCCGGTTGTGACCGCTTCTGTGGCATCACGATCGATGGTATTCAAGTAGCCCCTTCTCCAGCTTGGTTACAGGAGCGTTTAGCGGCTATCGGTTTACGTCCCATTAATAACGTGGTGGATATCACGAATTTTATTTGCCATGGATTAGGCCAACCGATGCATGCGTACGATTGGAATGAGATTAAAGGCGGTAAATTAATCGTTGATTCTTTACCAGCTGGAACCGTCTTCAAAACCTTAGACGGAATTGAACGCAAATTAACGGGCGAAGAATTAATGATCTGTGATGCTTCAGCGGCTATCGGCATGGCCGGCGTGATGGGTGGAGAAGATTCAGGCATTAAAGACAGTACCACACGTGTATTTTTAGAAGTCGCTCACTTTAAACCAGAGCGAATTCGTAAAGCAAGCCAAATTCACGGACTTAAAACCGATGCTTCCTTCCGTTTCGAGCGTGGCACGGATATTCAGGCCAAATTATTCGCATTAGAATATGCAGCCCAATTAATTCAAGAAGTAGCCGGCGGAAAAATAACTTCAGAACCGATTGATTATTACCCTACTCAGGTTGAATTAGTAAGCATTCCTGTCAGCGTTCGCCGCGTACAACAATACATCGGCATTGAATTAGCGGCTGAGCGAATCAAGGAAATTTTGACATTGTTAGATTTCAAAATCGAAGCCGATAAAGGCGACGATTTCGTTGCGATCTCTCCAGCTTACCGCGTCGATGTGACCAGAGAGGCTGATATTATCGAGGAAATTTTGCGCATCCACGGTTTGGACAACATCCCGTTATCGGATCATTTAAGCGCGAATTTTATTTCGGAATTCCCTTTGTTAGACAAAGAGCGCGTGCAGTTGAATATCTCACAGATTTTGACGGCCAAAGGCTTCCAGGAAATCATTACCAACTCATTGACGAAAGCCGATGCGCACGCATCGATCGCGAAAGATTTATCATTCGAAACGGTAGAGATTCTAAATCGTCTTTCCGAAGATCTAGGCGTCATGAGACAGCACATGTCATTCGCCGGATTAGAGGTATTAGCACACAATATTAACCGCCGCCAAAAAGATTTGAAAGTCTTTGAATTTGGCAAAACCTACCATAAAAAAGGCGCTAAATACATCGAAAAGAAACATTTAGCTTTATTTACGACGGGTTTATGGGCCGGAGAAACCTGGTCAAGCGCACCTACTAAAACCGCGTTACACCACTTATACCAAGTCAGTATTGAGTTAATGCGCTCATTAGGTGTAACAGAGTTCGAGACCGATACGATCGAGAATTCGAGTGTTTTTGCCTTTGGGTTGCGCATTTCCATCAATAAGAAAGCTTGTCTAGAAGTAGGGATGATTCACCCGAATTTAGCCAGCAAATGGGAGGTAAAACAAGACGTTTTCTTCGCTGATTTCGACTGGGATTACTGGGTGAAGCAAGAAAAGGCAGACTTCGTCTACCAAGAAATTTCTAAATTCCCAGAGGTGCGTCGTGACTTATCACTTGTCGTCGACAAAACGGTTAGCTACCAAGCGATTCGCAAACTAGCAGAGCAATACGAGAAGAATTTACTGAAAAACGTATCGATATTCGACGTCTACGAGGGTAAAAACCTAGGCGAAGGCAAGAAGGCCTATTCCGTGAGCTTTACGCTACAGGATGAGTCTCAAACCTTAACAGATAAGGTGATTGAGTCCACGATGGATCGCTTAATGAAAGGATTCGAGAAGGAAATAGGAGCGCTAATTCGAAAATAATTAGCGCTTGAACATGCCTCCTAAATTAGGCATCTTCATCTTTCCATCTTGAACCTTGTTCATCATCTTCATCATTTTGCGCATGTCTTCGAACTGTTTCAACAGGTTATTCACCTCTTGAATCGATGTTCCTGAACCTGCTACAATACGATTCTTGCGGGATGGGTTCAAAATATCTGGATTCTGACGCTCCTTCGGAGTCATCGAACTGATAATCGCTTCAATCGGCTTGAAGGAATCATTGGAAATATCCACATCTTTCACTGCCTGACTCATTCCCGGCACCATACCCATCAAATCCTTGATGTTACCCATCTTCTTGATTTGTTGTAGTTGTGCGTAGAAATCCTCAAACGTAAAGTTGTTTTGGCGTATCTTCTTATTTAATCGAGCTGCTTCATCTTCGTCAAAAGCCTGCTGCGCACGCTCCACTAAAGACAACACGTCACCCATTCCTAGGATACGGTTCGCCATACGATCAGGATAGAACTGATCCAAGGCCTCCATTTTCTCCCCTGTAGAAATGAATTTAATCGGTTTATCAACAATTTGACGGATAGAGAGGGCCGCACCACCGCGAGAATCCCCATCTAATTTCGTTAAGACAACGCCATCAAAATTTAATCGATCATTAAAGGTCTTCGCCGTATTCACCGCATCTTGACCCGTCATCGAATCCACAACGAATAAAATCTCCGTCGGTTTAATCGCCTCCTTGACAGCTGCGATCTCGTTCATCATCGCCTCATCCACCGCTAAACGACCCGCCGTATCGACGATGACTACTTTTTTACCCATCTTACGGGCATAAGACAAAGCGTTCTCCGCGATGCTTACTGCATTCTTATTTTCAGGCTCAGCGTAAACTTCCACCCCTACCTGCTCTCCCAATACTTTCAATTGGTCAATCGCCGCTGGACGGTAAATATCGCAGGCTACTAATAGTACATTGCGTCCCCCTTTTTTTATGTATTGAGCTAATTTACCTGAGAAAGTCGTCTTACCAGAACCTTGTAAACCAGCAATCAAAACGACTGACGGATCACCTTTTAGGTTAATGTCCTGCTTTTGGCCACCCATTAACTGGGTTAATTCTTCGTGAACAATTTTAATCAATAATTGACCAGGCTCTACGGCAATGAGGATTTTTTGGCCCATCGCCTGATCCTTAATTCGATCCGTGATTTCTTTCGCTACCTTATAGTTAACGTCCGCATCCATTAAGGCGCGGCGAATTTCCTTCACCGTTGCAGCAACGTTAATATCCGTAATTCTACCGTTCCCTTTCAGGGTACGCATAGCAGTGGTCAACTTCGAACTTAAATTCTCAAACATAGTATCTAAAAAAAGGACTGCAATTTACGCTTTTTCAGGCAAATTTTAATCAAATAAAGAGCTTGAACTTTCCGTGCCTATTTGGCAAGAAAAAATATCCACTATTTTGACAAAAATACCCCAAAATAATGGAGGAAAAAAGATTTAGTCTTTACCTTTGCAAGATTAACACAACCTATCAAAATATTGATATAACAAAAATGGAAAAAATTAAAGTTGCCAACCCAGTCGTTGAATTAGACGGCGATGAGATGACTCGAATTATCTGGAAATTCATCAAGGATAAATTAATCTTGCCTTATTTAGATCTAGACATTAAATACTATGATTTAGGCGTAGAATACCGCGATGAGACGAATGACCAAGTAACCATCGAAGCAGCTGAGGCAATCAAAAAATACGGTGTAGGTATCAAATGTGCTACCATCACTCCAGATGAGGCTCGTGTAGCTGAATTTGATTTGAAGCAAATGTGGAAATCACCTAACGGAACGATTCGTAACATCCTAGATGGTACTGTTTTCCGTGAGCCAATCGTTTGTGCTAACGTTCCTCGTTTAGTTCCTAACTGGACTGCTCCTATTATGATCGGTCGTCACGCGTTCGGTGATCAATACCGTGCAACTGACTTCGTAACCAAAGGAAAAGGTAAATTAACGGTTACATTCCAACCAGAAGATGGTGGTGCAGCTCAAACGTTCGAAGTATACAACTTCAAAGGAGATGGCGTTGCAATGACCATGTACAATACGGATGAATCGATCAAAGGTTTTGCACACTCTTGCTTTAACATGGCATTGAGCAAAGGCTGGCCTTTGTATTTATCGACTAAGAATACAATCTTGAAGAAATACGATGGTCGTTTCAAAGATATCTTCGAAGAAATCTACCAAGCAGATTACAAAGCAAAATTCGATGCTGCAGGTATCGTTTATGAGCACCGTTTGATTGATGACATGGTTGCATCTGCGTTAAAGTGGAATGGTAACTTTGTTTGGGCTTGTAAAAACTATGATGGAGACGTTCAGTCTGATACCGTTGCGCAAGGTTTCGGTTCATTAGGTTTAATGACGTCTGTATTAATTACGCCAGACGGAAAAGTAATGGAAGCGGAAGCGGCTCACGGAACGGTGACTCGTCACTACCGCGATCACCAAGCTGGAAAGCCTACTTCTACGAATCCAATCGCATCTATCTTCGCTTGGACACGTGGTTTAGAGTTCCGTGGTAAATTAGATAACAATGCGGCTTTGATTAATTTCTGCCAAACATTGGAAAAAGTATGTGTTGCGACAGTGGAGTCAGGTAAAATGACTAAAGACTTAGCGGTTTGTATTCACGGTAACAAAGTCACTCACGGAGAGCACTACTTATACACAGAAGAGTTCTTAGAGGCTTTAGATACGAATTTGAAGGCTGCGTTAGCGTAGTTTTCGCTTCGCAAAAACTGACGCTAGTATTCAGTAGCTAGTAACCAGTAGTCAGTAAGTAAAAAGAGTCAGAACTAGGTCCTGACTCTTTTTATTTTACCCTATACCTATTTCTGTCTACTGACAACAGACTACTGTTTACTGACTACTGTCCACTGTCCACTGTTTTTTGGGGGCTTGGGCCCAAAAAAAATCGCGCCGATTGCTCAGCGCGATTCCTTCTTATCGTTTTGTTTCAAATACTATTCTGAAACCACAGAGAAAGTAATCTTGTGTTTTACTTCTTTGTGTAAGTCAAGCGTAGCAGCGTAATCGCCAATAGTCTTCACTTCTGTATCGAATGAAATCTTCTTACGATCGATATCGAAACCTTTTTCTTTCAACATTTCTGAAATTTGAAGGCTAGTCACGCGACCAAAGATTTTTCCGCTATCACCTGTCTTCGCAGGAATAGTTAATGTCATTTCACCGATAGCTGTAGCTAAATCGAATGCATCTTGACGAACTTTCTCCACTTTGTGAGCAGCTTGCTTGATGTTTTCCGCTACAACCTTGCGGTTAGACGGAGTCGCCATGATAGCGAAACCTTGTGGAATTAAGTAATTACGACCGTAACCAGCTTTCACTGCAACGATATCGTTTTTGTAACCTAATCCAGCAATATCTGTTTTTAATATAATTTCCATCTTATGTTTACAATCAAATGTTTATTGGATAAGGTACTATTTTAAACCGTCAGCCACGTAAGGCATCAAAGCCAAGTGACGAGCACGCTTGATAGCTTGTGCCACACGGCGTTGGAATTTCAAAGAAGTTCCTGTGATACGACGAGGTAAAATTTTACCTTGCTCATTCACTAACTTCAATAAATAATCAGGGTTTTTGAAATCGATGTATTGAATACCAGATTTCTTGAAACGGCAATACTTCTTGCGGTTTCCGTTCTTATCTACAGGTTCGTTAACTAGTGTCATATTATGCTTCTGTTTTTTCTGGTTTTCTACCTACTAATCCTTTTCTCTTTTTTTCGTTATAAGCTAATGCGTGCTTATCTACCGCTAGGGTTAAGAAACGAATAACGCGCTCATCACGCTTGTATTCTAATTCTAATTTAGCGACTAAAGTAGGAGCTGCTGCAAATTCGAAAATTTGATAGTATCCAGTGTGCTTGTTCTGAATCGGGTAAGCTAACTTACGTAAGCCCCAAGCGTCTTCATGAACGATTTGCGCACCGTTTTCTACCAACAGATTCTTGAATTTCTCAACAGTGTCCTTTGTCTGTTGTTCAGACAAAACGGGAGTTAAAATGAACACCGTCTCATAGTTTTTTAATTCCATAAAAAAATTGTTGTTTAAAAACTGGTAAAAATTTGGACTGCAAAGGTACGAATATTCCTTCACAATCAAAACGTTAACAACAAAATTTTAGGATTAGCGCACTTCGAAGGTTCCTAGCCCGATCAAATAGCCCTCCGCATAAAGCTCAATTTCGTGCTTGCCTGCTTTAAAACCATTTGGTCTAGAATAGATAAACTCCACCGATTGGTGGTTGTTTTCATAGAAAATACGCTGGCGACTGGTGAATGTTAGTTCGCGACCTTTGAAATCAAAGGTGCCGGAGCCTAAATTATAATCCGAAATCGTTGTCCCTGTAGGTTCAATGATACGTAGGAACACCGTTTTGATCTCTTTATTAGCAAGCGTATTTTCCTGCAAATGGAACATCACGCGAATTTTATCGACTTTGCGCGCCTTTTGGTTATTTACTGAAGATTCTTTCCCTCGCGAAGAAATGGCATATACATTCACCCCTTCAGCACGTAAGGCCGCGGCAGCGCTTACCTTTTCGGTTAATTCCTTATTTCGAATTTCAAGTACGCGGGACTTTTCACTTAGTTCTCTTTCCTTTAGGCCAAAGGTTTTGCTCGAATCCTCAAGCGCCTTTTGGATGTTAACCAATCCTACTTTTAGAATCTGGGCTTCGCGGCTTAGGGAATCGTTTCGTAGAATTAGAACGACGTTCTCTTTCTTTAATTTTTTAATTTCCGCATCCTTCTGGCCTAATAGATGTAAATAGTAGCTTAATTTCTTTTGGAATTCTGCTGGATCGATATCACTCAAATGCTTTTGATCGCCTAAGATTTGGGCTTTTGCCTTTTCTAGTTCATTTACCTTACCGCCTAGTTTTTTGATTTGGACCAAACGTAAATTCAATTGCTCCGCGACTGAATCTAGCTTCACTTGTGCATTTTCCACAAATTCTGCTTGAGAAGGCTGAAAGAATCGATCAAGCAACCCAAACTTGTCTACTACAATATAGGCGATCAAAAAGAAAACCAATAGCGTTAACCAGGTCACTCGACGCTTCAATCCACTTTCGTTTTCCCTCGAATTATCCGATTCCATTTATTTGCTTTATTTAATCTTTTACTCTTGAATCAAAAATAATAAATTAATTTTAATATTATTTTTTAGTCCAAACAAAATTTAGCCTTTCCGCCCTATGGCCATCGCAGAACAAATTTCCTTGATTAACAAGCAATTAAACGACAGCGCCGCTCGACTTATTGTGGTAACTAAGACTAGAAGCATCGAGGAATTGAAAGAAACCTATGCGGCAGGGGCAATTGAATTTGGGGAAAACCGGGTGCAAGAGATGGTCGAAAAGCAGGCGGTGTTGCCTGGGGACATTCTTTGGCATCAAATAGGACACTTACAGACGAACAAAGTAAAGTATATCGCACCGTTCGTACACCTGATTCACTCCGTAGATTCGCTGAATATATTGAAGGAAATCAATAAGCAAGGGGCGAAAAATAACCGCATCATCAACTGCCTCTTGCAAATTTTCATTGCGACCGAGGAGAGTAAGTTTGGATTAGATTTCAAGGAAGCCGAAGCCTTGTTAGCAGATGCCTCTTTTGCAGAGATGAAACACATCCGCATAGTGGGTTTAATGGGGATGGCGAGTTTCACGGCAGATGAGAAGCAGATTCGACGCGAATTCAAGAGCCTGGCGGATTTTTTCCAACAGCTTAAAAACAACAAAACCGCTGTTTCGACCGGTCTTGTAGAATGGACTGAATTGTCCATGGGTATGTCTGGTGATTATTTGATCGCCGCTGAACTAGGGGCTACCTTAGTTCGAGTGGGTTCTGCGATCTATGGTCCTCGTCACTAGCGGGTTAAGGACATAATCTCAAATTCTAGCTTTCCAGCTGGAGCTGTGATTTCTGCTAAGTCACCTACTTTCTTACCTAATAAACCTTTTCCAAACGGAGACGAAACTGAGATTTTTCCCGCTTTCAAGTCTGCCTCTTCTTCTGAAACGATGGTATAAGTGAAAGTGGCGCCGTTTTTTGTGTTCTTAATTTGAACGATTGAATAGATAGATACGACCGATAAGTCGATTGTAGATTCATCCAAAACACGTGCTACTGAAATAATTTCCTCCATTTTAGAGATCTTCAATTCCAATAAACCTTGTGCATCTTTCGCCGCATCGTACTCTGCGTTCTCACTTAAATCGCCTTTATCGCGCGCTTCTGCGATTTGTTTGGCCATATCTGAACGACCTGTAATCTTCAAATAATGTAATTCCGCTTTTAATTTATCTAGCGCCTCTGCCGTGTAATATTGAAACTTTGCCATACTCTTTTTAGGGTTTTACCTCAGTGCTTAAAAACAAAATAGAACGGCCTCCGACCGTTCTACCTAATTTATTTGTAGTTTTGTTTCGGATTCGTAACTAAAGTTTTTGTTTTTCTAACAGCACGTAAGGGTTGTTTTGTAGACGACAAAGATAATAAAAATTCAGACGGATTCCACAAACAATCAAGATCAAGGATGCGGATTATATTTTTTGGAACCCCGGAGTTTGCAGTGGCGAGTTTACAAGCCTTAGTCGAAGCTAAAATGGACGTGGTCGCCGTGGTGACTGCACCTGACAAGCCCGCTGGCCGTGGACAACAGATTCAGTCCTCACCTGTTAAAGTGTACGCAGAATCTGTTAATCTTCCTGTTCTGCAACCTGCTAAACTGAAAGAACCTGCGTTCCTAGAAGAATTAGCCTCATATAAAGCAGATCTACAGATTATTGTAGCCTTCCGAATGCTACCAGAAGCGGTTTGGAATATGCCGCCCATGGGCACGTTTAATTTACACGCCTCCTTACTTCCACAGTACCGCGGAGCAGCGCCCATTCACTGGGCAGTGATTAACGGGGAAACTGAAACGGGCATTACAACCTTCTTTTTACAACACGAAATCGACACGGGGGACTTATTGTTCCAAGAAACAGAAGCGATTTCCGAAACTGATACGACAGGCGAACTTTACGAACGCTTAATGAATAAGGGTGGTGCATTAGTGGTCAAAACAGCTAAGGCAATCGAATCCGGAGATATTCACCCCACTCCACAACAAGAAATCGCAGCGCTAAAATCAGCCCCTAAATTACAACGCAGTACCGGTGAGGTACATTGGACGCGTACTGGAAGCGATATCGTGAATTTAGTGCGTGGAATGCATCCTTTCCCAGGAGCTCACACGGAATTTCAAGGTAAAAATTGCAAGTTAATTGGGGTAGAATTTCACCCAGAAATCATACCTGATTTAGGAGAGGGTGTTTGGGATACGGATCAAAAAACGTTTTTACGCGTAGGCTGCAAAGATGGCTACATCAATATTCTGGAATGGCAAATGGAGGGTAAAAAGCGATTGAAAATCGAGGACTTTTTACGCGGATATAATTTCAATTTCTAGTCAAGTTTCCAACGACCCGTTGAATAAAAATAGCCATAGGAGCCTTTTTGTATGAAAATATAATCTTCTCGTAGGTTGGCTAATACGGTAATGGTATACGGTTTCAACTGGAGATCCGAAGCAGACGCAGGAAAAGGAATCGCTTGAGAGCAAGCACAAGGTTTATTTTCACGCAACTTATTTAATTCCGTTAATAAATCACGGGAATCCTCCACTAACTCTTCTCGGCCTAAATCCACCTTTTTGAAATAATTACGTTCGTAGGCATTTTTAAAAGGTTCGTATTCCAAAGCAACCTCAGGATATTTCTGAATCAAACTCGCCGAATTCAAAAATGCCTGAATATGGCCCGGATCAGGGAAACCGACAAAATCACCACCCCAATACATGCCAATTTCTTTCGCTTTGTACCCGTACTGATCATAGATCATCCCCCTTTTTAGGTATCTACCTTTGCGGTAGATCGCACCATCCGCGGCTAAACCGAAGTTATGAAAAGAGATAAAGGCTTTGGAAAAGCCCTTCTTCTGCAAGGCTAATTGCTGCTTCTTGTTTCGAGTAGTCGAGGTATATTTTAGACGGTAAGGTGGGTGAATGCGCTTGATTAAACTATCCCTCTTTATTTCAAAGGAATCAATTTCTGAAGCCAATAATTCTGTCCAGGGTTGATGCAATGTTGTAACTTCACGCGTTTCGCGAGAACCATCTGGATTAATGCGTATGAAGATATAATGAGCAACAGAATCACCAGAAAAAGTAGAATCCTGCTGTTTATATAACCACTTAAACTCTTCCCAATCGAGCGATTCAAGTTTAGTAGGCTCACAAATACGAGGCTTCGCATCTTCATCACCAAAACTAAAAAAGAGCCACAAAAGTGGGATTAAACCAATTAAAATCATTTTTTCAAGGGAATGATAAGTACTTCGCCTCGAAGCGTAATATCATCTTTCTTGTGATTCGCATCCATGATCGCCTGTTTACTGACGCCATATTTTTCCGCTACTTTGCGCATAATATCGCCAGGTCCCACCGTATGAATCGCTTGAATCTTTACGTTCAATTTTGTCGAACCGCTTTTAATACCATCCGGATTTACCCCTGGATTTAAAGCTTTTAATTGATCTACTTTTAAGCCAAACTTACGAGCGACAGCCGAAAAGGTCTCCCCTTTTTCGACCGTAATGGCATGTGATTTTCCGGCAGGTGTAGCTACTTCAGGAACTACTTCCGCCTCTGCCTCTTTCTTTTGTTCCGCTAATTGTTCTTCATCAGACTTACTGATTATAGAATCCTTGGGAACGATCAATGAATCTGCTGGATCTTGCGTAGAATCAATCACTACTTGAGACGCCTCTGGCAATACCTCTTCCTCTGGCTCCACAAATTTTTCAGCTTTGATTAATTCATCCTTATCAGGACTGACAAAGTGCTCAAATCCTACAGCGATTAAGCCAACTAAAGTCAATAAAAGAATGCCCAAGGTGATGACGGGCAATTTGCTGCTTTCTTCGTTCTCACTCATTATTTCGAAAATTTAGCTTTTGTTTCTTGGCTCATTTCTGCCACTTTATCTTCTAATTCCGCTTTGTAGGCTGTGTATTTAGTGGCCAAAGCGGCATCTGAAATCGCAAGCATCTGAATCGCTAACAAACCTGCATTTTTAGCTGCATTTAGGGCAACCGTCGCAACGGGAACCCCATTAGGCATCTGTAAAATAGACAAGACTGAATCCCAACCATCCATTGAATTCGATGACTTTACGGGAACGCCAATCACCGGTAAAATAGTCGCCGAAGCCACCATTCCTGGCAAATGCGCTGCTCCACCTGCCCCTGCGATGATAACCTGAATGCCGCGAGACTTTGCTTGCTGTGCATAATTCATCATTTTGACTGGGGTACGGTGTGCCGATACGATATCCACTTCGTAAGCCACTCCAAAATCCTTGCAAACCTGAATGGCCTCTTGCATTACTCCAAGATCCGAGCTACTGCCCATTATAATTCCTACCATAGCTAGCTATTTATGCGATAACGCGTATGCTTTGTTTTACTTGTTCTGCTTTTTGTTCAATCTCTTCGCGGGTTTCTCCCAGCAAAGTGATGTGCCCCATCTTGCGAAAAGGCTTCGTGATTTTCTTTCCGTATAAAAAAGGATGAACGCCGGATATCCCTAATATGGTATCCAAACCTTCGTATTTCGCTGGCCCTGTAAAGCCATCTGCTCCTAATAAGTTCAACATTCCCGAGAAGGAATGCGCTTTCGTATCTCCTAGAGGCAAGCCTGCAATTGCTCTTAAATGCTGTTCGTATTGCGACGTATCGTTTGCGCGGATGGTTTGGTGACCAGAATTGTGTGGTCTAGGGGCGACTTCGTTGATGAGGATTTTACCGTCTTTGGTCAAAAACATCTCTACCGCTAAAACACCCACTAATCCCATTTTATCAATTAAACTTACGGCTATTTCTTTTGCTACCTTCTCAATTTCAGTAGAAATAGCAGCCGGAGAAACGAGGAATTCGACTAGGTTTTGAACCGGATGAAAGACCATCTCCACCGCTGGAAACGCTTTTATTTCTCCTTGCGGATTACGCGCCACAATGACAGCTAATTCCTTATCGAAATCAATCGCCTTTTCTAATAAACCCGGTGCGTCAAAACCTTTAGAGGCATCTGCCGCTGTACCTATATATTGTACGCCTTTCCCATCGTAGCCACCTTTACCTAACTTGTTAAAAGCTGGCAAGAAATCTTCATTTGCTACAATTTCTGCGGAGGATTCGATTAATCTGAAATCAGCGGTTGGGAAGCCGTGAGTTTGGAAAAAGGTCTTTTGAATGCGCTTATCCTGAATCATGCGAAGCAGATGAGGTTGCGGATAGACTTTAATTCCCTCTGCTTCTAATTGCTCCAGCGCTTCGATGTTCACGTGCTCAATTTCGATGCTGATTAAATCGAATTGTTTCCCAAAGTTGTACACCGTATCATAATCCTGGAATGACCCTTGCGTAAACTGGGTCGTCAAGGTGTGACAAGAGGCTTCTGGATCAGGATCAAGGCAAGCAATCTGCAAGTCTAAGTCAATCGCTGCTTGTAACAGCATTCGCCCTAGCTGGCCGCCACCTAATAATCCGATTTTGGGAAGTGATTTAGACATAAATTCGAATTCAATGGGTAAAATTACGGCTTTTGTTTTACCTTTGGAAATTATTTAGACCTCGAGAAAAAATATTCTTGTGGGAATCCGATTTTAGATCATGACAAAAAGAAATACCACGATTATCGCTTTTATCTTACTTGCCATCGCAAGTCGTTTGTTGATTTTAGCCGGACCAGGTTGGGCTAACTTCTCTCCAATAGCTTCTATGGCACTTTTTGTAGGCGCCTATTTGCAAAATCGCAAACAAGCAGTGGCTTGGACTTTATTAGCGGTTTGGGGATCGAATTTGATCTTAAACAACACTTTATATGACGCCTTTTTCCCAGGTTTCTCTTTTGGATTTGATGGCTATCATATGCTTACCTTCGCTTTAATCGCTTTATTAGGCCAAAACGCAACCGCAAGCGCCTCTCGTTTTGTAGGTACGAATGTGGTAGCTGTAATTGGATTCTTCCTTATTTCAAATTTCAATTCATTTGTTTCACCAGACCATACGTATACAAGAGATTTCGCAGGATTAGTAAACTGCTACGCGGCAGGTATTCCTTTCTTAAAGAATACGATTGCAAGTCAATTCCTATTCTCAGGATTGTTCTTCGGAGCATTTGAAGCATTGAAAAAACAAGTTCCAGCTTTACGCTAGAACTTTAAACATAAAAAAAGGGTCGACTTGCAGATGCGAGCCGACCCTTTTTTATGTAGTCATTTCTAGTTTTTGTAGACCTTTCCGTCTTTCATCACAAAGTTCACCTTCGTCATCAATTTAACGTCAGCAACTGGATCTCCAGGAACGGCAATAATATCTGCTGCCTTTCCTACTTCAATAGATCCGATCAAGTCGCTTTGGCCTAGTAAATCTGCTGCATTAACTGTCGCTGATTTAATGGCTTCTAAAACAGGCATTCCAGCTTCATTCATTAAGATGAATTCGTTGCCATTTTTTCCGTGACCAAAAACTCCAGCATCCGTACCAAAGGCAATCTTCACCCCTGCCTTATACGCTTTGCCAAAAGTTCCTTGAATGATTGGCCCAATCGCAGCTGCTTTCTTAGCTACCATTTCTGGGTAATAGTTCGGGATTTTAGAGGAATCCGCTACAGAACGACCCGCAATAACAGTAGGTACGTAATAGGTTCCCATCTTTTTCATCAATTCCATCACCTCTTCATCCATATAGGTTCCGTGTTCGATCGAAGAAACGCCACCCAAAACGGCACGCTTCATTCCTTCTTTACCGTGTGCATGAGCAGCCACTTTAAAACCATAGTCTTTCGCTGTTTGAACGATGGCACGCACTTCTTCATCGGTGAATTGAGCACCTGAACCATCTTTGGCATAACTTAAAACACCGCCCGTAGCCGTAATTTTAATCAAATCTGAACCTTCTTTATAACGTTGACGCACTGCTTTCGCCGCATCCGCAACGCCATTTACGACCCCATCTTCAGGACCTAAATCCTTTTTAAAGGCTTCATTAATCCCGTTCGTATCATCCGCATGTCCACCGGTTGTCCCTATCGTAACACCTGCCGTAAAAATGCGTGGACCTTCCACCACACCTTTATTGATCGCATTGCGCAGACTGATCACCACATGGGTGCCGCCTAAATCACGGACCGTCGTAAATCCAGCCATTAAATTCTTCTTCGCATAGCCTAAAGCTTGGTAAGCTACATCCCCTGGGTTTTTCACAAAGCGATCTAAATACGCCCCTGGATTCGTTTCCGACTCCAAGTGTACGTGTGAATCGATCAATCCCGGCATCACCGTTCTATCTTTTAAATTAATGACCACATCGCCTTTCGCCGGGCTCAAAAATCCTTCCGAAACAGCCACAATTTTCTTTCCTTCCACCACAATCGAACGGTTTTTTAAGACCGTTTGCGTTTTCACGTCGATGAGTGAGCCACAATGTAAAATGGTTTTTTGGGCAAAACCAGCGAAAGCCAATAGGCTTAAGCCGAGCGTTAATACTTTTTTCATAGTGAAGAGGTTAATAAGGTTGAAACGTGTTTCCAGAAACTAGGGTAGCTTTTATTCACGACCGAAGGATCTAATAAGGTAATTTCTTTTTGCATGGCCACTGGCGCAAAGGCCATCGCCATCCGGTGATCGTCATAGGTTTCGATAGGCTCGATAGCAGCAACAGCCGAAAAATTCCCCGTCACTTCGTACAGGTGATTCGCTTCTTTCTCCACTAAACTCGCCCCTAATTTCTTTAATTCATTCTGCAGAGCTAACACTCGATCTGTTTCCTTCACTTTTAAGGATTCCAACCCCGTAAGAGTCAATGGAATGTGCTGAACAGCAGCTACAACACAAATGGTTTGTGCCAAATCTGGGCAATCAGTGAAGTCCCAGGCGAGGGAAGTTTGCGCTGGGATTTTGGTCAATAAATAACCACGACCCGTATAGGTACTTTTCACCCCTAACGGCTCCATAATAGCCTTAATTGCCGAATCGCCTTGCAAAGAATCTTCTTTTAGGCCTAACAGCTCCAATGAACTATCTTCAAATGGGGACAAAGCCACCATGGAATACCAATAGCTGGCTCCGGACCAATCGGACTCTACAGCGAAAGGCTGTAATGTGTATTTTTGGGCAGGGATCTCAATGCTTCCTTTGGACCAATCCGTATTCGCCTGAATCCCAAAATGCTTCATCTGCGCCAAGGTCATCTCGATATATGGCTTAGACCCTAACGCACCCGTGATTTGCAATTTTAATCCTTCTGGTAATAGAGGAGCGACCATCAAAATCGCAGAAATAAACTGCGAACTTACATCGCCACGGATGGAAATTTCTTTATTCCCTTGGAATGAAAAACCATTTAATTGCATTGGAGGATAACCCTCTTGGTTCAAATAGGTGATATCTGCCCCCAAGGTGCGTAATGCATCTACTAAAATTCCAATCGGCCGCTCGCACATGCGAGGTGTTCCCGTCATTTTTTTTGTCGCACCTGTTACCGCATAATAAGCAGTCAAAAAACGCATCGTTGTTCCCGCGTCTAACACATCAGCCTCCGGACCATTCTCCGATAACAAGCGAATCATGGTTTGCGTATCACGCGCCTCCGCTAGATTGGAAAGATTATCAATCGTTCCATTGGCTAAAGCATTGATCACTAAAGCCCGATTGCTCTCTGATTTAGAAGCAGGCAAAGGGATAATTTCTGAAAAAGACGACGAACGTGGAAATAAAGTAATTTGACTCAAAACAGGTTTGCGATTAACGCAATTTTAAAGTGACTAATGATAAAACGGCTAAGATGATTCCCACGATTAAGAAACGAATAACAATCTTCGATTCATGGTAATTTTTCTTTTGAAAATGGTGATGCAAAGGCGACATCAAAAAGACGCGGCGCCCCTCCCCATACTTGCGTTTCGTATATTTAAAATAGGCCACCTGAATGATGACGGATAAATTCTCGATTAAGAAAATGCCACATAAAACGGGAATCAGCATCTCCTTGCGGATCACAATTGCTAAAGTAGCGATAACTCCACCTAGCATTAAACTACCTGTATCGCCCATAAATACCTGAGCCGGATACGCGTTATACCAAAGGAAACCAATACAAGCTCCTACGAAGGCCGCACAAAAGACGGCGAGCTCTCCAGAATTTGGAATAAACATTACATTCAAATATTGGGAAATCACCTTGTTACCAGATACATAAGCTAAGATGGCCAAAGCAATACCGATAATCACCGACGTTCCTGCCGCTAAGCCATCAATTCCATCTGTGATATTGGCTCCGTTAGACACCGCCGTAATAATGAAAATCACGACTAACACGTATACGACCCATACATATTCGTCTGGAATGAAGCTAGGCAATAGCATATTGTAATCGAACTGGTTATCCTTCATGAAAGGAACCGTCGTCAAAAGCGATTTATGATCCACAAAGGTTCCGTCCGCCGCAAATTCACGCACTTTTATATGCTGGTTAAAATACATCGTCAGACCCACGATGATTCCAAGGCCGATTTGGCCAACCACCTTAAATTTACCCGATAAACCTTCTTTGTTTTTCTTGAATACTTTGATGTAATCATCTGCAAAACCCACCGCGCCTAACCAAATAGCCGAAGTGACTAATAGAACAATGTACACGTTCGTCACCTTCGAAAAAAGTAGGGTAGGGATCAATAATGACAACAAAATAATAAAGCCTCCCATGGTAGGAGTGCCTTTTTTCGCCATTTGGCCTTCTAAACCTAAATCTCGAATTTCCTCTCCAATTTGCAGTCTTTGCAAACGGTAGATCACCGACTTACCCCAAATCGCTGCAATACCTAAAGACGTAATGATTGCCGCAAATGCACGGAACGTAATGTATTGAAACACGCCGGCTCCCGGAATATTCAAGGTCTTGTCTAAGTATTCGAAGAGGTAATAAAGCATCTAAATGGGATTTAATTTATAAAATTGCAAAAAATCGAGGGGAATTCAAACTTAGCTAAATGCCTCCCCTAGCACTAATTTATCGTCAAAGTCGTGTTTAACGCCTTGTATTTCTTGGTAATTTTCATGGCCTTTTCCTGCCACTAAAATAATGTCTCCCGCAGCAGCTAATTCCCTTACCGCATAAAAAATGCCTTCTTTGCGATCCGAAACGCGATGTACTTTGGATTTTAATTCAGCCGGGACTCCAGCTTCCATTTGATCCAAAATCAATTCCGGATCTTCCTTGCGTGGATTATCCGAAGTCAATACCACGGAATCACTGTATTTAGCCGCTAATTCAGCCATTATCGGGCGTTTCCCTGTATCTCGATTTCCACCACAGCCCACTACTGTAATAATGCGTTGTGATTTATCTCGAATCGTTTGAATCGTCTTTAGCACATTTTCCAAAGCATCCGGCGTGTGCGCATAATCCACGATTCCCATCTTGTTATTGGATCCAGCTAATTGCTCGAATCGACCCGGAGCCGTTTTGAGGGCCGAAATCTGCACTAATACTTCATGTGATTCCTCGCCTAATAAAAGCGCCGCTGCGTATATTCCCAACAAATTGTAGGCATTGAAAGTACCAATCAATTGCGCATGTACTTGCTGGTGATCAATCTCTAATTGCAAACCGCCTACGCCGTTGCTAATAATCTTCGCCTTAAAGTCTGCCGCATTCAATAAGCCGAAGCCGTATTTCTTTGCCGCCGTGTTCTGCAACATCACCATTCCGCGTTTGTCATCCACGTTTGTTAACGCGAAAGCAGATGAGGGAAGGGCGTCGAAGAAACCTTTTTTGGCCTTAATGTATTCATCAAATGTCTCATGAAAGTCCAAGTGATCACGGGTTATATTTGAGAAAATAGCACCGGAAAATTGGACCGCGTGAATGCGCTTTTGTACCACCGCATGGGAACTCACCTCCATAAAAGCGTGACTGCAACCCGCCGCAACCATATCGGCTAACAAGGCATTCAAGCTCAACGCGTCAGGGGTGGTATGGGTCGAAGGAATAATTTTATCTTCAATCTTATTCACTACCGTCGAAATCAATCCGCAGCGATGACCCAGGCGCTTGAACAATTCAAATAGCAGGGTTACCGTGGTTGTTTTCCCATTAGTACCTGTTATCCCCACTAATTTCAGTTTCTTGGAAGGATGGCCATAAAATTCTGCCGCAGCCTCCGCTAAAGCTTGATTCGAATCTGGCACCTGGACACAAGTCACATCGGCTGGAAGTTCAGTCGGAACCTTTTCTACCACCCAGTGCTTACAACCTTGGGCATATACTTGCGACAAAAACGAATGCCCATCTACCTGCGTTCCAGGTATGGCAAAAAAGACCGAACCTGCGTCTGCCTTACGAGAGTCAAAGCACAAATGCTGAATATCCGTTTCTGGAAATAAGGTAATTTGTGCCATCTTAATGCAATTGAATGAAGACTAAACTATTTTTTGCAGCAGCTGATCCAGCCGGAATCGATTGGTTCGTCACCGTCCCAAAACCATTCGCCCGCACTTTTAATCCTTTATTTTCTAATGCAAATAAGGCATCACGCAAATTCATGCCTACTACATTAGGAACTGTTTTAGGAGCCATTGTAATGGCCTGATTTCTAACCGTCTTCTTCTCTAAATTAAAATTCAACCACTGCCCGTTTTCTTCCACTTTAGGCAATCCTAAATGAGAGAATAAAATATTTTGATCTGCTGGGTGAATAGTATGTGCTAACTTGTTTTTATTCAATGAATCAGGTAAATAACCACGCAGCGTTTGCTGTAATTTCATATCGCGCAAATAGATGCGATCCGAAATTTCTTTAAACACCGGAGCGGTAACCTGACGGGCATAGGTGCCTTCAGCGCTACCTTTCGGTTCATCAACCGCAATAATCATGGTGTATTTTGGATTTTTGACAGGGAAATAACCCGCAAAAGTCGTGTAATAATTTCCCTTACGGTAGCCTTTAGCCCCCGTTACGGTACGTTGGGCTGTACCCGTTTTGCCGGCAATACCATAGACAGAACCTTTGATGTTATTCGCGGTTCCTTTGGTCACTACCCCCTCTAACATAATTTTCAGTTTCTGTAAAGTCTCTGGTGAGCACAATGGCTTCGAATCACGCACCTGTGAAGCCATATAATCCGTCACCACTTCATCCCCACGCGTTGCCTTACTTACAATAATGGGCTGTATCCAGTAACCATTATTCGCGATAGCGTTGTAGAAAGCCAAAATTTGCAAAGGCGTATACTGCGTCGAATATCCTACAGACGACCATAATAATTGTAATCCATCCCATTTAGAAGGCACCGGGAAGACCGGTTTTCTACTCGGTTTTAATTGAAAATCGAGCGATTCAATTAAATGGTATTTCTTCAAATAATTGTAAAACTTCTCGTTATTCGTTGTCCCAAAAGCCTCCTGAACTAATTTCATCGTTCCCACATTGGAAGAGCTTTCAATCACTTGCTCTAAAGATATGGTCCCTAGTGGATGAGAATCTGACATCACGCCATTGTAAAGACGAAACTTACCGTCACCGGTATTGACCATCTTCGTCAATGGATAGTTTTTCTCTTCCAACACCGCCATAATCGAAGGCAATTTAAAAACGGAACCTGGATCACGCGCCTCTAGTAAAGCGTAATTATAGGTTTCTGAATAGCCTGTGGGCGAAAGTGGATTAGCCGCAATGTTCGACAAGGCTTTAATTTTACCCGTTTTGGTCTCCATTACAATCGCCACCGCATAATTACCTTTAAAGATTTTCATCCCATTTAGTAGAGCAGATTCCACAATCTCTTGAATATTAATGTCCAAAGTCGAGTGCAAATCCACCCCTGCTACCGGTAACTTAGGCTCATCGCCCGGCTCCGGACGCCAGGTATTATTATCCATTTTCTCATACATCCCCTCTCCAAACTCTCCGCGCAACTCTTTATCAAAACTATTCTCAATACCCACACGTCCCTTATCTCGTAGATCCTTCAAATACCCCACAGTACGATAAGCCATTTGGCCAAAAGGTGCATAACGCACATTAATCTTATCAAAAACGACTCCCGATTGATTCGACGTTTTAGCATCCTTAAACAAAGGGAAACTCAATACTTTTTTCTTTTCTTGGAAGTCTAACAAGCGATTATTCAATAGCAAATAGGTCCGACCACTGCGTCTGGCTGCCGCAATCTTCTCCTTGTATTCTTCCGCCGTGCGATCCTTAAAGAAGTTAGATAACGCCGCCGCTAAGCCATCAATATGTTGTTTATAGAATTCATCTGCCTTCGCATTCCCCGTTAAAACAGAGGGATCCATCCCTAAGCGGTATTTAGGTAAAGTGGTAGAAAGCAAACTTCCATCATCCGAATAGATATTACCACGCGTAGCTTCGATCTTCCGTTTTTTCACATAAGTCGCCATCGCTTCTGAACGAAACTTAGGCCCTTTCAGCACCACTACTTTATACAAACTGAACAGTAGGTACAAGAATACAGCCAAAATGATGATAAAAAACGTGTAAAAACGTCTCGTAATTAAGCCCCGAATATTAGGTCTTTTCTCCTTCGCCATTATTGCTCTTTATTGACTTGAATGATGATTTTAGTGGGTGGAAGCGTACTCACCCCGATTTGATAACGCTTTAATGTCTCTTCCAAATTCGTTTGCTTGCTCACCTTCATATATTCCGCTTTTTGTGTCGTATAATCAGCGCGATCTTCCTCTAAAGCACTTTTTTCTTTCTGAATTTGGTGCAACTTACCGTCAGCCAGCATCGAATAATAAATATTGATAAGGGTCAAAAAAGCCACAAAGGCGATGCGCTTTACCCACATCACCGGCAATTCGCCTCCCGTGAAATAATCGATATTGAAAATGGAATCGAAAATCCCTTCCTTCTTGGGCGAAGAGATTCGCTTAGGACCTGCTTCTGTCGGTTCGATGGGTGTTGCCATATTATAATTTAGACGCTATTCTTAATTTCGCACTACGGGAGCGCGGGTTCAATTTCAATTCTTCTTCTGAGGCCGTAATCGGCTTACGAATCACAGACTCGAGCGGGCGATGCACTACCCCAAACAAATCTTTATCCTCTTTCCCCTGCACATTTCCTGCCTTAATAAAATTCTTTACTAGGCGATCTTCTAACGAATGAAAGGACATAATCACTAGCCTTCCTTCTGGCTTCAAAATCGACGGGGCTTGTGCTAAAAATTCCTCTATAACAGCTAACTCTTGATTCACCTCAATTCGAATCGCTTGAAAGACTTGTGCGAAGTATTTAAACTCCCGGTGTTTAGGAGCTAATTTTTTCAAAATTTCTTTAAATTCTTGCGTAGTTTCTAAGGCTTTTCGGGTACGGACCTGAATGATTGCCTGGGCCAAAGTCCGGGCATTCTTAACCTCCCCATACATCCCTAAAATGCGCTGCAATTCTTCAGCCGAATAACTATTTAATAATTCCGCCGCTGTCATCGAAGCAGATGGACCCATTCGCATGTCTAATGGACCATCAAATCGAATAGAGAAACCACGTTCCGGCGCATCTAATTGAAAAGAAGAGACCCCAAAATCCGCCAAAATCCCATCCACCTGCTTCACGCGATGCAAGCGCAAATACTTCTCTAAGTAGCGAAAATTAGCTGTAATTAGCGTTAAACGCTCATCATCGATCTTCTCTGCCTGCTCCCAAGCATCTGGATCCTGATCAAAGGAGAATAATCTTCCTTCTGGACCTAGCTTGTCTAAAATCGCCTTCGAATGTCCGCCTCCCCCAAAGGTCACATCCACATACGTTCCCGCAGGATCAATGCGTAAACCATCGATGCATTCGTGCAACATGACGGAGGTATGGTAGGTGTTTTCTGGCATAATTTTGGATGAAAACAAAAATACAAATTATCCCTCGCCTACGCCACCAAATTAGGAAATTGTCACGCTTTTTTTTGTGACAAGTTTCGAACCCGTATCTTTGTTCAAACGCCTAGCGAATTTCCTCATGAAAAAGACCTTATTTGCCTTGTTATTTGCCCCATTATTGAGTCTTGCACAAGTGCCTGTTGCTGGAATTTGGCGAGCATCTCTCAGCACTCATGGGGGCGAATTACCCATTCAATTTGAAATAAATCCTGGTTCAAAAGCAGGGAATTTAGATATTAAACTCATTAATGGCGCAGAGAAATCTACGTTAGGGGAATCCTATTTTAGAGCGGATTCATTAGTCGTCCCTTTTGACCTATACGAAGCTGAGCTCGTTTTCCAAGTGACAAAAACGACCGAAATGAAGGGCTACTTCGTTAAAAAAAGAAATGGAAAAACGGCGTATCGACTACCCGTTTCAGCTCTAGCGAGTTCTGAAGACCGCTTTTTGAACCTACTACCAGCTACCGTGAATGTCAGTGGAAAGTGGATGTCAGATTTTTATAGTGATGCGACAAACCACAGCCCAGGTGTAGGCGTTTTTGAACAAAAAGGCAACAAAGTGACCGGCACCTTCCTTCGGACATCTGGCGACTACCGTTTTTTACAAGGAAATGTGAGCGGGGATAGTTTATTTCTAAGCTATTTCGATGGAAGTGGGGTTAACATGTTGCGAGCAAAAGTAAATGGCTCACAATTTACGGGACGATTTACTTCTGGATTGAGTGGAGTTAGGACGGTTGATGGGAAATTAGACCCCGCGGCTGCCTTGCCAGATCTAAAGAAACTAAGCTTTTTGAAACCGGGGTTCGACCGTATCGATTTTAAATTACCCACTACCTCAGGCGAACAAATTAGCTTACAAGATGAGCGTTTTAAAAACAAGGTGGTAGTAATCGAATTAATGGGCTCCTGGTGTCCGAACTGCCTGGATGAATCTCGTTATTTAGCCCCCTTCTATACAAAATACAAAGACAAAGGCGTGGAAGTTATAGGCATTGCTTTTGAGAATTCAGCTGACATCGCGGTTGCAGGGCCTAAAATCAATAATTTCCAAAAGAAAATCGGCATCACCTACCCACTTCTTTTTGCGGGAACGGCAGAGGATAAAACAATCGAGAAAGTTTTACCTATGCTGAGTAAAATGAACGGCTATCCTACTACCTTCATCATTGACAAAAAAGGCATCGTGAGAGAAATTCACACCGGATTCTCGGGTCCCGGAACAGGAAAATATTATGCCGATTGGATCTCCGATTTTGAACATACGATCCAAAGCCTTTTAGCTGAAAAATAATGAGAATCATCGCCCTAATTTGCTTGATTACCTTTTCTGTGCAAGCAGAGAAACCCTCTTTTAAAAAGTGGAAAACGCCCTTAGCGCTAGGGATAGCTAGTGGATTAACTTATAATCCTTTTGCGAAGCAAATTCAAACGAAAATCGTCGGTCAGGGTCATGTCACTCCGTTAGATGACTATATTCAATATGGGCCTGCAGCGATGTATGTGGGCTTAAATATAGCTGAATTTAAGAGTAAGGAAGAGGCTTTTGATCAAGCAGGAGTATTTATCGTAGGTACCGGAATCTATGTGGCAGCAACGCAAGGACTAAAGGCTGCCATCACGGAAGCGCGACCAGATGGCACCGAAAATACCTATCCATCCGGACATACGGCGACTGCGTTTTTTGGGGCAACTATTTTAGCGCATGAGTACCGTGATTCCCATCCTGAATTTGTCATAGCGGGCTATACCTTAGCTACGGCTACTGGAGCATTACGCATCGCAAATAATAAACATTGGGTTACGGATGTATTGATGGGGTCTGCGATTGGAATCGCTTCGGCAGAATTGGCCTATATTTTATACCCGAAAGTTCGTCATCAGTGGCAAAAACTGAATCGTTTTACTTTGACTCCTCAAGTGGCACCAGCGTATTATGGTGCTAGTATGTCGATTGGATTTTAGTGTAATAGCAGATACAAACCGGCCCCAGCGAAATAACCTAGCAAGGCCAGAAAGCCTATTTTTTTTAGGTACCAGCCGAATTCGATTTTCTCCATTCCCATTACTGCCACTCCAGCTGCAGATCCAATAATTAGGATACTGCCACCTGTTCCAGCACAGAAGGCGAGGTATTCCCACATCTCGTGATCCATGGGAAAATCAGTCAGCGAATACATTCCCATCGTAGCTGCCACTAATGGCACATTATCTACGACAGCAGACGCTAAACCAATGATGGTGACGATTAAGTTTTGGTTACCTAATGCGTGCGCTAATTGATCTGAGAGCGCGTGCAAGTAACCAAAAGACTCTAAACCGCCAATTGCTAATAGAATTCCTAGGAAAAAGAGAATACTGGAAGTATCTATTTTGGTCAAGGCATAGCCCACACTTAAATGTTTCTTCGCCTCCTCATCTTTCTCAGAATGCAAGATTTCGGATAAAATCCATACCAAACCTAGGGCCAATAAAATCCCCATATAAGGCGGCAAGTGTGTCAAGGTTTTGAAGATTGGAACACCAATCAAAGAACCTGCGCCAGCGAAAAGCATGATTTTTCCATCGCGTTCTTCTGTCGAACTCAAGGTTACCGACGCTGCTGATTGACCAATTGCTTGGTTTTTCAAGACATAAGAAGCGACAGCTAATGGCACAAGTAAAGCAACCAAAGAAGGCAACAATAAACTTTGAATAATGCCGGTAGCCGAAACTTGACCTCCTATCCATAACATCGTCGTCGTCACATCACCGATAGGCGACCAAGCACCACCTGCATTAGCCGCGATCACAACAATACCCACGAAATACCTCCGGGTTTCTTTATTGCTGATCAACTTACGTAGCAAGGTGACCATCACGATCGCCGTGGTCAAATTGTCTAAAACGGCAGACATAAAAAAGGTGATCAAACCCACTATCCATAGCAGTTTAATCACCTTATCAGTTTTTATCAATCGAGAGACGAAGTAAAAACCCTGGTGGGCATCGACTAATTCCACTAGCGTCATCGCACCTAGCAAGAAGAATAATATCTCCGAAGTAGACGCTAAGTGATGACCTAATTCGGAGGCATCCCCGGTAGAAATCGCATAAATTGTCCAAACAAGTACACCTGTAACTAAGGCTGTAGCCGTTTTATTAATCTTTAAGGGGTGCTCCAATGTAATAGCTAAATACCCTAAAATAAAGACAATAATGGACGCGATTCCCATCTTATTTTAATTTAGCAACGGCAGCTTTAATGCGATCGCAAGCTTCCACTAATTGTTCGTCTGCGGCTGCTGTGGAAATACGCATACAATCGGGTGCTCCGAAACCAGAACCCGCTACCGTAGCGACAAAAGCATCCGCTAATAACCAAGAACAGAAATCGTCTGAATCATTGATTACCGTTGTTCCATCTGTTTTTCCGAAATAGTAAGAAATATCTGGGAACGCATAGAATGCGCCATCAGGCATATTTACCTTGAAACCTGGGATTTCACGTAATTTTTCTACTACTAACTTACGACGGCGATCGTATGCCGCTTTCATTTCGTAAGCGTGGTCTAAGCTACCGTTAAAGGCTACTACTGCCGCTTTTTGAGCGATTGAATTTGTACCTGAAGTCACTTGACCTTGAAGCTTTTCGATACCATCTGCGATCCATTTAGCCGCCGCGATAAATCCAATTCTCCAACCTGTCATCGCGTGACCTTTCGCCACACCGTTCACCGTGATCACGCGTTCCTTGATTTCCGGAATAGATCCGATCGAGAAGTGACCCCCTTGGGTAAAGTTGATGTATTCGTAAATTTCATCAGCTAGGACGTAAATATTTTCATGACGCGCTACCACGTTTGCGATATCACGTAATTCTGATTCTGTGTAAACCGATCCTGTTGGATTGTTAGGAGATGCGAACATCACCATTTTCGTTTTAGGTGTGATGGCAGCTTCGAATTGTTCCGGTGTTACTTTGAAGTTATTTTCAAAAGCACCTTGAACAATTACCGAAGTTCCTTCCGCTAATTTCACCATCTCGGAGTAAGAAACCCAATATGGAGAGAAGATGATCACTTCGTCGCCTGGGTTAATTAAAGCTGCAATCGCGTTTGCTAAAGAGTGTTTTGCGCCAGTACTAACCACGATATTTTCAGAACCCCACTCTAGGTTATTATCACGCTTTAATTTATTAGCGATCGCCATACGCAAGTCTGGATAACCCGCAACTGGCGAATACCCATGAAAACCGTCATCAATTGCCTTTTTCGCTGCCTCACAGATATGAGCTGGTGTTTTAAAATCTGGCTCTCCTACGGAAAGACTGATTACTTTGTGACCTTGAGCTGCTAATTCGCGCGCTTTTTTCGTCATCCCTAAAGTAGAGGATTCTTCTAATGCTTGAATTCTTTGGGCTAATTGTGCTTGTGACATGGTATTTAGAAACGAATATTTGTATATAAAATCGAGTGCAAAATTACTTTTTTGCAGACGGATATGCTAATAAAATTTGCAATAATTAGGCTGATATACCTTGTGCCAAAACCGCGTAGGCCCCTTTCGCGATCTTCATCAATTCTTCGTGAGTCCCACGTTCGATGATTTCGCCTTGTTGAACGACTAAAATTTGGTCAGCGTGTTGAATCGTAGACAAACGGTGCGCAATGACTAAAACCGTGCGATTCTCCATCAAATGACTCAAAGCCTCTTGAACTAACTTCTCAGATTCATTGTCTAAGGCACTGGTGGCCTCATCTAGAATCAAGATAGGAGGATTTTTGAGAACGGCGCGGGCAATGGAGATGCGCTGTCTTTGGCCCCCAGATAATTTAGAGCCTCTATCACCAATTACTGTTTCGTAACCTTCCGGATTTGCCGAAATAAAATCGTGTGCATTCGCAATCTTCGCCGCCGCTTGAACCTCAGCTAAAGTAGCCTCCGTCCCGAAGGCGATGTTATTAAATATCGTATCATTGAACAAGACCGATTCCTGGGTCACAATTCCCATCAAGCCTCTTAAGTCGTCCAAAGGGATGTTTTTCAAAGGGATTCCATCCAAGGTAATGATACCTGACGATGGATCGTAAAAACGCGGTAATAAATCCGCCAGCGTAGACTTCCCTCCGCCGGAAGCACCCACCAGCGCAATGGTCTTTCCTTTGGGAATATCGAAACTTACTTCTTTCAAAACGGAACGCCCTTTCACATATTCAAATCCAACTTTCTGGAAGCTGATTCTATCTGTAAATTCTTCTACTCTCGTAATCGGCTCCTCCGCTACGATTTCAGATTCCGTATCCAAAATTTCAATAATGCGATCTGCCGAAGCAACCCCACGCTGAATGCCACTGAACGCATCCGCAATGGCTTTCGCCGGACGCATCACCTGCGAAAAAGTCGCGATAAAGGCAATAAACGTCGATGCGGACAATTCTCCTTCACCACTAATGACTAAACTACCTCCGTATAATAAGATACCCGTCACGACTAAAACCCCTAAACTCTCTGAGGTGGGGGATGTTAACTCTTGGCGAAAAACCATCTTCAATAAGGAATTGCGATAGCGATCATTTCCCGCTTGGAAACGCGCATCCATCATTTTCTCAGCCCGAAAGGCTTTCACCACCCGCATCGCTCCGAATGTCTCATCCAGTAAACTGATAATTCCACTCAAATGCTGTTGCACCTCCCCTGCGGCGCGGCGTAAACGTCTTGTAATCGTCGCAATCACGGAGCCTGAAAGCGGCAAGATGATCAACGAAAACAAAGTTAGTTTCACTGACATACTCGCCAGAAAAACGAAGAATAAAACCAGCGTAAAAATCTCTTTAAAAGTTGCCGTGAAGGCGCGGCCGATACTATTTTCGACTTCCTGCACGTCCGTGGTTAAACGAGACATCAGGTTACCCTTTTTCTGCTCTGTGAAATAACTAAGATCTAGGCGAATCGCCCGCTCAAAAACCGCTTGACGCAACGAAGCAATCGTGTCTGCTTCGACTGTTTTGAGGACTCTTTGGGAAAAATACCGAAAGAAATTCGATAAAATAACTGAAACCATGATGGCCCCACAAGCATATTTCAGCGCCCCAATCCGTCCAAAATTCTCCAAAGCACCATAGAAATAGTGGTTAAACAAGAATGAGAAATAGGATGGCGTTAGCGAAAAAGCGGGTAAAACTCGGTAAATCTGAATGTTCTCCGGAGCTGATTGGTTGAACAAGACATTCAACAAGGGGATCAGCAAGGTAAAATTAAGAATGCCGAATAAACTCGCTAGCAAGGAAAACCCGAAGTATGGAAATACATACTTGCGGATCGAAACGGCGTAGCTTAATAAGCGAAAATATGTTTTCAATGCGGCTTTTTATCGAAATTTTGGTCAAATTACGACAATTTTCAGAAACAATATCCGAATGTCGCCCTTAATTTCCATTGTGATGGCCACCTATAACGGGGAAAAATACCTCCGGGAACAAGTGGACAGCTTGTTAGCTCAAAGCTATCCATCCTTGGAATTTGTGTTCGTGGACGATGCCTCATCGGATTCTTCTTTAGAGATATTGCGACTCTACGCCTCGCAAGACGAGCGCATTCAATTAGTCGCAAACCCTATAAACCAAGGCTTATTAGCCACTTTCGAAACCGGAATCAGGTCCGCAAAAGGCGAAATGATCGCACTAGCGGATCAGGACGATGTGTGGATGCCGGAAAAAATCAGTTTGTTGGCGAGTGCCATTGGTTCTCATTCGTTGATTTATGCGGATTCTGCTTTAACCGATGCTACAGGCACTGTTACTAGAAAATTCTCCGATAGAAATTATTTGTGCGATTATCCAACAGCTTTGCACTATGTTTTTGGCACCAAAGCGATGGGACACGCAATGCTATTTAAGCGCGAAATCATCGACATCGCCTTGCCTTTTCCTGATTATGTGGGACACGATTATATCCTCGGATTTGCGGGAGCGGCCCTAAACGGCGTTGCCTATTTTCCGCAAACCTTAGTGAATTACCGCCAACACAGCAGCAACACGATGGGGGCTGATTTAAGCAAAGGGAAGAAGAACTATACTACGCGAGAGGAACGGAATGCACGGATTGTAAAACGCCTTAATTTACTAGCTGATCGCTGCCCAGAGGGCGTGGAACGGAAAATTTTGCTCACACTAGCACTGGATTTTGCGTCAACTACAATCGCGGCACGTATACGTAGATTTCTCACCGTCGCAAAACACCACCGAGCAATGTTAGCCTATAAAGGAAAATCTGAATTAGGCAGTTTCCTTTACAGCTTCAAACTCATAATTTCAATTTACTAAAAGCTATTTTCTAAACGGGAGACTTAATCGGTAGTACAGATTTTTCAAATGTACTACAACCGGAATCGGGCGTTGCACTAAAGGCCCATCGAATGTATCCCCACGACGCAGGTAATATTTCGACAAAGTCGACGAGGTCATCCCCCACTTTCTAATAAACTGGTAGTAACCCTTGTTCTGCTTCACACGCTTCACGGAAATGGACCCAAAATGGTAGACTCTACTCCGCGAAATCCCCTTGAACAAGCGAACGCCCGCCTGCCAGCATTTCATAGAAAAATCGGGATCTGAATACATTCCCGGCGTAAATTCATTCGAATAGCCTCCCACTTTATCCCATAGCGACCGGTGCACCACATTAGGCGGCCAAGTCGCACCTTGCCAGTCTGCAAAAGGTAAAGATTCATAGGTTTCAAGTAATCTCGCTTCCTCGAAAGTGGCTAGCGAGCGACCGTAATCGGCCTGAATAGAACAAGCGCTTTGGGCTTTCGGCTCGATGGCCGTGGCCGATAAAAAGAATTCCTTGTGCCCGATGAGTTCAATTTCCTCTTTCAGATACCCATCCCAATTAGGCAGCACATACATATCGTCGTTCAAATACAAGAAGTAATCCGCGCGTGCAAGCTTGACCATCGCGTTCATGGCATAGCAAACGCCCACGTTGATCGGGCTATACGAAAAAGCGATATCTGGTTGTGATTCCACCCATTCTTTGGAACCGTCTTTGGCCTCATTTAAGTGCAAGATGATTTCAAAGGAAGTCGTTGAGTGTTTTCGGATGGCCGCGATGCATAATTGCAAATAGGCCAAATTATTCCAGCTCGGAATGAGGATGGAGAAATAGGGGTTTTTAGGCGCCTGAGATGCCGGGAAAAATTGAATTGACTCTTCCATTATAGCAGGCGGTAATTTTTGTATTCACCCACGCGGTACCCCGTGAGGTCTTCGATCTTCTGCAAAATCTTGCGGCGCAAGGTCATTTTCTTCTCTAATTCAATTGGATCAAAATAGAATGGCCAGTTTGAACGTGCCACTCGGCCCGCCATCACGGCTGGATGCGTGCCTTCAAATCGAAACAAACGTTCCGCATTACCGTAATCAAACTGGTAATCTGCCGGCACATTTTCGGCTAACCAAGCGTCATCGTGGTAGAATTGCGTGAAGTTCCGCACCTTATTGTTCAGGCCTTCGGGCGGTTTTACCCAGCCGTAATGGTTAATATGAGCCGGAATTAATTTCACCTTCAGCTTTTTGCCGTCTTTTCGAAAACCCTGCGCATCCTTATAAGAATGAACACCCGGATGCATTTTTACCACTCTGATTTCTCTTCTATACCAGCGTCGTGACACTGCCACATGGCCATAGGACCCGTAAAAATGTCGGTAATGAAAGAGTAAACCTTCTACGTTTGAATCAGCCAAATTCGCCTCCATCGCTGCTTTCACCACGGGCAAATCCACTTCGTGCACACATTCGTCGCCTTGGATATAGAAAGCCCAATCAATGTCTTTGGAAATTGCCTGAAGCGCTTTATCCGTTTCTAAAGCAAACGTGGCGCCGCCTTCTCGTTTAGAATCATCCCAAACCGTCTCCACGATTTTGATTTTATCCGACGGAATTGATTGAATTAAGGCCAAAGTCTCATCCTCCGACTTCCCTACTGCCACCACGAACTCGTCGCAGATGGGTAAAATAGACGTAATGGCTTCTACGATGGCATAATCGTTCTTCACCGCATTCCGAATAAAGGTAAAGCCGGCTATTTTCATCGATCGTATTTCACTTGAATACCGTGGTATTTCGTTTGCTCTACATAATCTTTGCGCAATGGATGCCCCTCCCAGTCTTCTGGAAGCAATATTCTGCGTAAATCAGGATGATTGGTAAATTGAATGCCAAAGAAATCAAAGGCTTCTCGCTCATGCCAATCTGCTGTTCTCCAGACAGAAGAAACAGAAGAAACCATAGGCTTTTCCCGATCTAAAATCACTCGCAAATGCAACGTAAGATGATTCGGGATTGAATAAAGCGTATAAATAACTTCCATTTTGCCTGCCTCAGGCCCTTGATCGATGGCCGTGATACAAGAAAGGGAATCAAAATAGGTGGCTGGGTTTTTCCAGAGAAAATCGCAAACCGGCAAAATCTGCTCCGCAGGCAAAGTCAATCGACTTAATTCCTCCTCCCACTGGGATTCAAAACCAAATTCTGCTTGCAAAAATGCTTGAATTGCTGCCAGTTCCATCCTATTTGTTTAAGGCTTCTAATATGCGTGTAGGAGCCACAAGGGTCTCCTGACTTATCTTTTGTTGTAACTTAATGATACCTCCTAAAAGTGCTTCAGGACGCGGTGGGCATCCGGGAACATACACGTCTACCGGAATAATTTTGTCCACTCCTTTCACCACATGGTAGCCATGTTCCCAATAGGGACCGCCACAATTCGCACAAGAACCCATCGAAATAACGTATCGCGGTTCTGGCATTTGTTCATAGAGACGACGGATGCGATCTGCCATTTTAAAAGTTACGGTTCCAGCAACAATCATAACGTCGGATTGACGCGGGGAAGGCCGCGGAAACACCCCAAAACGGTCTAAATCATACCCAGAAGCAAAGGCTTGCATCATTTCGATTGCGCAACACGCTAAACCAAAACTCATCGGCCAAAGCGAACTCGCCCTCGCCCAATTAAATAAATCTTCGACATTGCTGAGCACAAAGCCGTCGGATTCAAATTCTTGGTCTAAAAAACTCTTCATGTTTGGGGTAATTTTCGCAATCGTTCTGTAAATATACCTAAATTCACAAAATTTTTCGTGCATGTCGCTTGTACCTTTTTTCGATACTGATTTAGCCAAACTCCGCGGGATGACCCCAGCGAAGCTAACGCTGCTTCAGACCGAGCTAGGGATGTTCACCTACGGTGACCTGATTCAATACTTCCCCTTCCGTTACGAGGACCGCACCGTGGTTCATCCCATCGCCTCCATCACAGACGAAATGGACCATGCGCAGTTTGTGGGCCGGATTCGTTTCAAAGAAAAAATAGGCGCAGGACACCGTCAACGCATTGTTGCACAAGTGTGCGATGCAACGGGGTGCATCGAAATCGTTTGGTTTCAAGGGGTGAAATGGCTGGAAAAATCCCTAAATACCGGAGTAGACTACCTGTTTTATGGCAAGCCTACTAGTTTCAATGGCACGATTCAGATGACCCACCCAGAAATGGAGGTCTACAAAGGAGAACAAGCCTCGGGCAAGTATTTTCAGCCGGTTTATCCTTTGACGGAAAAATTACGCAAGAAATACATCGACAGCAAGGCGATTGCCACACTGCAAAAAAACTTATTAGAAATTGCTTTTCCTTACATTCGGGAGACTTTGCCGGGGGATGTTACCTCTCAGTTTAAGTTAATTTCCAAGCAGGAGGCTTTATACCATATTCATTTACCCCAAAGCGAAACGTGGCTTCACCAAGCCCGGCGCCGCCTGAAATTCGAGGAGTTATTTTATAATCAGTTACGCTTGATCAAGCAGAATTTGATTCGTAAAGTTGCTTTCCCGGGACAGGTTTTTTCTTCCGCGGCGCTATTAACCAAATTTTACCAAGACCATCTACCCTTCGAATTAACCAATGCCCAGAAGCAGGTGATTCGGGAGATTTTCGCGGATATGCGGTCAGGGAAGCAAATGAATCGACTTTTACAGGGGGATGTGGGGTCAGGAAAAACGATTGTGGCTTTTATTTCGATGCTGTTAGCCATTGACAATGGAACGCAGGCCTGTTTGATGGCACCTACGGAGATTTTAGCGGATCAACATTACCAAGGTTTAAAGCAATTTGCGGATTTATTAGGCATCACGATTGCGAAGCTGACCGGCTCCGTCAAGAAGAAAGACCGCGTGGGTTTACACGAAGATTTGCAGTCTGGGAAATTACAGATTTTAGTGGGTACGCACGCTTTATTCGAGGATTCCGTGCAGTTCAAGAATTTGGGAATGTGCATCATCGATGAGCAACACCGGTTCGGGGTAGCGCAGCGGGCGAAGCTTTGGGACAAAAACAAAACGTTCCATCCGCACATTTTAGTCATGACGGCGACGCCGATTCCGAGGACTTTAGCGATGACGCTTTATGGAGATTTAGATATTTCGATAATTAACGAATTACCCGTAGGCCGCAAACCGATTCAGACGACCCACCGCTACGATACGCATCGATTGCAAGTCTTTGCTTTCATCCAAAGCGAACTCAGCAAAGGCCGGCAAATCTATATTGTCTATCCTTTAATTGAAGAATCCGAGAAAATGGACTTCAAGGACTTGATGGATGGCTACGAAAGTATTTCACGGGCTTTCCCAGAGGTACCTTTGGGGATCTTACATGGTAAAATGAAACCCGCTGATAAGGACATCGAGATGGCTCGCTTCGTGAAGAATGGGACCAAAATTATGGTTGCCACCACCGTGATCGAGGTAGGCGTAAACGTGCCTAATGCCTCCATTATGGTGATTGAAAGTGCAGAAAGATTTGGTTTATCGCAATTACACCAGCTCAGAGGTCGCGTAGGTCGAGGAGCGGAACAAAGTTATTGCATCCTAATGACTGGTTTCAAAATCAGCGCAGACACCAAGAAACGCATCGAAACCATGGTGAAAACCAATAACGGGTTCGAAATCGCCGAAGTGGATTTGCAATTGCGCGGTCCGGGCGACATCACGGGAACGCGTCAAAGTGGCGCCATCGATCTCATGATCGCAGACCTCGCGAAAGATGGTGAAATCCTTAAAGTAGCCCGGGAAACAGCCCAAAAAATCTTAGAAGAAGATCCGAACCTCGAAAAATCCGAATACGCGATGATTAGAGAGCAAGTCAGAACCCAGCGCAAAGACACGACTAACTGGGCGCGCATCTCTTAATTCAAATTAGGGTCGTCTGGATAAGTGGAAAGGACTCTGAAATCCCCTCCTTTGGCATGCAAAATCTTCCTCCACAAACGCTCGTGAGGTTCATCAAATACTAATTTATCATTCCCCGGATGTAGAATCCAAGCATTCGAACGTACCTCGCGCTCCAGCTGCCCAGCTCCCCAACCCGAATACCCAATAAAGAATTTGATTTCATCGAATCCGATCTCCCCCGCCACCACCTTGTCAATAGCGACTTCGAAACTTCCTGACCAATAAATACCCGGCCCTATCAAGACGCCATCGGGAATTAAATCAGGTCTGCGGTGCACAAACTGCATAATGGTGGGATCCACCGGACCGCCAGAAAAAAGGGGCACGTCCTCCAGCACCTTTTCATCCACAAAAGAATCAAACACAATTTCTTGCTTATTATTCAAGACTAGCCCAAACGAATGCGCCGTTGTATGCTCACAAAGCAAGATCACCGAGCGGTGAAAGGATGGATCCTCTAAAAAAGGCTCCGCCAGTAAAAGCATCCCAGGCTGTAAATCATCTGCGGTATAACTCATTGCATTGCGCTTTTTTCGTAATTTTAGGGAATGACTCAGCATCTCTTCCTCTCTTTAGGCGGCAATCTAGGAAATACCCGGGAAATTTTCGAGGGAGCCTACCCGCTTATTGAAAAAAAAATAGGAAAAATTTCGGTTTACTCTTCCATTTACCAAACCGAAGCCTGGGGTCCCATCCAGCAATCTGACTTCCTAAACCAAGTAATACTTGTCAGCACCGTGCTAAAACCAGAAGCTTGTTTAACGGAATTACTCGAAATCGAACGGGAGTTTGGTAGAGAACGCAAAGAACGCTGGGGACCGCGAACACTCGACCTTGATATTTTGTATTACGGCGATGTCATCATTGCTGAATCCGATTTAAGCATCCCACATCCTCGGATTGCGCAACGCAAGTTTATCTTGACGCCTTTGGCAGAAATAGCACCTTTATTTGAAGATCCTGCAAGCGGAAAATCAATGATGTCGCTCCTCGAAAACTGCTCGGATAGCAGTCAGGTTAATCGTTTTGTTTAGGAAATTTCCAGCTCTTCGAAGTAATTCTCTCATAATAGCGCTCATACAGAGGAAGAATTTTAACGATATCAAATTCCCTCGCCCGAGCTAAGGCATTCGCCTTCATCTGGTCGTGCAAAATAGGATCAGATAGCATCTTAATGGCATTCGCCGCCATGTCTTTCACATCGCCTATCTCACTCACATAACCCGTTACACCGTGGATATTCACTTCTGGAATACCACCCGCATTCGATGAAATGACAGGCACCTCACAGGCCATAGCCTCTAAAGCTGCCAATCCAAAACTCTCTTTTTCAGAAGTTAGCAAAAACAGATCAGCCAAAGACAAGGCCTCCTCAATCCCATCCATCTTTCCTAAGAAACGCACATCGCATTGGACTTCTAACTCACGGCAAAGTGCTTCGATACCTGAGCGTTCTGGACCGTCGCCAATCAGGACTAATTTAGAAGGAATCTTCTTGCGAACTAAGGCAAAAACACGCACGATGTCTTCGATACGCTTTACTTTTCTAAAGTTCGAAGTATGCATCAAAAGCTTTTCTCCATTAGGACAAAGGGACTTTTTGAAGTGCTCGTGAGGGCGTTTTTGGAAACGCTGTAAATCGATGAAATTAGGTATCACTTCGATGTTACTTAATATTTCAAATTCATCGTAAGTGTCATTCTTTAAACTCTCAGACACCGCCGTTACCCCATCTGACTCGTTAATCGAAAACGTAACCACTGGCTCAAAAGACGGATCACGCCCCACCAAGGTGATATCTGTTCCGTGCAAAGTGGTGATAACCGGTACGTGAATACCTTTGTATTTCAGAATTTGCTTAGCTAAATAGGCAGCCGAAGCATGCGGAATCGCATAATGAACGTGGATTAAATCCAATTTCTCGTTAATCGTCACATCGACCATTTTACTAGCCAAAGCAGACTCATAAGGAAGGTATTCGAATAAAGGATAGGACGCTACGGAAACTTCGTGGTAGAAGATATTTTCAGAAAAAATATCCAGACGAGGGGGTTGCGTGTAGGTGATAAAGTGCACCTGGTGACCCGCTAAGGCCAAAGCTTTACCTAATTCGGTCGCCACCACACCACTTCCGCCATACGTCGGATAACAAACGATCCCTATTTTCATACCTTAAATTTAGCTGAAAGAATGTAAATTTGTCCTAAACAATCGATAACCTTTGAAAAATCTCGTCTTATTTGCTTCTGGTTCGGGTTCTAATGCCCAAAAAATCATCGAACATTTCAATGGATCCGATCAGGTTCGCATCACCCATATTTACTGCAATAACCCTACAGCGGGGATTATTCAGCGAGCGGAGCGATTAGGCGTACCATGTCGCGTTTTTGACAGAGAATCCTATAAGAACGGAACGGTGTTAAAAGAAGTTCAATCTTTACGGACGGATTGGATCATATTAGCCGGCTTCTTGTGGCTAATTCCGAGTGATTTCGTGAAGGCATTCCCACAAAGAATCGTGAATATTCACCCGGCCTTGTTGCCTAAATTTGGCGGGAAAGGTATGTATGGCCATTTTGTACACGAGGCGGTGGTGGCTGCAGGTGAAAAAGAATCAGGGATTACCATTCACTATGTGAATGAGCATTATGATGAAGGTGCGACCATCTTCCAGAGTTCGTTCCCCGTTTTACCGAGTGATACTCCAGAAGATGTCGCTAAAAAAGGCCAGGTATTAGAGCACCGGGATTTCCCTAAGGTGATCGAATCAATCGTTTTACCAGCCTCCTCCTAACACGCGGTATAGATTAATGGCCCGCATCCATTGATTTCGAGAAATTTCCAAGAGCTCTAACTCCGAGCGCAAGGCATTTTGTTGTGCTGTTAACACCTCTAAATAGCTCGCATTTGCGGTTAAAAAGAGCGTACCCACCGTATTGATGGCCCCTTTCGTTAAGAGCACCTCCCGTTGTTTTAGCTGCTGCTGTTTTTGTAAATAGGCCAAAGACCGAACTTGCGTATCCCATTCTAAATAGCCTTTCACTAGCGCATTTTGATAGGCAATATCTTGCCATTTCCATTGGGATTCAGATCGCAGCATCTCTGCCGTTATCGCCGAGCGATTTAACCAAGGCGTCGTAATTCCGCCTAACAATTGATAGGCCATCGAAGCAGGTAATTGAAATAAATAAGCCGGCTGAAATCCTTGTACCCCTAAAATCCCCGATAATACAATCGAAGGTTTTAAGGCCAAAGAAGCACTTTCCTTCGTCTCAAACGCCGCCATCAAATTCAATTTAGCTTGTTTGATGTCTGGTCTGCGCTCTAGCTGATCTATTTGTATATGGGCAAATAGACTGCTATCCAGCGCACATTGGAAAGGGAATTTAGAGCGATGAATGGGGGTATTCGGTTTATTTAACAACAGGCGAATTTCATTCTCCAAGCTTGTGATTTGCTGCAACACATCTCCTTCCTGAGCCCGCGAATTTAACCACTGTGCTTCTAGTTGTTGCACCGCGGACTCATTCACCGCACCCGCTTCTTTCTGCACTTGGACTAATTCGAAGGCTTTACGCTGGATTTCAATATTATTTTTAAGAATATCGAGCTCTTTATCTAAGGCAATTAACTGACCATAAGCACCAGCCACTTCTGCGACTAGCGAAGTAATCAGCCATTGCTGACCCGACTCGGTGGCTAAATAACGGAGGGCACTGGCCTTTTTTCGTTTGGCTAACTTACCCCAAATATCTAACTCCCAAGCCGTTTGCACGCCTATTTGCAGATCTGGCAAGTGCTCTGGAATAATCTGATCCCGGGTAATATTGGTAGAGAACTGCGTATCGTAATTCCCCACGCCATCCATCGTATATTTTCCAAAACGCCTCAAACTAGGCTGAATCAATCCGCTGACAGTCGGTTTGCGCAGACCTCTTTGATAGCCAAATTCTGACTTCGCCATCGCCACCTGCAAAAAGCCCATTTTAATGTCATTGCTGCGAACTAAAACGGAATCAATCAACTGAACTAACAGCGTATCTCGCTTCCAACATTCCTGTACATCTGACACAGACGTTTGCGAATCAGTGCTTCGATACGTCTCTAATTCTGCATTTATCTTACGCTGCTCACGCATGAGTCCATTCGTGCACGAAGCTAATGCCAGCCATAAACCGACGATATATATCCTATTTTTCATTTTTAGACAATTTAGCCGAGAGGGATGCGAACACCACATACAATCCCGGAATGACCAATAAACCTCCTACCGTACCTAAAATCATCCCCCCAGCGGATGCGGTTCCAATCGTCCGGTTTCCAATGGCACCTGCACCTGAGGCAATCATCAACGGAATTAATCCGGCCACAAAAGCAAAGGAGGTCATTAAAATGGGACGCAAGCGAGAGAAGGCCCCCTCTTTCGCGGCCTCAATAATGGAAGCGCCTTCCTTCTGTTTGGCAATCGCAAACTCCACAATCAGGATGGCGTTCTTACCTAGTAAACCGATTAACATCACCAGCGCTACTTGTGCGTAGATGTTATTTTGTAGGCCAAATAGATACAGGAACGCATAAGTTCCCATCGCACCCATGGGTAAGAAAAGTAAAACAGGGAACGGCAATAGGAAGGATTCGTATTGTGCGGCTAGCAATAAATAAACGAATAGTAGGCAAATGGCGAAAATGAAAATAGCCTGATTTCCTGCCAAATCCTCCTCACGCGTCATCCCCGACCACTCCAGCGTATAGCCGCGCGGTAAGCTTTTCATGGCCTCTGCCCGAATAATATCCAACACAGCTCCCGAGCTAAATCCAGGTGCCGGTTCGCCGTTCACCATCGCTGAGGTAAACATGTTGTAGCGGGTGAATTGCTCTGGGCCATATACGCGCTTCATCTTCACGAAAGAAGAATAAGGGACCATTTCGCCCGCTTTGTTTTTCGCATAAAACTTCAGCACATCATCCGGATGCGCGCGGTAACGCGGATCCACTTGGACCATCACTTTGTACATTTGACCAAAGCGAATGAAGTTCGTCGCATAGAAACTACCCAGCAGCGTTTGCAGATTATCCATGGCGGGGAGAACATTCACCCCTTTTTGGGCAGCAGCCTCCTGATCCACTTCTAACATATACTGCGGGAAACTAGGGTCGAAACTGGAGAAGGTGTTTTGAATCTCTGGAGTTTCGTTGAGTTTTTTGGCAAAATCATTCGAGACCGCGGCTAACTTTTGTAGATCCCCGGAGCCACTGCGATCTTGAATTCTAAACTCAAAACCTGAAGCATTACCGAAACCAGGAACGGCCGGCGGAGGAAAAAACTGGATACTTGCGTCCTTAATTCCGTTTGTCTTTTTTCGAATAATCTCCGTTAATTCATCCACTGTTTCGGTGCGTTCCTCCCAAGGCTTCAACGTAATAATACCCGTACCATACGAGGCACCTGATCCATCGGTCAATAAACTAAATCCGGCTAAAGTAGAAAAGGACTCAATCGCATCTACTCCTTTGATGGATTTAAATACCTGATCCATCACACTTTCCGTCCGCTCTAAAGTAGCTCCGGCGGGTGTTGTTGCGTTTACATAAAGGGTTCCTTGATCCTCTGAAGGAATAAATCCACTGGGAACAATCCCCGATAGAACGACGGTTCCCACTACTGATCCCAACAAAATCAACCACATGACCAATCGTTTACTGATCAAAGCTCCCACCCATAGGAGGTATTTTTGAGCGATTTGATCGTAGCGGTGATTGAAGGCATGGAAGAATTTCCCAAGTACGTTGTTTTGATTGTGCTCTGGCTTTTTCAATAACAATACGCATAGCGCCGGAGTCAAAGTTAAAGCAGTTAAGCCGGATAAGGCAATCGAAATGGCCATCGTGACCGAGAACTGCCGGAAGAAAACACCAATAGGTCCGGAAAGGAATGCCACCGGCACAAACACCGCACCCATCACGAGCGTAATCGCTAAAATTGCGCCTGAAATCTCGTGCATTGCCTCCTGCGTTGCGGCGAGAACGGGCATATCTTTCTCCTCCATTTTGGCATGAACCGCCTCCACGACCACAATCGCATTATCAACCACAATACCGATGGCTAAAACCAAAGAGAAAAGGGTCAATAGGTTGATGGAGAAGCCAAAGGCTAACATAAACATGAACGTTCCTACTAAAGAAACCGGCACCGCAATAATCGGAACTAAAGTCGCGCGCCAATCTTGTAAGAAAATAAATACCACAAGGGCTACTAATAAAAAAGCTTCCAATAAAGTCTTAATCACCTCGTGAATCGAAGCGTCTAAGAAACGGGAAACATCATAGGAAATCGTGAAACCCATGCCCGGAGGAAAGGTTGTCGTTTTCAATTCCGCTAAGCGTTTCTTTACATTCTCAATCACCTCCGCGGCATTCGAACCTGGTCGTTGCTTTAATAAAATCGCAGCGGACGGTCGGCCATTTTCTTTGGAAAGCACATCGTAATCCAATGACCCAAATTCCACATCTGCTACATCTTTTAATCGCAATATCTGACCTGTCTCGGTGGCCTTGATCACTAAGTTTTCATACTCGGCTACCTGGGTAAACTTTCCCGTATAACGCATCACATACTGCAATGCTTGCGGATGCTTTCCTGAACTTTCCCCTATTTTTCCTGGAGCTGCCTCCACGTTTTGATTGCGCAAAGCCTGAATGACATCTTCCGCAGAGAGTTTATAGGCAAACAAGCGATCTGGATGTAACCAAATACGCATCGCATATTCTCTTTGTCCCATGATATCCGCAAAACCGACTCCGTCAATACGCTTTAACTCAGGGAGCACGTTGATATCCGCAAAATTGTAGATGAACTTCTCGTCGATATCAGAATCCTCACTCAAGAGGTTTACATAGAGCAACATACTGTTTACCTCTTTCTCTGTAATTACCCCGGCTTTAATCACCTCTTCCGGTAACTCATCTAACACGGTTTGAACACGGGTTTGGACGTTCACTGCGGCCACATCGGGATCCGTTCCTACCTCAAAATACACTTGAATAATACTGGTTCCGTCGTTTCCTGAAACAGATGTCATATAGGTCATTCCGGCTACCCCGTTGATAGCCCGCTCGAGCGGCGTCACTACGGCTTTGGCACAAACCTCTGCATTTGCACCGGTATATTTCGTGGTCACCGTTACAGCCGGAGGAACGATATCAGGGAATTGCGTAATGGGCAATTGCTTCATAGCAATGACCCCTAAAATCACGATAAAGATCGATACAACGATCGACAATACCGGTCGGGTAATGAATTGTTGTACCATATTACAAGGCTTTATAATCCGTTAATAATTGACGCATAGGCTTGAAGGTCGACTTGATTTTCTGACCTTGTTTCACCAGCTGAATCCCTTCAATCAAGACGGTGTCTTTCGCTGAAAATCCATTTTTAACTAAATAGAAATGAGGAATGCGTAAGTCCGGCACAATGCTTTTCATCTTGACCGTACCAGAAGCGTCTTTCACAAACACATAACTTTTTTCTTGAATCTCAAAAACGGATTTTTGGGGAATCGCCCAATAGCCAGACACTTTTTTAGGCAATTGCACCTTGCCTGAGGCCCCGTGTCGAAGTAGCTTATCTGGGTTTACAAAGCGTGCACGGAACGCAATATTTCCCGTGTTCTTATCAAATTCTCCTTCAATCGTTTCCACCACACCCTTTTGCGGATAGGTTTCCCCATTGGCTAAAACGAGATCCACGCTGGCAGATTTATTCACCCCATCTTGTTCACTAAAGGCTAGGTATTCCTGTTCCGATACATTGAAATAAGCATACACGTTTCTATTATCTGATAGTGTTGTTAACAAAGTTCCTTCGTCCACTAAACTTCCGCGCTTGAATGGTAATCGGTCTACAATTCCATCAAAAGGAGCCCGTATATTCGAGTGCTCCACTTTTAATACGGCCGCCCGAACATGGGCTAAAGCCTCTTCGCGTTTCGCCTTTAAACCATCTACTTTCGCCAGTGAAATGGCTAGCTGGTTTTTAGAAATCACATTTTTATCTACCAGTAAGCGCGTATTGACAAGGGTTAATTCCTCCGCTTTTAATTCGGCTGACGCTTGACTTAATACGGCTTTCGCCCGGGCTAAATCAGCGACATATTCCTGGCTATTGATGGTAAACATCACCTGTCCGCCCTTTACTTGCTTACCCTCATCCACTAAAATTCGGTCTAAATAACCCTTCACTCGGGCGCGAATCTCTACATTTTGGACGGCATGAATGTCCGCCACAAATTCTTGATGAATCATCGTATCTAATGAAATGGGGGAGGAAACTTCAAGCGTTTGCACCTCGACAAAGTCCTCTTTTTTAGCCGTACAGGCGGTTAAAAGCAGTAATCCAACAACGTATTTTCTCATATCTACTTAGTTTGGTCTTCCTTTATGTTGTTTGTAGGAAGACGGTTTCGTTTTAAAAGTATCCACCCAGTCAATGTTGGGTTTATTAATTTGGTATTTAGGGGTTTGAAAAGGCGATGTCTGTTCCTTAACTTCCACGCGTTTTTCGATTTTAACACTCTCTTTTAAAGTCCTGTTTATCTGGTTTTTATAGTGCTTAGTTTGAGCCATTCCGACAAAAACGAGATAGACAAACATAGACGCATAGGCGTATATTTTCATACCGTTCAGTTGTATGCTGTTTAGGCATACGTTACAAGAAGATTTTATGATTTTGTTTCAATAAGGCACGCGTATTACGCTATGCGGGGAGGGGGACTCACTTGCTCTAAGAGCACATTAAGGGCGGATTGGCTGTAGTGATCATGAATGGATCTATCAGCTAAACTATCGTTGTGATTTTGGTTTAGTTGTAGGCCAAAATCTTCACTAGCAAAAAAATCATCCGATCCATCTTCTTCCAAAGAATCCTCGAATGACATCTCTACTGAAATAGAACTCTTTTCACACAACACATCAAGTGCTAAAGAAAGGCCATCTTTCGTTAACAAACAAAAAACCAGCAAGAAATAAACCAGTATTCCTCTAATCATTTCAATCCTTGATTTCCTCGTAGGGAACATAATCACCCCCTACGTCATCGGTTTTAGTTTTCGTCTTAGGTGGCACAAAGTCCACATCAATGCTGCCTTCTTTTCGCGCTTTCGAAGCAGCCTGCTTCGAGCGAATTTCTTGCTCTGACATCTTCTTGTGCACCTGTGTAATGACGTAGCCTTTCATCAAAAAACGAAGTAAGGGCATCACCACATACACCATAACCAAGATGATCGCAATAAGTTTTAACATTTTATCTACTTAGATATAAGTTTCTTTCACCATAAACTTTGCGGAAGAAATCGTCTTTCAAATCATCGATGAAATAGATTGCCTCACCTGTTGACTTCATTTCTGGCCCTAATTCCATGTTTACGTTCGGGAATTTAGAGAAAGAGAATACCGGAATTTTGATAGCAAATCCTTTTTTCACCGGCTTGAAATTGAAATCTTTCACTTTCTTGTCCCCTAACATTACTTTCGTTGCGTAGTTCACGTAAGGCTCTTGGTAAGCCTTGCAAATGAATGGAACGGTACGAGAAGCACGAGGGTTCGCTTCGATGATGTACACCACTTCGTCTTTCACGGCGAACTGGATATTTAATAGACCTTTGGTCTTCAACGCCACCGCAATTTTACGCGTGTGATCTTCGATTTGCTTCATCACATTCTCCGATAAATCGAATGGAGGCAAGACCGAGTGAGAATCTCCTGAGTGAATCCCCGCTGGCTCGATGTGCTCCATCATTCCGATGATGTATACATCCTCACCGTCGCAGATCGCATCTGCCTCTGCTTCGATCGCATTCTCTAAGAAGTGATCTAATAAAATTTTATTTCCTGGAATATCACGTAAGATATCCACCACGTGTTGCTCTAATTCTTGTTCGTTGATGACAATTTTCATCGATTGACCACCTAATACATACGATGGACGAACTAATAATGGGTATCCTAACTCGCGACCTAATGCCACCGCATTGTCCGCATCTTCACATACTCCGAACTTAGGGTATGGAATATCTAAATCTTTCAACAAGCTTGAGAACGCACCGCGATCTTCCGCTAAATCCAAGGCTTCAAACGAAGTTCCTAAGATCTTGATACCGTATTTCGAAAGCTTCTCAGCTAATTTCAAGGCTGTTTGGCCTCCTAATTGCACAATAACACCTTCTGGCTTTTCGTGTTGAATAATATCGTATACGTGCTCCCAGAATACCGGTTCAAAGTATAATTTATCAGCAATGTCAAAGTCCGTCGAAACCGTCTCTGGATTCGAGTTGATCATAATCGTCTCGTAACCCGCTTCTTTCGCGGCTAAAACGCCGTGCACACAGGAGTAGTCAAACTCAATTCCTTGACCAATACGATTAGGGCCTGAACCTAAAACGACTACTTTTTTACGTCCTGAAGACACTGATTCGTTATCTAACACAGCCGATGCTCCTTCTTGACCGAAAGTCGAATAATAGTACGGAGTCTTTGCTTCAAATTCTGCCGCACAGGTATCCACGCATTTGTAGATACGCTTGATGCCTACCGCGTTACGCTTGTCGTATACTTCAGATTCTAAACAACGAAGTGTATGAGCGATTTGTCGATCTGCGAAACCTTTGTGCTTCGCTTCCTCTAATAAAATCGTAGGGATATTGTGGATCGAGTATTTCTCCATCTCCTTTTCCACACGCACTAGATCTTCGATTTGGTTCAAGAACCATTTGTTGATCTTCGTTAATTGCTGAATCGTTTTGAACGAAATGCCCATTTTGAAGGCATCATAGATATGGAATAAACGGTTCCAAGATGGATTCGCAAGCGAATGCATAATTGCATCTTGATCGCGTAATTCTTTTCCATCCGCACCCATACCGTTACGCTTGATCTCTAGCGATTGACACGCTTTTTGTAAGGCTTCTTGGAAATTACGGCCGATACCCATCGTTTCACCTACGGATTTCATTTGCAATCCAAGGGTGCGATCTGCCCCTTTGAATTTGTCAAAATTCCAACGTGGCACTTTCACAATCACATAGTCTAATGCCGGCTCGAAATAAGCAGATGTTGTACCCGTGATCGCATTCGTTAATTCATCTAAATTATAACCAATCGCCATTTTCGCAGCGATCTTGGCAATCGGATATCCCGTTGCTTTAGAGGCCAAAGCCGAAGAGCGAGACACCCGTGGGTTAATCTCAATTGCGATAATTTCATCTGTTTCCGGATTCAACGAGAACTGAACATTACATCCACCCGCAAACTGACCGATAGCGTTCATCATCTTGATGGCCATATCGCGCATGCGTTGGTAGATCGTGTCAGGAAGCGTCATCGCTGGCGCTACGGTGATTGAATCACCTGTGTGAATACCCATCGGATCGAAGTTTTCGATCGAACAGATAATGATCACGTTGCCTAAATTATCGCGTAAAAGTTCTAATTCATATTCTTGCCAACCCATGATGGATTGCTCCACTAACACTTCGTGCGTAGGAGAAGCATGCAAACCTTTGTTCAAGGCTGCATCAAAATCTTTAGGATCGTGCACGAAACCACCACCCGTTCCTCCTAAGGTAAACGATGGGCGAATAACCAACGGAAATCCCGTTTCTTGTGCAATCTCTTTTCCTTCCAGGAACGAACGAGCCGTACGTCCTTTACACACACCCACCCCGATTTCTAACATCTTCAAACGGAATTTCTCGCGATCTTCCGTCGTTTCGATGGCTTTGATATCCACCCCGATGATGCGCACACCGTATTTGGCCCAAATTCCAGCCGCATCACAATCAATCGCTAAGTTCAAGGCTGTTTGACCTCCCATGGTAGGTAAAACGGCATCAATTTTGTGATTTTCTAAAATGTGAATAATCGATGCTTTCTCTAAAGGCTTCAAATACACGTGATCCGCGTTCATCGGATCGGTCATAATCGTCGCTGGATTCGAGTTAATCAAGATCACCTCGATGCCTTCTTCCCTCAGGGAACGAGCGGCTTGAGAACCAGAGTAGTCGAATTCACAAGCTTGACCGATCACAATAGGACCAGAACCAATAATTAGGACGGATTTAATCGAAGAATCTTTAGGCACAGGGGGTATAAATTAAATTCTGAATGGATATGTGTTTTTTGGGCTGCTTGGTTAAGCTCCAAAATTGTGCAAAGTTAGCGTTTTAAGGTCGATTTGCAAAATAAAAAATAGACTTTCGTTAAGGTTCGGCAGAACCCAAAAATTCCCTTATTTTTGACAACAAATTGTAGAAATCGTGATAAAAATACTCGTTGCTTTTGATGAAAACCGGGTCATTGGAAAAAACAATGAACTGATTTGGCATTTGCCGGCGGATCTGAAAAGATTCAAGGCCTTAACCACGGGTCACGTGATTATCATGGGACGCAAAACCTATGACTCCATCGGCAAACCGCTTCCTAATCGAACTACAATTGTTATTTCGCGCACACCTGGCTTACAAATCGAGGGCGTTATCTGCACGACTTCCATCGAAGAGGCCATCTTGAAGGCAAAATCACTCAGTCGTGAAGATATTTTCATCGTGGGAGGTGCAGAAATTTATGCCCTTTCTCTAGCGGTAGCGGATCAAATTTTGGTCACTCAACTGCACGATATTTTTGAGGGAGACGCCTTTTTCCCAGAGATTCCGGCAGATCAATGGACTGTCACCGAAAAAGAACGCGGGGTGACCGACGAGAAAAACACCTACCAATACAGTTATTTGACCTACAGTAGAAAATGATCCACAAAATCGACTTGAGCGCTGAGGCGATTTCGATCGACCCTTACTACCAATTCTTGCAGGATCCGGTGGCAGGTGGCATTTGTCTGTTTATAGGAACCATTAGAAATAAGAATCAAGGAAAAGAGGTCAAAGCATTGACGATGGAGGCCTACCCTCCCATGGCCTTGAAACAGATCGAATTGTTGTGTGATCAAGCGGCTGAAAAATGGCCCATCGAGCGAATAGCTTTAGTCCACAGAATGGGTCCATTGGAAATCGGAGATATTGCCGTATTGATCGGAGTGACTTCGGTGCACCGAGCAGAAGCCTTCAAGGCCTGCGAATGGTTGATTGATACCTTGAAAAAGGAAGTGCCTATTTGGAAAAATGAATTCTACGAAGACGGCTCATCGTGGCTAGTTCCCCATCCCTGAGACCATTAGGCTGCAACCGCGCATTTCGGAATTATCGAAGCGGCCTAATACTTTAAATTGAATACCATCGTCTTCTAAGGAGCCTAAATCCCTTGTTTCGATGAAGGAACAGGAATCTATATTGCCTAAATCAGCCACTTTAATCCCCCCCGTTTTATGCGGCTGCGTCACTAAAGCAAACGGATCGCCCACCTCCCGCAAACAAACCCGCATCGTATAAGCTGGGGTAAAAATACCCTGAGATTTCGCATAGCCCTGCGAAAATAACTCCGTCATTCCGTATTCAGAAGCGATCGAATCCAGTCCCATCTTTTCTTGTAAATAGGCATGCACCTTATCCCGAATCCACTCTTCGCGGCGACCTTTCATTCCGCCCGTCTCCATCACAATCAAACGATCCTTGTGCTCTCGTAAAAAAGACAAATCAATCCCTGAATCCACTAAATCCAACAAACCAAAAGTCACACCCATCAGCCACACTTTCTTATCCGTCGCTAAAGCTTTCCGCAAAGCTTGCACCAGCTCCTCGTACTGATTCAAATAAAAACCAGACAATTCAGACCCCGATGCTTTGATGAAATGATCCATCATAAAGACCAACGAGGAAGTAGAGCGCTCTAAATAAGACGGCAATAAGGCAAAAATATGATACTCACCGAGTGAGCCATATTCCCGTTCAAAGGCAATTTTGGAAATTTCTTGGTAGAATCCGGGATCGCAAACAGGGTGTTTGGAGGGGATTTGACCAGTTGTTCCGGAACTTTCAAAAGAGAATAAAACGGGTTGTGACCCTGTTAATACCTGGTGATTTTTAAATAGCTCAATGGGTAAAAAGGGAATCTGAGTCCAATGATCTATCTTCTCTGGCAAAATACCAGAAAGCTGAACATATTGCTGATAGAGCGGATTATTCGCGGACTGAAAACGAAACACATCCAAAGCAAGCTCATCAAAATCAGCTGCCTGCATGTGCAAGACCCGACTTTTTAAACTCTCCCTTTCCTGTGCGATCGTTTGATCCATTTGATTTTTACTGATGTAGCGCAAAATTAACGCAAATCATTAACTTTACTGTTGAAAATTGAATGAATCAATGCGGAAATTAATCGGAATTGTAGCGGTCGTATTATTAGGTTTGGGTGCTTGTGTACAAGAACCCAGCTTTAGCTCAACGCCTGCAATTTCATTTAAGTCGATTCAAAAGATCACGAAAACGAGTAACGACGGTTTTGGGGGAACGGCGAAAATCGATTCCGTCATTATGAGCATTAACTTTCAAGATGCCGAAGGGGACCTAGGGCTAACGGAAGCTCAATTAAAATCAGATGTAAAATATAAGGATTTTCGCAATTTCGAAGTGGCGGTCATGTTGCAAAAGAATGGCGTCTTTATTCCTATTACCTTTACACCGGCGCTGGGCGGTTTGATGAATTTTAACTTCAAACCGAATCAAAAATCTGGGCCCATTGAAGGTAGCATTGATTATTCTACCCAATTCGTGTACGCTTTCTATAAAGGCTACAGCCCGCAGTTTACGGCGAAAAATGACACGTTGAAGTTTAAAATTTTCATCCGAGACAATGCTTTCAATAAAAGCAATACCATCGAAACGGATCCCATCATCATCTTTAAGGACTAGAGCGATTTCAGCCTTTGGTAGATTCCGGGCTGCAGACGGTAGGTAAACATCCGTTGATCCCGCTCATCGAGTTGTACATCCAAAATTTCTTGATCTACAAAAAGTAATCCAAGCGTTTTAGTGAAATTCTCTATCAATTTCGCTCTAAACTGACGCTGCGATTCTGGAGAACTTTTGTGTTTGCCAAAGAAGGCAATAATCTGATGGCCATTGACAAATCCTTGCTCGTAGTTCAAAAGCAAGAAATCCAAGAACAATCGTTCGTTTGCCCCTAGCATAAAGCGAATCGATTTCTTTAGTTTATTACGTTGGTAGCGACGATAGAATTGTATGCCTAACAAAAGAAACAACAAGGATACGATTGAGATCAAGGCGACCGAAAACTTTTCATACCAAGGACTTTCATCCAACGTCCCTATATAGGAAGATTCGCGCAGCACTTGACTAATGAGCAAATGAGAAAAGTCCATTTCATTATTCATTTTTCGCTCAATCGGGCTCGCCCACAAGATGCTATCGCCCTTCACATGCATGTAATTTTCGGTTTCATCTCCACCATGGGAATTTAAATACACCCGGTGTGGATTAGTCCATTGGTAGACTTTGAAATTATCCTCTATATCGATCAACAGCATCGTATCATAGGCATATTCTGCATTGGGTTTATCAGGAATAATAAAATACCTCCCGGTAAATAAGTAGTGCTTCACCGCTTTAGTCATCAGATAATCACGTACTTCTTGCAACTTAACCTCTCCTATGCGCGTGAATTTTTTAGTAAAGAAATCAAATTCATACATGCCAAAATCTCGATTAAAGGCATTTTTTTGCTCTGTATCATTTATGGTTACGGTACTCAGCACATAAAATCGATCCTTCTTTACTGAATAACCAAATAATCCATCAAAAATTGAACTAGGAACATCGCCTTCTGCCGCGATAGACAACCATTCACGTCCAATAAAATCGTATTTGGTCAATATATTTGTCGTCCTATAAAACCCATAACCACCAAAAGAGTACAATTCATCCCCCCGCATGAACATACTATTCTTGCAATTCGCACCACGGAAAAATGTTTGATCCAAGCGCTTTAACGTCCAGGTAGACTTATTCAATTCATAAACCTGACCAGTACAATGAATCGTTAAGTAATAGGTATTGCCTTTATTTATTTGGAATTCATTAACACCTTCCGATGTCGGGTTAATATCCCTAAAATCAACATCAATCGTCTGTAAGGTATCTAAAAGCTTCCAGCCATGTTCTGGTCGGAAACGCGAAATTTCGTGGGAATTGACATTCAGTCGCAAAAAACTCGACGCATTTTCCTCTTGCCATTTAATAAACTGAGCCTGCGCTGTAAAGCCGATTAGGAGAACAAACAGAAGTAACAGACTCGCTTTTTTTAGCATATAATTGTGGTTGCGTCCCCAAAAATAACTAATTTTGTAAATTAACAAGGTTATTTAGCATTCAACGCATGACATTACATAGAGAAGGACGGACCCTATTACTTACATCATTACTCATCGTATTAGGTATTAATGGCCTGTTTGCGTATTTCTTCCCTGAAAATGTTTATTTGAGAGAGAGTATCGTAGTAATCACCTCCTTGTTTTATTTGATTATCCTACAGTTTTTCCGTGTTCCTAAGCGACAAACAGTGCTTGACCCTAAAAACATCATCGCGCCAGCAGACGGCAAGGTAGTGGTGATCGAGGAAACGGTCGAAACAGAATATTTCAAAGGTCCACGTCGCCAGGTTTCGATCTTTATGTCGCCCATCAACGTACACGTAAACTTCAACCCGATTTCGGGCATTGTATCTTATTTCAAATACCACCCAGGTAAATTCCTGGTAGCTTGGCACCCGAAATCTAGCACCGAAAACGAGCGCACTACCTACGTAGTAAAGCACGAAAACGGTACAGAAATCTTATTCCGCCAGATTGCAGGTGCTTTAGCAAAACGTATTTGTTGGTATGCGAAAGAAGGGGATGCAGTTGTTCAAGGAACGGAGTTTGGCTTTATTAAATTCGGTAGCCGCATCGATATATACTTGCCATTAGACGCAGAGATCTGTGTAAACATCGACGACAAACCCGTAGGTGGAGAAACGGTGATTGCTAGATTAGCCTAGACCCAAGAAGTCCAAGACTCCTCAATTAGTTCAATAATTTTTTCTAGACCTTGCTGATCCACTTCAGAGAAGTCCGCTAATTGATTTGAATCCAGATCAAATACGAGGACGACTTCGCCATTTACGATGGCAGGCAAAACAATCTCTGACTTCGAAGCAGAAGCACAGGCAATGTGTCCTGGAAATGCTTCTACATCCGGCACTAAAACTGTTTCTTTTGTGGTATACGCATGGCCGCAAACTCCCTTGTGGAATGGAATACGGGTACAAGCCACTGGACCCTGAAATGGCCCTAAGACTAATTGATTTTCTTTCGTTAAGTAGAATCCCACCCAGAAAAAGCCGAATACCTCGTGTACCGCCGCCGCGATATTGGCTAAGTTTGCGTATTTGTCTGTTTCTCCGGCTAGGAGTGATTGAATTTGGGGATATAAAGAGGCGTATTTTTCTGCTCTCGTCCCCTCGATTTTTACTAGATCCTCTGCCATCTTATGCGAAATAACGTTGTAACCAAGTGGTGTTTGCTTGTTGTAGCCAACCCGCGCGGTAAGCGCCTAATGATTCCGTTTGGAGTGGAATAATATGCGTGGATGGCGTCAGTAGTGGATTGTTTTTCAACGCTGTCAACGGAATCAACGTAAGTTCTTCGCCTTCTACCACAGCGGTGCTGCGATCAAAGAAGTCGATTCCTAAGTTTGCTCCCATCTCCTTGAACCAACGCGTGGACGCATCGATAGAACAGCCAGAAGCTGCATTCACCGTTTCATCCACCGCGATGACAATCACTTGTTGAAAGCGAATCTCGAAAGAAGCGTTCAGTCCAGCTCCGTGCGCCGCCCATTGGGTTAAGGCGGGAGCTAAATAGTCCTGAATGGCTTGGGTCTCTGACGCAGTAAAAGGTCGGTTCGCCTGATAAACCCATACGCGGGAATGATCAGGCATTTGTTCAATGGGTAAATACATATATTACATGGATTGCTGCACTAACTCAGCTAAATCTACTACTTGGATGTGTTTTTCTTTTCCTACTTTATTCAGGCCGTCTTGGACCATCACCATGCAGAATGGGCACGCTAAGGCCACTTTGCTGACACCAGAATCGACCATTTCTTGGACTCTTTTCACTTGCACGTCCTCGCTGCCCGTTTCCGGCTCTTTGAATACTTGTGCGCCACCCGCTCCACAGCAAAGTCCTTTTGTTCTACAACTTTTCAGCTCGATTAGTTCCTTTTTTAATCCGGAAATTATCTCGCGTGGCGCTTCATAGACCCCATTTCCTCTGCCTAAATAACAAGAATCGTGGTAGGCCACTTGCTCTAAGGAAGAACCGTCAGAAGCTTTAATTTTACCTGAGCCGATTAATTCTGCCAAAAGCTGGCTGTGGTGAATCACTTCATAATTCCCACCTAGGACTGGGTATTCGTTTTTCAAGGTATTAAAACAATGCGGGCAAGCCGTCACGATTTTCTTTACGGCATAGAGGTTCAACACCTCGATGTTAGACATGGCCTGCATTTGAAATAAAAATTCATTCCCTGCGCGACGAGCTGGATCCCCAGTACACGATTCTTCCGTGCCTAGAACGGCAAAGCTGATGCCTACCTTTTGCAAAATCTCCGCAAAGGCCCGGGTCACTTTCTTGTGACGGTCATCAAAAGACCCCGCACAACCTACCCAAAAAAGAAATTCCGGCTGCTCCCCCGCTGCGGCGAATTCAGCCATCGTTTTAATCGTCTCCATTATTTCTTTTGTTGCTCGCGCATTTGCGTAACCGTTAATCGACTTCCATCTTCACTCCAGCCCGGAGGCCCAAAAATATACCCAAACACCGCTTTCATACTTTTTGCGTTGGCTACGTCTTTGACGATTTGAACCCATTCGTAAAATGCAATCTTAGCCGGATTATAGCTCTCAATCTGCTTCGTTAAACCATATTGTGGTCGTTGATTTTCGCTCACAAAAGAACCAAACATCCGATCCCAAATGATCAATACCCCCGCATAATTCGTATCTAAATAATCTAAATCTGTTCCATGGTGAACCCGATGGTGTGACGGGGTATTCAAAATATATTCAAACCAGCGCGGCATCTTGTTAATCAATTCCGTATGAATCCAGTATTGGTATAATAAACTCGTTTGCTGGAAAAACATCACGATAAATGGATGCACCCCGATTAAAGGCAACCAAAGCCAAAAGACAAAACCACCTGAAAGATTACCCGTCCAGGTTTGGCGCAAGGCCGCGGCTAAATTGTACTTAGGCGACGAATGGTGCACCATGTGGGAAGCCCAATAAAAACGGATCTCGTGCGAGATGCGGTGTACCCAATAATACGTTAAATCCTCCCCAAAAAAAGCGAGCACCCAAACGGGCCAGGTTTGGCCTAAATCAAACAATTTCCAATTATTGTAGACATAAAATGAAGCACCAAATGTGATCGCCTTCGTCACAAATCCAATGCCTAAATTCCCTAAACCCAAACCGATCGACGTCATCGAATCCTTTGCCTCCACGTAATCGCGATGCATCTTGTAGACGATATAGGATTCTAAAAGAACGGTAAACAGGAAAAAAGGTACCGCGTATAAAATCAAAGTAGGACCCATCTTAGTTTAGTTTAACCACATCGCGCAAGAAAGCCTCCGACGACGCAATTGGTTTATCCGTTAATTTACCCAGCAGGTTCGACGTAATGACGTGGTTCCCTGAATTAGGAAAAGCTTCTGACTTTTTTAAACTAGCTGGCGTACCTAATTGTTCGAACATCACTTTCATCGCATCTACTGACACCACGTTGTCTTGGTGTTCTTCATCCTTGTAATAATAGCCTAAAAAGACAGGCATCTTCACCTTTTCAAAGACTTCTTTATTCATCGCGTGAGTCAGGAAATTTTGCACTGCCACCACACCTTCCAGACGATAATGCAAACTCCAATTCTCCGCATGTCGTGGCGCCATCACGGGAATATCCCGGTAATCACTACCCGTAATCAAATGGGCCATTTGCAAGCCCCACGGATTATCTAATAAAGTCGCATTGGGATCTTTGATCGCAATGCAAGGCCCATAGAGCATCAAGGCTTTAATTTCTGGATGATTAGCCGCTAAAACGAGCGACATCGCGCCACCGAAGGATGTCCCCAAAACCACCACTTCGTCCCCTAATTTCTTCGCGATCGCATAGTAGTTTTCGACACTTTGGTAATATTCATCTGCTGTCACGGTAGCGTAAGTAGAATCCGAGTCTGGCACCCCGTGACCCGCCACGCGGGCTAACAATAAGTTCGCTCCGAATTTCTTCGCCACCTCACGATGCAAAGGATCTCCTTCCATAGGTGATGCAGAGAAACCGTGCACATACATAAAGACAATTTTAGTCTTTTTAGGCTGAGCTGAATCCGCCCAAACAATGCGCGCCTCATTCCCTGGCTTTAGCACCATCTTCGATTCTTTAAATGCAATGTAGCAATCGATTTGATTGACTGAATCCGGAACATCTGTCCAGCTCGCGCTAGGCGTGAGTACCGGCGCCTCTGGTTTAGGGCCTACGAAATAGGCGCCTATTAATAGTATTATAACAACCAATATTTTTTTCATAGCTTATTCTTTTGCCCAATTCAAACGATCGGCAGGGTTAAATTTCCACGGACTTTGGTTCGTCTCCACATTAGCAAACATCGCATTCCATGCCCCCGGTGCATCCGAAAGCTCCATAATCTGGAAGCGACGCATTTCTAAGATAATATTTAAGGGAGAAAGCTCCATCGGACAAGCTTCCACGCAGGCCTGGCAAGACGTACAAGCGCGTAACTCTTCGGCAGAGATTCGATCAAATAATGATTTACCATCGTCCACAAAAGCTCCTTTATTCGCTTTTAAAATACCACCCACTTCCTCTAATCGATCCCGGGTATCCATCATCATTTTGCGTGGTGACAAGGCTCGACCGGTTTGGTTCGCCGGACATTGCTCCGTGCAACGGCCACATTCCGTACAAGAATAGGCATCTAAAGCGTTCTTCCAAGTTAAATCCATTACGTCTTTGGCACCAAACTTTGCATTCGTTGCAGGCTGCTCCTCCACCGGTTGCCCTAACATCAACTTCACCTCGTGCGTCACCGCAGGCATCTCTGACATCTTTGCAGAGGATTCTAGACTCGAAAAATAGGCAGATGGGAATGCAAAAAAGATATGTAAGTGCTTTGAATAAGTCACATATAAGGCAAATGATAAAATCCCTACGATATGAAACCACCAAGCGGCGCGTTCTAAAACCTGGAGAGCCTCCGTAGATAAGGCAGAGAAAATGCCCACTAACTGTCCCGAAATCACAAAGGATCCCACCGTTTGATAATGCTCCACCCCACGCGTTTGTAACACGGCATCCGCTCCATTCATCGTCCACAAGGCCAGCATTAAAATAACCTCAATGAGAAGTATTTGATAAGCATCCTTTACCGGAAAACCAGCTAACTCTTTGTGATTAGAGGCTTGTAAACGACTGGTGCGAAATACCCCACGACGCAGAAAAAAGAACACACAGGCCACGAAAACTCCCCCCGCCAGGATCTCGAAAAAGTTCATCAATCCGGGGTAGAGTGAGCCTATAAACGGCGCAAAAAGGCGATGAGTACCTAAAATACCATCTAAGATAATTTCGAGAATCTCGATATTAATGAGTACAAATCCGATGTAAATCAGGAAGTGAAAGAAGCCGACAAGGGGCTTATTGAACATTTTCTTTTGACCGAAAGCCAAAAGCGCCATACGTTTAAAACGTTCAGACGGATGGTCCGATAATTCCACTGGACGAGCTAGGCGAATCGTCTGTATGATGAGCGAAAAACGCTGAAAAATCAGGTAAGACATTCCCCCTAAAAGGGTGATAAATAGTATCTGAGGCAAATAGTTCATCGTTGATGTAGAAAGTACATAAATGTACTAAAATTTCTACGATAATTCCTTTTTCAAAAAGCGTCCCGTGTGACTATTTTTTTCTTTAGCAATCTGCTCTGGCGTTCCGCTGGCTATTAATTGTCCTCCTGCGTTTCCGCCCTCAGGACCCATATCGATTAGGTAATCGGCCACCTTGATGACGTCCATATTGTGTTCGATAATCAAGACCGTATTCCCCTTATCCACTAGTTGCTGTAATACATCTAATAATAGACGCACATCTTGAAAGTGCAAGCCCGTCGTAGGTTCATCTAAGACATAAAGCGTCTTACCTGTATCCTTTTTCGAAAGTTCTTCTGCCAGTTTTACGCGTTGTGCCTCACCCCCAGAAAGGGTGGTCGCATGTTGCCCTAAGGTGATATAACCTAAACCAACTTCAGCCAAAGTCTGCACGCGGCGGAAGATACGCGGTTGGTTTTCGAAGAATTCCAAAGCCTGCTCCACCGTCATATCTAACACATCTGAGATCGATTTACCTTTAAAGCGTACTTCTAGAGTCTCGCGGTTAAAACGCTTTCCCTTACACGTTTCGCATTCCACTAATACATCAGGCAAGAACTCCATCTCAATCTTCTTGCGACCCCCTCCCTCACAACCTTCACAACGGCCGCCTTTCACATTGAAACTAAATCGTCCAGCCTTGTATCCACGGATTTTTGATTCCGGTAATTCGCAATAGAGCGTACGAATATCACTGTACATATTCGTATAGGTAGCAGGATTAGAACGAGGCGTGCGGCCAATCGGACTTTGGTCCACTTCGATTACCTTATCGATATTTTCCAAACCAACAATCGACTTATACGGCATCGCATCCCGCTTCGTACGATCGAAATGCTGCTTCAATTTCAACACCAAGGTATCGTGAATCAAGGTCGATTTACCGGATCCTGAAACCCCGGTCACAACCGTCAAAGTCCCTAACGGGAACTTCACCGACACGTTCTTCAAATTATTCCCGGTCGCCCCTTTCAACTCGATACTCAGACCATTGCCTTTGCGACGAACAGCTGGCACCGCAATCTCCAGCGCACCATTCAAATAAGCCGCCGTAGGCGTCTTCAATTTCAAGAACTCGGCTGGTGTACCGGAACCCACCACATTTCCGCCGTGGCGACCCGCGCCCGGACCGATGTCTAAAATATAATCAGACTCCAGCATCATATCCTTGTCGTGTTCCACGACTAAGACCGAATTTCCTAAGTCCCTTAAATCTTTTAAAGCTTGTATTAACTTCTCATTATCGCGCTGGTGCAAACCGATACTTGGCTCATCCATGATGTACAAGACACCCACGAGTTGAGTCCCTATCTGAGTCGCTAAACGAATACGCTGCGCCTCTCCACCAGAAAGACTTTTCATAGGGCGATCGAGTGTCAAATAGGTAAGGCCGATTTGGGTTAAAAAACCTACGCGTTTTCTGATCTCTTTCAAGACCTCTACCCCGATTTGTTGCTGGCGCTCGCTCATCCGCGTTTCTACATCAGCGAACCAAGCCTCCAGTTCGTTGATATCCATTTGAGCTAATTGCCCGATGTGCTTGTCCGCGATCCGGAAATGCAAGGATTCTTTTTTCAAGCGATACCCATCACAATCCGGGCATTTTTTGATGATCATAAAATCCTTCAACCAGTCTTGGGTCTTTTCAGAACCTGACTCTTGTTGGCGTTTCAAGAAGTTTACGATACCATCGTATTTCGTATTCCACTCCGTTCCTTCGTATTTCTTAGACGGCACCGCAACCGGCGCGTCCGAACCATACAACATTAATTCCACGGCCTCCGCTGGGAATTTAGCGATGGGAGTAGATAGACCCACTTTAAAGGGCTTCAATAGCACCTCTAATTGCTTGAATATCCAAAGCTCCCGGTATTCCCCAATCGGAGCAATAGCTCCGCGGATAATGCTTAAGGAACGATCTGGAATGACAGAGTCTTCCGTAATCTCTTCTACTACCCCCAAGCCATTGCAACAAGGGCAGGCGCCATACGGACTGTTAAAAGAGAAGGTATTCGGTGCGGGTTCATCGTAGGACAAACCGGTCGCCGGATCCATTAAGGTCTGGGAGAAGTAATGTAATTTATCCTTGGCATCTAGGACGTAGACTTGCCCTTTGCCTTGGTTCATCGCGGTTTGTAGGCTTTGGGATAAACGCAAGCGTTCGTCTTCTGCCACCACTAAACGATCCACCACTATTTCGATATCGTGTACTTTAAAACGATCGACCTGCATCTTAGGCTCGATGTCCATGATTTCACCATCGATACGCACCTTCGTATATCCCCACTTCGCGATTTGAACGAATAATTCGCGGTAATGTCCTTTACGACCTTTGACTACGGGCGCAAGTAAAACGACTTTGCCTTTGTTGAATTGGGTTAATAAGGTTTCGATGATTTGGTCCACTGATTGCTTGACCATCTTCTCCCCCGAAAGGTAAGAAAACGCCTCTCCTGCGCGGGCGTACAACAGACGCAAGAAATCGTAGATTTCCGTGGTAGTTCCTACCGTAGAACGCGGGTTTTTAGAGGTGGTCTTTTGTTCGATAGAGATCACCGGCGAAAGGCCTTCGATCTTGTCTACATCCGGACGTTCCATGTTTCCTAGAAAAGAACGGGCATAGGCGGAGAACGATTCCATGTACCTTCTTTGGCCCTCTGCATAAATCGTATCAAACGCCAAAGACGATTTGCCCGACCCCGAAATACCCGTCACCACCACGAGCTGATTGCGCGGAATGGAAACGTCAATATTCTTCAAATTGTGCTCGCGTGCACCCAGCACTTGAATGTGGGAAAATCCGGTAGAATCAGACGCTTTTGAAGCCATAGTTTGGGAATCGATCGATCCACAAAGGTACAAAAAAAGAGGCTGCCCTTTTAGGGGCAGCCTCAACATAATTTCAAAAAATCTTATTTGTTCAACAATTCGTCGAAAGTGATGCTCACATAGTACATGCTTCCGATTAATGGGTTACCCCATCCTGTTGTATAAGCAACTCCGCCTAAGTTCGTACCACCTACTTTGATGATTGACTTAATCTCAGATACTTTCTTGCTTACTTGCATATCGAATGTCGAGAACGCAGGAATCATAGACAATTGTTGTTGATTCACTACTTGGTTCACGAATGATGATTGCCAAACAAATTGATCTTGGTATCTCCAAGTCGCATTGAAGCCCCAACCTGAATTACCGATGTTACGGTTTCCTAAAGAAACGTTTGTACGGTAGTTCGGTGTGTTGAAACCTAATTGGTAATCAGCTAATCCACCGTTGTCTTTTACTGCATTGTAAGAAACGTTTGTTCCTAATGCCCAACGATTTCCTAAATCATAGTCGATGCCTAAGCCCCAACCGTTAGTCACTACTTCGTTATCTACGTTAGATGGGAATGAGAAGTAGTTTAATGAACCTGCCAAAGTCGTGCTAGGTTGCGCTACCACTTGACCTGCTGAGAAGTTCGTGAAGTTAGATTGGTAAGCATAGAAATCAACAAACATTTGTGGAGTGATCATTCCTTTGTAACCAAATTCAACTGTTTGAACTTGTTCTGGCTTCCAAGCCTTAGCCTTGTAAGTTACCCACTTCGTAGGATCTGTTTGGTTAGCTAAAATCGACTGTAACGTGTATGAATTACCTGACAATTTGTAACGATCTTGAACTACCGCTAAACCACCTAATAAACGAGCAGATGGAGTTAACAAGTTAATGTATTGATCCTGTGTTGTAGGAATACGGAAACCTGTTTGTAAAGACGCACGGAAGTTAGAAGTTCCTTGAGTCAACACACCAGAAATACGTGGGCTAAATACACCTTCAAAGTTTTCGTTCTTGTCATAACGAAGAGAACCCGTTACTTTCAAGTGATCAGCAAATAATTTCTTAGATGCTTGTGCGTATGCACCGTATTCGTTGATAGAGAACTCGCTACCATCATCTTGCAATGCAAATAAAGTTCCTTCTGAGTTCAAGGCATATTGACGGAAGTTCGCACCTACGATCAATTCTACTTTGTTATTCAATTTCTCAGTTAAGTTATACATACCCTCTAAGTGGTATAAAGCAGACTTATCTGTAAACTTAGCTCCTTGAGGAAGTGGCTTAGCCTTGATTGCATCTACCGCCGCGTTAAACGCTGCTGTTCCTGGCACTAAACGACCTGCATCAGAAGCTGCACGTGCTGTTCCATGGTAGTAAGGGAATGATGATTGTGTACTAGCTACGGCTAAACCTACCGCTGAAGCTGGCGCTACACCTTTCAATAAGTTCGTTTGTAATACGGTTCCAAAGTTTGTCAATGCCAAACCTGCAAAAGTCGAGAAGTATTGAGGATACCAAGCTGTGGATGGCTTAGCTGCTTCGTTTACTAATTGACCTAAAGTACCTGTTGCATACGCATCTCCTGAATTCTCTTGAGTTGTATAGGCACGAACAAAGAAGTTAGAACCTTTTAATTCTGCCTTGTATTGTCCCATGGAGAAATTCTTGATCGAATAACGATCTGCTCCTGTGTACATCGTAGTACCTTGACCATATGATCCTTGTAAGATCAACTCTACTTTATCGTTAAAACGGTAGTGTAAAGCGGCGTTAAATTTGATATTACGGTTTGCATAAGAGGATAAATCACGCTCAGCATAACCTTCACGAGAGATCGCTACGTTAGGAACAATGTATCCTAAGATCGCAGATGGAGTTAATAAACCACCTGTAGCAGCAGAGATCTGATTGATACCTGCAGTCAAAGGATTCGTAGGAACCCCTAATAATGGCTTTAATGAAGTCAACATATTCACGTTTGTCTCATCACCATATACACTCACACCATTGTAAGCTAAATTAGTTCCACGAGAACCAGCTCCTAATACCGTACCGTTCAATAAAGATTGGTCACGTGTATCCGTTGACTGCCAGTCATCAGCTGTCAATTGGTTGAAGTTTAATTTGAAAGCAACTTTGTTGTTGAATGCTTTAGCAAAACGAATCGAGATATCTCCATATGGAGTAGTCGTTTCCGTACGATTGCTCGCATACATCGCTCCTGTTTTCACTTGAGCAGATAATCCTTGGAATAAGAAAGGTGATTTCGAATCCATTAAGATGATACCGTTCATAGCATTAGGACCATATAAAGCAGAAGCTGCTCCTGGCAATAAGTCTACTGATTGTAAATCCAATTCAGAAATACCTACGATATTACCTACAGAGAAGTTCAAACCTGGTGCTTGGTTATCCATACCGTCGATCATTTGAACCACACGTACGTTACCGTTGCTATTAAATCCACGCATACCGATAGACGAGAAAGATACCGATTGTGAACTCACCTCAACTCCTTTAATGTTGCGTAAAGCATCATAGAAAGAAGCAGCAGGTGTTTCACGAATCGCACGTATGTCCATACGTTCTACTGAAACGGGAGATTGCATAACGCTTTCTTCCACACGAGAGGCAGAAACAACCACATCTTGTCCTAGAGTAGCCTGCTCTTTTAAAGCAATTTGAAAATCTGTTTTATTTCCTTTTACCGGAATTTCTTGGCGCTCATAACCTACCATCGAAACGACGATTGTTAATGCTCCAGCTTTGTTCGTTGATAGAGAGAAGTTACCTTTCGCATCTGAAATGGTTCCAGTTACTGCTCCTTTTACGCCGATACTAACACCAATTAATGGCTCTTTAGAATCTGCATCCGTTACCTTACCACCAATTTTAGTCTGAGCAAAAGTGCTTGCACTTAAGAACAGAATAAGCGCTAGGCTAGGTAAAATCTGTTGTATAATTTTTTTCATAATGGGTGTTTTTAATGACACAATTTGTTTTGGATACTCGAATTACAACAAAAATAAAGAAGATTTCATTATTCACCACTATGTTAGTATTAAAAAATTACTAATTTTTCGGAAAATAATTTAATCGTTTATAATCTCGTATTACCGCTCAATCATTTTATTTTAAAAAGGAGGATTAAACTACTAGCTTTGCATATAAATTAAGCCTATGAGAGCTCTTGTCTTTTTGTGTGTCATTTTCCTCAGCGCTTGCGCAAGTCAAACGCCTTATGTACTGAGCACCAGATGGAAAGACGCTCCCCAACCGGCGCCTATGGATTATGCAGACCCAGCCGCTTGGTCAGCTTTACCTTCTCGCTATGACGCGGCGGATTTAGTACCACGCAAGTCCTCATTAAAAGATGAACAGGCGACTGCCAAAGCCGATGTCTTCTTCATTCACCCCACCATATTTACCTATAAACCAGAAAACGAATATGTTTGGAATGCTTCGATGACAGATCAAGCCTTGAATACGCGCACGGACAGTTCAACGATTTTGAATCAAGCTACTGCCTTTAATGCTGCCGGGCGAATTTTCGCACCCCGTTACCGCCAGGCACATTACCAAGCTTTTGTCACCCAGTATAAAGAAGATAAAGAAGCTGCCTTGGACTTAGCCTATTCCGATGTGAAAAGAGCCTTCGACTATTATTTAGCACATGAAAACAAAGGGAGACCGATTATCATCGCTAGCCACAGCCAAGGTACGGTACACGCTACGCGTTTGATGAAAGAGTATTTTGACGGGAAAGAATTAGGAAAGCAACTGGTGGCAGCTTATATCATCGGAATCGCGACTCCTAAAAATACCTTCACAAACATTCCCGTTTGTACTTCCCCTACTCAAACGGGATGTTTCGTAGCCTACACGTCCTTTTTGCAAGGTTATTTACCCCCTTGGCATCCAGGTACGGTGACTGAATTAGCTTCCGTTAATCCATTAACGTGGTCTACGGATGAGAATTTTGCCTCGAAAGAAAAGAATATCGGTGGTGTATCCTATGGATTTAAATATGTAAAAGAGTTTGCAGATGCCCAAAACCATTTGGGAGTCTTGTGGACGAATACCCCGTATGTTCCTGGTCGCGCTTTTGTGAAGTTGAAAAACTGGCACAAGGCTGACATTAATTTATTTTACCAAAATATTAGAGAAAACGCTGTGCAACGAGTACAAACGTTTCTTAGCCAAAAATAACACTATGCCTAATTGCCTTGTCATTATGGCGGGAGGAATCGGAACCCGGTTTTGGCCCATCTCCAGAAGTAATTATCCGAAACAATTTCACGACGTTTTAGGCGTGGGAAAAACCATGCTTCAGCAAACCGCTGAACGCTTTGAGGGAATTGTAGCTCCAGAAAATATGTACGTGGTTACCAGCGAGGAATTCGCAGGTATCGTGCAAGAGCAATTACCTTTCTTGAGCCCGGATCAAATCCTAAAAGAGCCTAATCGCAAAAATACAGCTCCTTGCATCGCTTATGCGGCCTACAAGATCAGTAAAAAGCATCCAAAAGCAAAGATGATCGTAGCTCCTGCAGATCATGTCATTTTAAAAGAGGAGGCCTTTAAAGCACGGGTTAATGAAGCGCTAGAAGCGGCCAAAGAACCGGTATTAGTTACGTTAGGAATTGTACCTACGCGCCCAGACACGGGTTACGGATACATCCAATACCAAGAATCAGCGGAAACGGCAAAAACCGTAAAGACCTTCACGGAGAAACCCAATTTAGAATTAGCCGAGGCATTTTTAGAGAGCGGGGACTACGTATGGAACGCTGGCCTTTTCGTTTTCTCCATTCCTACTTTCAAGCACGAATTAACTAAGCACCTTTCACGCCTTGCGGAACAGTTCGAAGAAGGACGTGCCTTCTATTATACCGAAGAAGAGCCTGAATTCATTCGCAAAGTATATGCGGTTTGCAAAAGCATCTCGATGGATAATGGAGTAATGGAAAAAGCGCGCGATGTGAAAGTTATTTTAGCCGATATAGGCTGGTCGGACTTAGGCACTTGGAAATCCTTGCACGAGATTAACGAAAAGGATGAACTCCAAAATGCGGTGGATGCGAACGTGATGCTTTATGAAACCAAAGATTGCATCATCAAAGCCCCTAAAGATAAATTAGTGGTCATTCACGGCTTATCGAATTATATCGTAGCGGAACACGGAAATGTATTAATGATTTGCCCTAAAGACCAGGAGCAGCAAGTAAAGCAATTTGTGGAAGATGCAACGAAGCTAGATCCTAACTTCAGTTAGGATTCAATTACCTCGATTAAGGTAGTGAAATCACCAATCAGCTGAATGCGCGCCGGAACTGGTTCTGCAGAATGCAACACGTTGTATCCAGTCAACATAATTTTCGCATCAGGAAGCATCTTGTCTAATTCAGCGACATAAGCGGGTAAAATATCCTGAGACGGTTCAGTCGTAAATACACTGAATACATAATCTGGTTGATGTATTTCGTAGGCCAAACACAATTCATCAAAAGGAAGCGATTGACCTAAATAGACCGCAGAATGCTGGCGGGCACGAATTAAATAACTCGCAAAAAGCAAACCAATTTCATGTAATTCCCCTTCTGGAAGATACAACAAGAACTTCTTTGCATCCGGTTTAGGTTTCGCCATTTGAGAGTCTATGGCGGCAATGATTTTTTGACGAATTAAATGGGTAATAAAGTGCTCCTGAGCGGGCCCTACCGAACCGGAAAGCCATAAAGTGCCTAATCGGGTTAAAAACGGATAAATCACCTTCAGCATAAAGTTCTCAAAACCATATGCGTCCGTTATCGTTTTCGCCAATACTTGGAAACGGTACTCATCCAAGTCCATCATAGCCACCGTAATGGCTTGAATATGCTCCGGATAATCTAATTCGCCACCTGAAAGCTGAAGGATTTTCTCTGAAATTTCAGATTCCGTTAATTCGGCGATCTTGGAAATTTTGATTCCACCCTTGTTTTGAAGGGTCGCAATATTTAAAATACGCTTTAAATCGATGTCAGAATAGGTACGAATACCTGTCTCCGTTCGAACTGGATTAAGCAAATGGTAACGCTGCTCCCAAATACGGATGGTATGGGCCTTGATACCACTGAAATTCTCTAAATCCTTAATTGAATATACATTCATCTTCATCGTAACACCCGAGTTCAGAAAATGTTTAGAAATTAAATTGTAAAAGTAGCCAATGCCCTAAAAAGAATAAAAATTGTAGCGCAGCAATTAATCTAAATAGGCTTGATTTGGATGGGAAGGGGGTATTTTGATAGGCTAAATGAAAAACAAAAGAGGCAAACCACCAAGCCACAAAGTTTTGTGCAGGCACCTGAACCCCAGCCCAAGTCCAAAAATCAAAATGCACCGCTACTGGCTCTATCAAGAAATCCAAGGCAGTCATCAAACCTGCTCCTATCGCCGCTTTACTTATTTTCCCCGCGATATTCCACTCTTCCACTAATGCACTTGTCGCAAGAACCAAAACTAACCAATTCAAACCGATCGTGATGGGCACCTTGATTAATTGGAAACCTAGTGTTTTCCCATAGCTGTAGACTCCGAAAATTTGACCGGTCCTCACTCCCTGCACCTCTAAATACCAAGCTGCAATGGCTAATAGCCCTAAAAATACATACGCTTGAAACGAAGGCTTGGGAAAATAAACCACACAGATAAAGGCCGTAAACCAAAGTGTCAAGGGCACCAAAGAGGTAAATAAGGCAGCTGTAGCAGGTAAATGCATTCCGAATAATCCGGCTGCATATAATACGACTAGAAAACGTTTTAGAAATACTGGATTCATGCGATGATTTTCTAAACAAATGTACAGAAAATTAACAAAAAATGCCCCAGTATTTCTACTGAGGCATTTTGGGCGGATGATGGGATTCGAACCCACTACCCCTGGTACCACAAACCAGTGCTCTAACCGAGTGAGCTACAACCGCCATTTGGGACTGCAAAAATACGCAAAGCTTCCAATATTGCAAAAGAAAGCCGAAAAAAACGGGAGAATTTTCATTCCCCCGTCCTAATCAATTATTTCTGAGCTGCTTGGTAACGCGCTTCCGCTTTGTTCCAATCAACTACACTCCAGAAAGCGTCGATGTAATCTGGACGCTTGTTTTGGAATTTCAAATAGTAAGCGTGCTCCCAAACATCTAATCCGATTACGGGGAAGCCTTTTACGTCAGCTACATCCATTAATGGATTGTCTTGGTTAGGCGTGCTTGAAACCGCTACCGAACCATCTTTTTGAGCAACTAACCACGCCCAGCCTGAACCGAAACGCGTTAAACCTGCTTTCTTGAACTCTTCTTTGAAGGCATCAAAAGAACCAAATTTTGCATCGATTGCTTTCGCTAAAGTACCCACAGGAGCACCACCGCCGTTTGGCGATAAGATATTCCAGAATAAATCGTGGTTAAAGTGACCACCACCGTTGTTACGAACCGCAGGAGATAAGGTAGAGATAGAAGTGAATAATTCTTCTAAAGACTTTCCTTCTAACTCCGTTCCAGCTACCGCTGCGTTCAAATTCGTCACGTAAGCGTTATGGTGACGATCGTGGTGAATTTCCATCGTTAATGCATCGAAATGCGGTTCTAACGCATTATTTGCATACGGCAAAGGGGCTAATGTAAATGACATATGTAGTATAATTTAAATGGTGTTATAAATGGTAAATGGTGAATGGTAAATGGTGGATGATGGAGGCGTTTCATTGACCATTCACCATTTACCACCTACCATTTAATTTAGCGTCGCATCGAAAAGAACTCCTTTAATAGTTGTTCTGATTCGGTTGCCAAAACCCCTCCAACAATCTCTGTCTTCGGGTGTAAAATGCCTGTTCCTAGTTTTTCAAAACCGCGCTTCTCTTCTGAAGCACCGTACACTAAACGCCCTAATTGCGACCAATAAATGGCCCCTGCGCACATTAGACAAGGTTCCAAAGTCACATAAAGCGTGCAATCTTTCAAATATTTGGCGCCAATCGTTTGGGCGGCAGAGGTAATCGCAATCATCTCTGCATGAGCCGTTACATCGGTCAAAATTTCCGTTTGGTTGTAGGCCTTTGCCACAATTTTACCTTGGCAAACTACGACTGCACCTACTGGAATTTCTTCGTCTTCTAAAGCCCGCTCCGCTTGTTTCAGCGCGAGGCTCATATAATATTCATCCTCGTTTGGAATCATAAAACGTCTGATAATTTTGTCAAGCGATTACGTAAATAGAAATCTAACAATACAATCGCTGACATTGCCTCCACGATAGGTACGGCGCGTGGCACCACACAAGGATCGTGACGACCTTTGCCTGATACAACAATTTTTTCTCCAGAATTGTTCAAACTATCCTGATCTTGCATAATCGTAGCCACTGGCTTGAATCCAACTCGAAAATAGATAGGCTCTCCATTAGAGATACCCCCTTGAATTCCACCTGAATGATTCGTTACTGTACTTACTTTGCCTGCTTCGTCTTTGACAATAATATCGTTGTGCTGAGATCCGCGAAGTTCAACTCCATCAAATCCAGAACCATATTCAAAGCCTTTTACGGCATTGATGCTTAACATCGCTTTGCCTAATTCCGCGTGCAATTTATCGAAAACAGGTTCGCCTAAACCCACCGGGCAGCCTGTAATATAAGCAGAAACGACGCCCCCTACCGAATCCCCTTGCTTGCGGATATCGTCGATGTAAGTGAACATTTCTTCTGCTAATGCAGTATCAGGGCAACGCACAGCGTTTGTTTCTGCAACTGCTAAATCCAGTTGCTCTACGGGCGTTGTTAATTTTAAAGTTCCCACTTGAGAAACGTAGGCGGTAATTTTTACGCCTAATTGTTTTAATACTAATTTGGCCAAAGCCCCTGCAGCCACCCGCGCCACCGTTTCTCTTGCCGAGCTACGGCCGCCTCCACGGTAATCGCGAACTCCATACTTTTCTTGGTAGGTAAAATCGGCATGGGAAGGGCGGAATTGATCTGCAATGTGTGAATAATCTTTCGAGCGTTGGTCTCCATTCCAAACGAGCATCGCAATAGGTGTACCTGTCGTTTTTCCTTCAAAAACGCCGGAAACTACTTCCACTGAATCCGCTTCTTTACGTTGCGTTGTAATACGCGATTGACCCGGTTTGCGGCGATCTAATTCCGATTGAATGAATTCCATATCGAAATTAACTCCCGCTGGACAACCCGTTACGACCACACCTACCGCAGCACCGTGTGACTCTCCGAACGTACTAATTTGAAATATTTTACCGTATATACTGCCCATACTATTTTCTTTTGGCCTTAATTATCAAAATGACAAGCCAGAGTAAAACCAGCCCTAAAAAAGCATTAAAAATCTGTTTCCAATCAATCCATCGATAGCCAATCACCCTCTCAGCGGCTAATTTCTCTAATCCTCGGTACAACAACATCGTTTCCGACTGCGTATTCAACTCGCGATCCGAGGGTTGACCACTCACGGTCAAAATCGCTTCTGAACGCAAGGTATCATATGTAGCAGTCCGGGTGTTAAAGTAGATCCAATTAAAATAGGATTTCAATGCAAATTTACCCGGTTGCGATGGAATAATCAGTATTTTCTCCGTTTTATTGCCTAACATTTTGTCGCCATACGGATAAACGGAACTTTGAGTCCCTAAAGGAGAGAAATTCAGGAAGTAATCTGACTCCACTAATTTAGCATCCCAAAGAATACTATTTCCATCTCCTATGACACTGGACACATAGACGACAGAGTCACCCGTCTGCACTTGATTTCTTGTTAAGCTTTCGACAAGGCGAAAATCCCCCACGGGTACCTTCCCTTTCAAAGGATGATTAGGCAATTCCTTGGGGGAAATAACGATGGGTTTTGAACTGAAAACAACCTTCTCTGTATTTTTAAGCAGCTGAAGACTTAAGGATGGAATGATGATCTTCTTCGCATCTAGAGCAAAATAGGAAGATTGAAAAAAGCGATACTCCGTATATTTTTTATTCTTGTAAACCACCTTCGAAACTTTCACTTCTTGTAGTCCAAAACTCTCTTCCCAGCAATTTTTAGGCCTCAATTTTTGAATCAGGGCAGGTATTTGAATGTCATTTCGGTCAAAACTATAGCGAGTTGAATTATCGTCCGGGATAAACAAAGAGAATTTCAGGGTAAATCCTTGACCAACGAAGGGTTGAGTCTGAGTAGAGGTAAGGGCTAGAAAAACAGAGTTTTGTCCTTTGAAAAGTTCTTCAATTTGGGCTTTAGTTTCCTCTATCACCTCCTCTTTTTGTTCTGAGGCACTGACTTGCAGGGCAAATCCATCCATCTTTAACGATTGCTGATTCACAATGATTTCAGCCGATGGAATCAGTAAGGTTCCTGTGGCGGAAGCTTGATAATATTGAGAAAACGTGAAAGAATAAACCGGCTCACCGTTTTGAATATCGGTAGCTTTCGAACGTGAAACACCTAACTTTCGAAGGCCCGGAAGTTCAGGGAATTTATAGGTAGGAGTTTCAACGCTGGCATTCGTGGATTTGAGCACAAAGGATAAAGAGAAATTCTCTTCCAGCGTAATGGCTTTCTCACCCAAGAGCAAGGTGGCCTGAGCACACAAGTCCGTGAAGCAGAGTAAAAAGACCCCGAAGAAAAAGAAAATCCGTCTCATTGCTGCAATTTAAGAAATCCTAGTCCAACGACCGCATTATCGAATAACTCGAAAGCGAAAAGATAGTCCGACAGCGATATAATGATCTTCGGGATGCAAAAAACTTTGGCCGGCAGAAACATCTAATTTCACATCCTCATTCACATAATAAGCAAAACCGGCATCATAAGAATGGTCCGCAAATTCTGACGCAGGAAATCGCCCAAAAACCTCCACATAGGCATAGCCCTTCTTACCAATCAACATGTTAGGAGCTACCCGGTAAATGCCTTCAAAAGAGCCGTTCGAATGCATTTCTGTTCCTATGTTATAGCCTATTCCATAGTGCTCATTGAAATCATTCTGCATGGTAAATACGACATCTCCTATCGAATGGCCCCGTAGGTTTTTCTCCGAAAAATCACGGTTTTGGTGATCCCAATTATAATGTACTATGACTGAGGTTCGTGGTTTCCAACTTGAATGCTGAATTCCAGAAGGCTGAAATAAGGCCCATTTTAATCCAATCGCTTCGGTTTGAAAACGCGTTTCTTTTCCTGGTTCCTGCCCTAAAACAGAGACGTAGCGCAATTCGAATCGCTTACTTAAGCCATATTTCAATAAAGAGGTAGGGAAAAGGTATTCCGATGTAGATCGATTGAAGCCTAATTCTGCTTGTATATACCCCTTTTTCACAATGAAGGGGCATTCCGTCTGGTCTGGGCGATCTGTTTCTATACGTCCTTCACTTTGCGCCAAAGCGCTTACCGAAATGAACAATAGCAGTAGGATTCGTGTGAACATACACGAAGATAGTATTTTTTAGCCTAGTCTAAAAAATTATTTAGAAGAACCTTTTATAGTAAAACCTAAAGCCCCGTAAAATTCAAGAAAATAGATGGATTGTTCCGCGTGATCTACCGAGCGACCTGTCGTATGGATATCCCACAACTTCGTTGCTCCGGTTTTGATCGTCGTTTCAAAGAACAATAATTTTGAGAAATTAAACTTCAACCCTGTCTTCAAAGAAGCTCCGCCCCCTGCTAGGTTCCAGAAGTTGTTTTGGCCTACCCCGAAAACATGCACATCTGAACGTGGAACCAGTGCGCCCACACCCACACCTTGCATCCAATCGATCGCAAAACGACTCTTAGGACTTTGGTATACCGGATTATAGTGTTCCAGTTCTACAGAAGCATAATTATAGCCATCTGTGTGTTCTAAGTGAACGAACTTGTTCGGATCTAATACTAAGGGTGTTTGATTGAATGTGCCTACATAAGCTGGATCTACCGCAATCGCCGGAGTAGAAGTCTGCGGATTGATAAAGCCATTCACTTTCACCGTTTGGCCATCTGTCATTACGTATTTCATATGATCCCAACCGATGCTGATGGAAAGATTATCCTTAATGAAATACCCTGCATGGAAATTAAACTGTGGAATGGACAACAAACCGGGATCTACATAGGTCTTAAACTCGCTAAGTGGTGTAGGGAAATCCAATGCCTGAGCATCTAATAAGGTAAAATCATATCCCGGCCCTACAAAACGAATATCCGAATTCGCATAAGAAGAACGATTATAGCCCCACGTGATATAATAGGATCCTTTTTTATTCGTTTGTTGAGAAAAGGCAGAAAGGCTTGCCAAACTAAGCAAAGCGATAAATAGGATTTTTTTCATGATTAAATCTTAAATTCAAGCTGCAAAGTTCGGCATTTTTTAACGCTTTTATATACCAAAAACTTGATTTTCATCAGAAATCAAGAACACAATAACTATTATTCGTACAGATTGCCGTAAATTGCATCCCGAATTCATTACCATTACCTTATGAGAAAACCATCTGCGAAATTTGAATACAAAACCTTCACGTTAGGAGAAAAACTAACGGAAGAGCAGAAAGAATACTTCAAGAAGTATGGAGTAATTCAATTTAAGAAGTTTATTGAGCCTGAAACAGCGGAACTTTTCATTTCGGAATTAGCGAAAATTGAAAAGCAATGGCTAGCAGAAGGCATTGAAAAGGTAAAAGGAATTCCTTTAAAGTTTGGTAAAGACCACGAAGGAAATCCGATGATTCAGCGCATGTGCTTTACGAATCAGTTTAGCCCTGTGTTAGCTGAATTAATCAGAGATCCACGCTTGCAGTTACTCATCGAATTGTTAGCTCCATACGAAGGTAGAATCAGTGAGGACGAAAAAGATGGATTGGTTTTCAATCATTACATTAATGAACCTAATTCGAAGTTCAGCCAAATGGGCTGGCATACCGATAGCCCACGTGATTTATTCTTAGGACAAAAAATCCTTCCGATGTTAAACGTGGGAATTCACTTAGACAATTGCCCTTCTTCGAATGGCGGTCTACGTGTACTTCCAGGCACACATACACAAGGGGTGTTGAAATTATTGTTCGGGAAGAAGCAATTCATCGATCACAAACCAGATCCAAGAGAAGCGGCATTCGAAATCGAACGTGGTGATTTAACCATACATGATGGCCGCTTATGGCACCGCGTGGAGGTTTCTCCTAACGTGGGTGAAAAATCCCGTCGCCGCGTGATGTATGTTCCTATCATTACCGGAAAATACAAACCGAAAACGGATCAAAGTAAGACTCCATTCTACCACCGTTTTGCAAAGGTGGTAACGAAATAAAAAAGCGGCTCTTCCAAGGGCCGCTTTTTTTATGATTTAGATTCTAAATAGGATTGCAATATGATCGTGGCCGAGACCCGATCGACGGTTCCTTTCTCTCTTCTATCCTTCTTCGACATTCCTCCAGCTATCATCGCCTGCATGGCTAGCTTAGACGTGAAGCGTTCATCGTGTTCTTCCAAAGGAATCAAGGGAAATTTCTTGCGAAAGCTTTTGATAAAAATGCGAACCCCGGCGGTGGAATCCGTATCAGTGTTGTCAAGATTTTTAGGCATTCCAATCACTACTTGGTCGACCGTTTCTTTCGCGAAATAGGTTTGCAAAAATGCTAACAGGGTATGGGTAGGAACCGTGTCTAAACCGTTTGCAATAATCTGCAAAGGATCTGTCACTGCGATGCCCGTCCGTTTTAAACCAAAATCAATCGCTAGAATGCGCCCCATCTTAGGAATTTAAATACCCCTTGTCGCGCAAAATCTTATCGAGTAATTTCTTGTCATTATCGTTATTAAACACGCTGAATGGCAAGTGTAGGAATTGGTATTTACCCATCTCAAGAACGTAGGCGTCCTTGTCTTTGTAAGCGCCCAAAATCATATCCCATTTGATCATTCCTCCTTCTTTGTCAGAAAGCTTCATGAAGATTTGGCGACTATCGATTTCGTAGCGGTATTTATCAAACAATTGCTTGTATTGCGCTAATTGCGTGATTCCAGTAAACTGAATTAACCAAAAAAGAATATATCCAATCACAGCGATGGCAATGAAAATGTAGATCCAGTAGTTTTTATACGTCCCCGTTAAGTTCAAGGCCACATTCCCTAATACAAGAGCCAAAGGAATAAATGCAAACTTCCATTGGTTAGAGAAAAGCTGACGCATGCATAAACCCACAAACTTGTTTTTTTCTAATGCAAATTTCTTCGTTTTAATTGCTAATGGATTCGAAGGTGCTTGCATTTGGCGCTGTTGAGCCCCGTACATTTTAGACATATGAAATGATTTTTAAACGCTAATTAAGCCGTAAAGGTACGAAAATTGGATAATTTTGGTAATTTTAAAGCGTACTATTTGAATTAAAGCAATCCCTATGTCAGCCAAACAAGTTCTTGATGGCCCTGCCCTCCTCCAAAAAATCCGTAGAATTGCCTTTCAAATCTATGAGAATAACTTCGAAGAGTCCGAAATTGTTATAGCGGGAATTGTAGGTGAGGGCTTCGCTTTCGCCGAACTATTATGCGAAGAGATCAAAAGCATCTCAAAAATCAACGCTATTCCGGTTAAAATTGATTTGAATAAAGAACATCCGTACGAGCGCCCAGTAAAATTCGAAGGTGGAACAGATGCCTTAGAGAACAAAGTAATCATCGTAGTAGATGATGTTCTGAACACAGGTCGCACCTTCTCTTATAGCTTAGCGCCATTCTTGAGCATGCACGTAAAACGCATTCAAGTAGCCGTCATCGTAGATCGAAACTACAAGCGTTTCCCTATTTCTGCGGATTACAAAGGATACGAACTTTCTACGACGCTCTCTGAGCACGTCCAAGTGATCTTAAGTGATTCTGCGAAAAGAGGCGTTTATTTAGCTTAGTTTTTTTGCCAAATTTCCCAAGCCTTATCGGCCTGTCCCTGTAACATCTCCAATCCGGCATAGATGCCTCCCACTTTATGTTCAAGACCCGCTTTCAAAAAAGCAGTCTCTAATGGGTTGTAGACGATATCGTACAAATAATGTTGCTTGTTCAGCAATTCGTAGGGGATAGGCGGTTTATCATCCACCTTCGGAAACATTCCTAACGGCGTCGTATTCACGATCAAACCGATTTCTTCCATCAACTCAGGCATTTGTTCGTAAGTGATCGTTTCATCCGAAGCTTGACGAGAAACCTTGATGACCTCGAACCCCATATCCTCTAAGGCTACGATGATTGCCTTCGCTGCGCCTCCTTGACCTAAAACACAGGCCTTTAGAGACCCGAAGTTTTTGAATTTGTCCCAAAACTCCACCGTCGTACGAAAACCCCAATAATCGGTATTATAACCACGGGTATAACCGTCAGCGGCAATTTTGATCGTATTGACGGCGCCTATTTGGGCCGCAGCTAGATCGATCTCATCGAGCAAAGGCATCACCAATTGCTTGTAAGGAATGGTCACATTCAGCCCTTTCAGATTCGGATTCGCCGCTAGAATGGCTTTGAACTCGTCAATGCTTGGAATAGGAAATTGTTCGTAAGCGTGTGTTTCTGAAAGACCCAGCTTTTCGAATTTTTCGGTAAAATACGCTTTGGAAAAAGAATGAACTAGTGGATAACCAATCAGACCATATAAGTGCGAGATAGCCATCTTATTTGCGTTTTGAAATCAATCCCCAAACAATAGGCAGAACAGAAACTCCAACGATTCCTAAAACAACTTTCTCAAAATTTGCCTTCACAAACTCATTCTCGCCCAAGAAATAACCAGCTGCAGAAATACTGCTTACCCAGAGGGTCGCCCCTAAAAAGCCGTACAATAAATAGACCGGATAAGACATGCGTCCCGCGCCTGCCACAAAAGGCGCTACGGTACGAACAATCGGGATAAAGCGAGCTAGTATAACTGTTTTAGGGCCATATTTGGCATAAAACGCCTCTGTCTCTTCTATGTGCTTCCGCTTCAGGAATAAAACCTGTTCGCGTTCTCGAATGAGATTGCTAAAGTATTTACCAATAAAATAATTCACTTGATCCCCTAAAAGTGCGGCGCTAATTAAAAGAGGAATCACGGTCCCAAGCGACAATTCGCCACTGGCAGCGGCTAATAAACCCACCGAAAACAATAAGGAATCGCCAGGTAAGAAAGGCATCACCACCAGTCCCGTTTCCACAAATACAATCAGAAACAAAAGACCATAGGTCAATGCACCGTGAGCGGCAATAAATTCCGACAAAAAGGTCAAAGGATCCTTTAAAAGATCTAATAAAAGCTGCAGCATCCGAACTATTTCGTTAAGAAGTGGTCAAACGTATCGCCACGTAATCCTAAACGAATCGTTTCTAAAGAAATAACTTCCTGTGGTGCAATATTTCCTACGTTTACGTTCGCTCCTACTAGTTTCACGAACCAAACTTGTTGCGACTTTTGCGGCGCCTCCCAGATGATTTTCTCTTCTGGAATCTCCGTTAAAATCTCTTCTACTAAGCCTTGACGAACTTCACCAGAGGACCGGAATAAACCCACATTTCCTCCTTCACGCGCCTCACCGATTACCTTCCAAGCACCAGCTTCTAATTCCATGCGCATTAATTTAATCCACTTATAAGGAGGAATAATTTTTGCCTCATCTTTAGAACCCACCTCAGAAAGTACAGTCACTTGAGACGCTAACGTACGAATTAATTCACATTTGATATCTGATTCCATCTCGATCGAACCATCCGAAACTTCGGCATATTCCATTCCGTATTCATCTAAAACACGACGGTAATCATCAAATTGACCACGGATGTAAAAGGCTTCAAATAAGGTTCCTCCAAAATAAACCGGAATTCCTGCCGACTTATACAAGGCTAATTTATCTTTCAAATTAGGCGTTACAAAGGAGGTAGCCCAACCTAATTTTACGATATCGGTGTAATCAGCGCCAGTCTCTAAGAAATCTTCTACTTGACGCAGACTTAGTCCTTTATCCATCACCATCGTTAACCCTTTTTGACGTGGTTTAGCCGTGCGGTCTGGAATTTGATTTAAATGATAATTCATATAGTTTATTAATGGATTGGTACGGTTTTGTGCCAAATATCTACAAAAATAAGCATTCCATTTGAGAGCGACAATTTTCCGATGTTTTCTGCTTCAAAAAATAAACTTTTAGGGTCAAGAATAGTTTAGTATTTTTGACTCCAGTTTAGTTTTCTTCTTCACCTCAACTATTCAATCGAATGAAAAAGTTTAGCTTATCCTTGATTACATTTTTATTTGTGTCTGTTTCTATTTTCGCCAATACAGCTTCTGATGCCATTTTAGGTGAGTGGCTTTCACAAGAAAAAGACGGGAAAATCATCATTTTCAAACAAGGAGACCAGTACTTTGGAAAGATTTCGTGGGGTAAAACAACCGGAAGAAAAGATGGCAAAAACCCAGATGAAAAATTACGCAGTCGGGAGCTTTTAGGAGCGGTCATCTTGAAAAACTTCAAATTCACAGGATCTGCATGGGAAAATGGAACTATTTACGATCCTAATTCTGGAAAGACCTACGATTGCATTCTTAAAATCAAAGACGGGAACAAAACACTAGACATTCGTGGTTTTGTAGGCGTAGCAATGTTTGGAAGAACATCTACCTGGACACGATCTTAAATTATCAAACCGCCTAAGTATATACAATGGAACCAAACGAACAAGTATTAGCCTACCTCAATCAAAATCTACATAAAAAAATTGCTGACGGCAATCCGGCGCCCATCGGGAAATGGCTGGATGGCACGTTAGTTAAAGCAGAAGCAGGGAAATTAACCGCAGAATTCATTGTCCGCCCAGATCAATTGAATCATGCTGGGGTAATCCACGGAGGTGTGATTTCAGCGATGTTAGATGAGATGATGGGAATGACGTTGATTACAGCGAAAATCGATCACCTCTATGTGACGATCAATTTGTACATCGACTTTTTATATGGAGCGAAGGCAAACGAAGTAATCACCGTAACGACTGAGATTCACCGGGTAGGCAAGAAAATTGCGAACGTAGAAGCGAAGCTACATAATGCAGAAGGAAAATTGCTTGCGAAAGGGGTGAGTAACCTGGCGTCAACTTCAATTCCTTTCTCTTTCTAGGATAATAATTGGTAGACGGCAAAGGCTGATAAGTAGGCCAAAGCCGTCATATAGCCAAACTGAATTAACGGATATTTCCACGATTTGGTCTCCCGGTAAGTCGTAGCGAGTGTGCTCATACATTGCATCGCGAAAGCATAGAATATCAATAAGGAGAATCCTAAGGCTGCATCGTACATCGGCTTACCGGTGGCTGGATTGATTTCCGCACGCATCCGATTTTTAATCGTTGCATTTTCATCATCCACTTCGCCTCCCATACTATAGATGGTCGACATCGTTCCTACGAATACTTCGCGAGCAGCAAATGAAGTGATCAATGCAATTCCAATTTTCCAATCATAGCCTAAAGGACGAATAACCGGCTCCACAAAATGCCCAAAATGCCCTGCATACGAATTTTCCAATTTCTCAGCAGAGATCTTATTCTGCAATTTGACTCCTTGCAAGGTTGGATTTTCCTGACGAACCCGAGCTTCTGATTGTGCAATCTTATCCCCGGGACCATAACTCGCTAACACCCATAACACAATGGAAATAGCCACGATAATTTTACCCGCCTCAAAAACAAAGGCATTCACCGAATTCCAAATGGTCAAAGCCACATGTTTGAAACGCGGCCCCTTATAGGTAGGCAATTCCATGATGAAATAACTTTTCTCTTTGGCCTTCAAAATCACTTTCATAACCCAAGCCGAAACCAATGCCATAAAGAAACCCAATAAATAAAGCCCAAACAAAGCCACTCCTTGTAAATTAAACAAACCAAATAAGGCTTTATTCTCCGGAACCACCAAGGCAATTAACACCGTATAGATGGGTAATCGTGCGGAACAGGACATCAAAGGCGTGACCAAAATCGTAATTAATCGATCTTTCCAAGAGCCAATCGAACGGGTACTCATGATGGCAGGCACCGCACAAGCAACACCAGAGATCAAAGGCACTACAGACTTGCCATTTAAACCAAAACGACGCATTAACTTGTCCATAATGAACATCACACGCGACATATAACCCGTTTCCTCGAGAAGAGAGATAAATAAAAACAAGAAGGCGATTTGCGGAATGAAAATTAACACCCCACCAATACCTGCAATCAACCCATCGGTTAACAAGGCGGTCAAAGCCGAATCCGGCAATACTCCTTTCAACCAGTCATTTAACATCGCGACTCCCCCATCGATGGCGTCCATCGGATAGGTGGCCCAAGTGAAAATGGCCTGGAACATCACGAAAAGAATAGCTAAGAAAAATACATAGCCTCCTACCGGGTGTAAAAAGAATTTATCTAAACGATCCGTCCATGTACGCACTGGAGCTGCATCCCATTGGCGATTTAAATTAATCACACAACGATCCACCACCTCCGTAATTTGCTCGTACCGTTTGACTGTTTCTTCGGACTGGTATTTTTTAGACGAAAATTGATGCTTTTTTTGAATAGCATCCAAGTTCTCGCGTTGTTGTTTAGAGAACATTTTCATCCGATCATGCTCCATCAACCATAATAAAGAACGGTAAATCTCTCCCTCTCCAAACTGAGCTTGCACATCCTGAATCACTTCATCCGAAACGGGCAAAGGAAGCGCGTCATTCGAGGCATAGCGATTAGCTAATGATTTAATGACGGCTAATTTCAGGCCATTTAACCCGATCCCTTTTTTAGCATTCACCTCCGCCACTTCGACATTCAGTTCACGTGCTAACTTGATTGAGTTAATCACATAGCCCTCGTTCTCCGCAACGTCGATCATATTCAAGGCCAAAACCGTGGGTATACCTAGGTCACGAACCTGCGAAAACAACAACAAATTGCGCTTTAAATTAGAGGCATCCGCCACCACGATGGCCATATCCGGAAAATCTGGATGCGTGGGATCGCCAAGGATATTGATGACTAATTCCTCGTCGATCGACTTTGGATATATACTATAGATACCTGGCAAATCTAAAATTTCCACCGGACGTTTGGGTTCTAATTCCCAAATTCCCGTCAGCTTCTCCATCGTCACCCCCGGAAAATTACCCGTCTTCTGATTCAACCCGGTTAGGGAATTGAATAGAGAGGATTTTCCTGCATTGGGATTACCAATCAGCGCTATTTTAGGTGTTTTTGCCAAAATTTATGTTCGTTTAATCAGCATCGTTTCCGCTTCTTCTCTCCGCATAGACAGAGTATATGAACCAGAAACGCGAATGGCGATAGGGTCGCCGAAAGGTGCCAAATGAGTCAATATGACTTCAGTTCCTGGCAAACATCCCATTTCCAATAGCTTTAAAGAAAGCAACTCGTCCGTGAAGCCAACAATCTCCCCCTTTTCACCAATCTTCAAGTCGGCCAAATTTGCCATGCTCACTATTTAGAATAATTCAAAATTAGACACAAATGTACTAAGTATTTCTGAGCTAAAAAATGATACAAATAGTTTTTTCTGTCGTAAATTGCAGGTTCATGGCATTAACAGAAATTTTCGTGTTGATTCGCAAAGAAATGCAATTAGAGTGGCGCAACAAGTATGCGATCCATGGTCTAGTGCTGTACTTAGCCGCGACCATTTTCATCTGTTACTTATCCTTTAAAGCAAAGCAACAATCGATACATCCGATTATGTGGAATACGCTGTTTTGGATCATCCTGTTGTTCTCTGCCGTGAATGCGGTGGGCAAGAGTTTTACGCAGGAATCAGCGAACCGAAATATCTTCTATTATACGTTTGCAAAGCCTGAATCGGTCATTTTTAGCAAAATCATCTACAACACTTTAGTGATGCTAGGCGTATCCTTGATCGGGATTTTCTTTTACTCCTGGGTCATGGGTAATCCGGTGGGAAATATGCCACTGTACCTTGTTTCCCTGATTTTGGGCGCGATTGGGTTTGCATCTACTCTTTCTTTAGTGGCTGGAATCGCGGCACAGGGAGAAAATTCAGCCACTTTAATGGCGGTGATGAGCTTCCCGCTCATTATTCCGTTGCTTTTGTTATTATTAAAATTGTCCAAAAGTGCCCTTGACGGCATTTCACTCTCAGAAAACTGGGATGAAATCGCCATTTTGGGGGCTTTAGATATCATCGTTATTGTATTTTCTGGGATCCTTTTCCCGTATATATGGAAACATTAAAACGCCAGTATTGGAAGATTTTGTCGATCATTTTATTGATCTACACCGTCTATGCCGGTTTTAACGGACAAGTGCCGCGCCAACCGATCTTGAACGAGACAATCCGCAACCTGTATTTCCACGTGACGATGTGGTTTACCATGATTTTCCTGTTAGGAACGTCTGTTTATCATTCGATACAATACTTGCGCAAATCAGATCTTAAATCAGATCTCATTTCGAGCACCTATGTGGAAGTGGGGATGGTTTTTGCCATTTTAGGTTTGATTACGGGAAGTGTGTGGGCGAAGTTTACGTGGGGAGATTGGTGGACAAACGACCCTAAATTGAATTCGGTAGCGATCGGCTTATTGATCTACCTGGCTTATTCGTTAGTGCGCTCGTCAATGCCAGATGAGATGCAGAAAGCCCGCATTTCGTCGGTTTACAACATTTTCGCGTATGTGATCTTTATGGTCTTGATTTGGATTTTGCCTCGCATGACCGATTCGTTGCATCCAGGAAATGGGGGGAATCCTGCTTTTTCCAAAATGGACTTAGATAACCGCATGCGAATGGTCTTCTATCCAGCCATTATTGGGTGGACGTTATTAGGCTTTTGGATTGCGCAATTGCGTATTCGCATTAAAAACATTGAACAACAAAACGAGTTATAATGAAAGCATTCCTTTTACTCTTAGTAAGTATTACGTTAAGTTTTACGGCTAGCGCTCAAGCGAGCGATATCGAGATGGCAGATCAATTTCGTGCTGATGGAAAAATCTATGTAGTCATCGCGGTGGTTAGCGTTGTATTGATTGGGTTATTTGCCTATTTATTCCGTTTGGAGAGAAAAGTCACTGAATTAGAAAAACGCAGCAAATGAAAAAGACACACATCATTGGATTAATCCTAATTGCGGTTGCTATCGGTATCATTTTGATCACTACGGGCGATGCAAGTACCTATGTGGGTTTTGATGAGGCGGAACGTATTTCGCAGCAGGATCCGAATCAGAAAGTACACGTGGTGGGAACATTAAGAAAAGATGCAGCGGGCCAAATCGTGGGCTTAAACTACAACCCTGCCTTAGATGCGAATCGTTTAGAGTTTTTAGTGCAAGATAGTTTAGGTCGCGAAAACCAAGTGATTTATGCAGCGCCTAAACCTCAAGATTTTGAAAAATCAGAGAAGATCGTTTTAGTAGGAAGTATGCATTCAGACAAGGTCTTCTATTGCGATAAAATTTTATTAAAATGCCCTTCTAAGTACCAAGAGGGTAAAATTTCAGCAGACTCAAGCGCCTCAGTAGCCGCAAAAAATTAATATGATACACGAAACCATCGGTTCGGTCGGACATTTATTTGTTATTATTTCCTTCGTAACAGCGCTATTAGCGACTTTTGCGTATTTTAAATCTACGCAAGCCGCTAATGAGATTGAAAATGATTGGAAAATGACGGCGCGCGTTTTATTCGGGCTACATTTTATCTCAGTGATCGTGGTGGCGGCGAGTCTTTTCGTGATCATCTACAACCATTATTTCGAATACCATTACGCGTTTACGCACTCCTCGTTGCAATTACCTACAATGTTCATGATCTCCTGTTATTGGGAGGGACAAGAGGGGTCGTTTTTATTGTGGATCTTTTGGCAAGCGGTTTTAGGGCTTTTGTTAATGATCAAAAACCCGAAATGGGAGTCTCCTGTGATGACAGTTTTTGCGCTGGTTCAGACGTTTTTGACTTCGATGATTTTAGGGGTTATTATCCCTTGGATTGATTTGAAAGTAGGTTCGTCTCCTTTCTTGTTGTTGCGTGAAGCGCAGCCGGATCTTCCGGTTTGGAGCATGCAGCCTAATTTTATTCCCAAAGATGGCCGCGGATTGAATCCTTTACTTCAAAACTATTGGATGGTGATTCACCCGCCTACCTTGTTCTTGGGTTTTGCCTTGACATTAGTTCCGTTCGCGTATTTGATTGCGGGTTTGTGGAAGAAGAAATTGACTGAATGGGTGATGCCGGCATTGCCATGGGCACTCTTTAGTGCGGGTGTTTTAGGAATAGGCATTATGATGGGCGCTTATTGGGCTTATGAGACCTTGAACTTTGGAGGGTATTGGAACTGGGATCCGGTAGAGAATGCGTCATTTGTGCCTTGGTTAGTATTATTAGGTGCTATCCACACGATGATTGCGCACAAGACGTCGAGTTCGGCATTAAAGACATCGATTATTTTAGTGATTGCGACCTTCATTTTAGTCTTGTATTCGACTTTCTTGAACCGTTCTGGAATTCTTGGAAATGCCTCTGTGCACTCCTTTACGGATTTAGGCCTATCTGGACAACTCTTGTTGTATATGGGAACCTTCCTTTTAGTGGCGATCGGGATGTCAATCTACCGTTGGAAGGATTTGCCTAAGGACCAAAAAGAATTAGGGACGTATAACCGCGAGTTTTGGGTTTTTGTCGGTGCAGCCGTTTTAGGTTTATCTGCCTTCCAATTAACGTTCACCACTTCGATTCCCGTTTATAATAAGATTGCTGAGGCTTTTGGCATTCTATCAAACATCGCCTTACCGGCAGACCAAGCAGAACACTACAGCAAGATCCAAATCTGGATTTTCTTAGCGGTGGCCATCTTGAGTGGCATCGGACAATATGTGTGGTGGGGAAAAATCAAACAAAGCACGACTTTCAAACCTCTTGTAAGTCCCGCTTTAGCAGCGACTTTATTGAGCGTGGTCTTCATTAACATTGGTAAGATTTATACGTTCTCGTACATCGCATTATTATGGAGTAGTTTATTCGCGGTTTTGGCGAACTTCAAAATCTTGTGGTTCCTGCTTCGCGAGAAATTCTCTTTAGTAGGTGGAGCCCTGGCACACGTTGGATTAGCGATTATGTTAATCGGTATTTTATTCTCCGCGGGTTATTCCAAAGTGGTTTCTTTGAACCGCTCAGGTTTCGCCATCAGTACGAAAGTGGAGGAATTCACCAAAGACAATAACAAGGAAAACAAGGAAAACTTACCACTTTGGCTAGGTCAAGGAGCCCAAATGCAGGACTATTTGGTAACCTACAAAGGACGTCGCATCGAGGTGCGCGGACACAAAGGTTATTTCAACAAGAATGATTTTGAGATTATTGAAGGGGACTTCCACGCGGTAGCTTTGAAAAACATCGAACGCGATGGCGTAAAAATTGCGAGCAAAGGCGACACCGTGACCGTAGAACCAGAGAACACCTATTACGAATTAGAATTTAAAAACGAGGAAGGAAAAGCGGTTTCGCTCTTCCCGAGATGGCAAGTGAATCCGAAAATGGGTACGGCGATTTCTCCAGACGTAAAACACGCATGGAACCACGATATTTACACTTACGTTTCTCTTGATCCGCGTTTAGCAGCTGAAGCAGGTTCTGAAAAACAATGGTCTCAGACAGAAGCCCAAACGGTTACCACTGGAGACACCCTTTTCATCAATGACTTCGTTGCCATCTTGAAGGAAGTGAATCGAGTAACGAATGTGGATGGGGTAGAATTAGGCGCGAATGACGCGGCGGTTCAAGCGAACTTCCAGGTATTAGGCAAAAACTCGCAGCAGTTCACTTTGAGCCCTATCTTCGTCATTAAAGGCGGTATGGTTGCAATGCCTGCCTTCGAGAGTGAGGAAACTGGTATTAAGATTAAGTTTACAGGCATTAATCCGCAGGCCCAGGAGTTTGGCTTTGCGTGGAATACCACCCAACAAGAATTAATCGTCGTGAAAGCCTTAGAAAAACCTTATATTAATTTAGTGTGGATCGGTTCTATCTTGATTTTCATCGGATTATTTATTGCGACCTATCGCCGTTTAAAACCCGCAACCACGGCTTAATATGGGAAAGAAAGAGATCTTAAGTTTAGCAGCGGCTATCGGATTCATCCTCATTTGGATTATCGATTTAAATAGCCCCACACCTGCGGAGGTGAAGGGACAGTTTTGGGGAGAGATTTTCTACCATTATGGTTGGTTAATGTATGGGGTAGGCTGTTTATTCTATTACCAATTCGCCAAGAACGAACGGATCAAAAAAGAAAAAGATGGAACCAAGTAATATCAGTTTGGATAATGCCCAAATCATTGGCATCATCGCCTCGATGGTTTTCTCTGCCTTCTTTTCTGGTGTCGAAATGGCCTTTGTCTCCTCGAACAAATTGTACTTTGAGCTCAAGGCAAAGCAAGATATTTTGAGCGCTAAAATTATTGCAAATTTCAACCAGCATCCTTCCCGCTTCATCGGCACGATGCTCATCGGAAATACCTTATCCCTAGTGGCCTACGGTATTTTTATGGAAGAATTTCTGCACCACATCGTGTTACATTTCTTGTCTATCAATGAGATTTTGGCCCGATTAATTGCCACAATCGTAGCGACCGTTCTTATCTTGATGACCTCGGAGTTTACCCCTAAAAGCGTCTTCTTGATTAACCCAGATGCCATTTTAGAGTTTTTAGCCATTCCCATTTGGGTGATTTACACCTTGATGTTTCCCTTAGTTTGGGTGACGGTAGGGCTTTCTAAATGGTTTATTACCAAAGTCCTTCGATTGAGTTATTCGGAAGAAAAACCGGCCTTTGGGCTAACGGATTTAAACCATTACCTCCAAAACCTAAACCGCAAAATTTCCACCGAACAAGAAGCAGAAGTGGACCACAAAATCTTCCACAATGCACTGGAGTTTAAGCAGGTGAAAGTACGTGATTGTATGATCCCTAGAACGGAGATTACAGCGATTGATATCGAAGATGGAATTGAGAAACTAAAAGAAGTATTCCTAGAAAGTGGGCACTCAAAAGTTTTGGTTTATAAAGAAACCTTGGAGGAGGTCGTCGGCTACTGCCATTCTTTGGCCCTATTCAAAAAGCCTAAAGACTTGCAATCCATTCTGACCAGTATTCCAATTGTTCCAGAAGCAATGCCGGCGAATGATTTAATGATCAAGTTCTCGAAAGAAAGAAAGTCACTTGCTTTAGTGGTGGATGAATTCGGTTCTACGAGTGGATTAGTGAGTATGGAGGATGTGATGGAACAGATATTTGGGGAGATTCAAGATGAATATGATGATTCCGAAGACTGGATTGAGAAGCAAATCGATGAGACGACTTTCGTGCTTTCTGGCCGTCACGAGATCGATTATTTGAATGAAAAATACGAGTGGAATTTACCGGAGGGTGATTACGAAACCTTAGGTGGAATGTTAATCAGCTTGTATGAAGATATTCCACAAGAAAATGAGCTGATTACGTTAGCGCCGTTCCAATTCCAAATCTTAACGACGACTGATGCTAGAATCGATACGGTCAAAGTGATGATTACCGGCAAAATTGCTCCGGCTCCCTCATCCGAATTACTGCATTAATACCCGCTGCAAGGTTTGGCATTTCATTTGGGTTTCTTGCCATTCCTTTTCGGGAATAGAATCTTCCGTGATGCCGCATCCGGCATAGAAAACGGCTTTCTTACCTCTGATTTCCACCGTACGTAAATTCACAAATAAGTGCGTGGCATTCCCAAGGTTCACTGGACCTATATAGCCCGAATACATCGAGCGGTCATGACTTTCGGTCTTGGAGATAAAATCAACGGCCTCCTGTTTAGGCGTACCGCAAACAGCAGATGTAGGATGTAATAAGCCCAGCATCAAACCGGGCAACTGCGGAAAATCCATCGCTTTTGTATCGACGATGTATTCCGTTTTCAGGTGCAATAAATTTCCAGTAGAAATGGTCTTAGGACCTACTTCTGTATATTCTCTCAGACGGATCTTCTTGAAACAATCGATAATGTAGCGACTGACGAAGGCCTGTTCTTCGATTTCCTTTTGGGACCAACGCGCCTGGGAAGGCGAAATGGCAAACCCTTCTGCATCGACCCCCGATTGCGTCCCTGCTAAGGAAATCGTGCGGAAAATTCCGGCTGCATTTTGTTCCACTAATATTTCAGGAGTGGCACACATCCAAACTCCACCTAAGGCAGGAATAGACAAAGCACACACAAAGGCATTAGGGTAAGCAGCGCCTAATTCTTCGAGCGCTGCCATCACGTTAAAATCGGCCGGCAAATCTTGTTGGTCTGTTCTAGACAAAACCACTTTCTGCAAAGGCCCTTGCTTGATGGCCACAATAGCCTCTGAAACCCAGGCCATAAATTCGCTTTTCTTAGCCGGATTTTCAGCGGGTGCCACAAAAGGTTTGGTACTTTCAGCTGGTTGCAGCGGAAAAGAGCTTACCGAATCCGCTTGCAGAAAATAGGGTAATCCAATAAATGGAGCGGCTAAGAAACCGGCAGCTAAATCCGCTAAATTCCAGCCATCTTCCAGTGTGGTTCCTCCAGAAAAATCCTGCAATAGAAAGGCCTCCTCACCTTGCGGGAGGCGCCAAGCCGCAACTGCTGCTCCTTTTGCAATCCCCTCTTCCCAAACTATCCCTTGTTTCATTATAATGGTATAATCGCTACCGTTAAACGGCTGGCACAAATCAAATTTTCTTCCTCGTCGTGAATCTTAATTTCGTATACATGAATCTTTCGACCAATGCGCAATGGAATACACGTCCCAATCACAAAACCACCTCTCGCAGATTTCAAATGGTTCGCATTGATCTCCACTCCCACACCTGTTTCCGCCTTCGGATCTTTCACGGCCAAAACGACCGCCACACTTCCTAGCGTTTCCGCTAAAACCACCGAAGCTCCTCCATGTAACAAACCCAAGGGCTGTTTTGTTCGGTGATCGACTGGCATTTTGGCTTTAATAAATCCAGGCTGAATTTCTGTAAACTCAATACCCAAATGCTCGATCATATTTCCCTTCGACATCGAATTCAATGTGTCTATGGAGATGGAAGTATTAAACATATATTTCGTAATTTTGGCTAAAATTCGGAATAAAATACGATTAATATGCAAGCTCGGCCTGATTTAGTGAAAGATATTTACCTGATTCGCCACGGCGAAACGGAATACAATCGCAAGGGGGTCGTGCAGGGAAGTGGGATTGATGCGGATTTAAATGAATTAGGCCAAAAGCAGGCTGAGGCATTTTTTGCGCATTACCAAGATCTTCCCATCGACAAAATCTACACTTCGGCACTTCGCAGAACCCATCAATCGGTGAAAGGATTCATCGATAAAGGACTTCCATGGGAACAACATGAAGGTTTAAACGAAATTTCTTGGGGCAATAAAGAAGGGAAATCACCCAATACGGAGGACGATTTATACTACAAAAACTTAACGAAGACTTGGCGTGAGGGAAATGTTCACGTGCAATCCGAGGAAGGCGAAAGTCCAGTAGAAGTTTTAGAACGCCAAAAACCGGTGGTCGATCTGCTACTTTCTAGACCTGAAGAAAAGGCTATTTTAATCGCGATGCACGGTCGTGCGATGCGAGTGCTTTTGACGCATTTATTTAATGCGCCGCTCCACCATATGGACCATTACGCACACCAAAACCTGTGCCTTTATCACTTGCAATACGATTATGCCGCACAGGAATTCAGGCTAGTGAAAGGTAATTGCGTTATTCATTTAGCTGGCTTACCAGAATCCATGTAATATGTTACGAGAACGTATGTATTGGGCATTTCAATGCGGCGGCTGGATCGCTTGGATTCTCAATGAGGCGGTATTGTACACGAACCAATATGGCTGGCATTGGGCCTGGTTATATGCGTCCATGGCCAACATCTCGTTAGCCATTTTACTCACCCACCAATACAAACGTATCGCGAAGCATTTTGCCTGGCAAGATTTGCCTCTTTTTTCGATGTTGCGCAACCACTTCATCGCCCTGTGTGTGATGGCCAGCTGCTTGGTCGCGTTGAATTTGCCCATCGATCAATACTTATTAGGGGAGAATTTTGAAGTCCAAATTAGCCCTTTCATCATCACCCAATACCTCTTCAATTTTATGAAGCCGCTGGCGATTTGGATGTTGATCTATTTCTTCTTCCAATATTCGAAAAAACAGCTCGTGATGGAGCGGGAAAATAATCAACTAGAACGCGCGATTCAGGAAACAGAGGGCAAGGTCTTGCGCGCTCAGATGAACCCCCATTTCGTTTTCAACGCCCTCAATAGCATTCGCGCATTAATCACAGAGGACCCGTCGAAGGCCAAAAAGGGGATCAACCAGCTCTCCAAACTACTCCGCAGCTCCCTGCTCACTGAGCGCAAAAAGACAATCTCTATCGCAGAGGAATTGGACACAATTATCGACTACTTGAACCTCGAAAAGATCCGCTATGAAGAGCGCCTGACCTGGAAAGTGGAGGTAGCGAAGGAAATAAATCAAGCCCAAATCCCTCCCATGTTGTTGCAGACCTTGGTAGAAAATGCCATCAAGCATGGGATTGCCCATTCTTCGAAGGAAGGCTTGATCGAAATCAAGGGTGAGGTTATCGGTGATCAAATCCAATTACAGGTCATCAATCCAGGGCATTTAAAAAGCCGTGGGGAATCCACCGGCATCGGCTTGATCAATTCCCAAAATCGACTCACCTTATTGTTTGGGGAGACCGCTCATATTGACTTAAAACCTTTGGACAAAAATCGCATACTTGCTTCCGTCACGATTCCGTACCTTGCTGAAACAATAGCCTAAATCCTTATGAGAGCCATCATTGTCGACGACGAACGCCTTGCCAGAAATGAACTGAAACGTTTATTAGAAAATTTCCCATCCATCGAGGTGGTCGGTGAAGCAGCGAATACGGAAGAGGCTAGTCAACTCATCGAAGAATTACAACCCGATGTGGCCTTTTTAGACATCCAAATGCCTGGCAAAACGGGTTTTGAATGGTTAGAGGAATGGGATGGTTTTCTGCCGGAAATTATCTTCACGACAGCTTTTGATGAGTATGCGCTGAAGGCATTTGAGGTGAACGCTTTGGACTATGTGTTAAAGCCGATTGAATTAGCGCGTTTAAGTGAGAGTATTCAGAAATTAGAATCCCGTTTTCAACGTCCAGCTTCCACGGAAAAATCGGTTACAGCCAATCACGTGTTAGGAGGCAACGACCAGATATTCGTGAAAGACGGGGAGAAATGCTGGTTCGTGCGCTTGGATCGCGTACGCTTGTGTGAATCGATGGGGAATTATGTGCGCTTGTTTTTTGACGACCAAAAACCTCTCGTCTTAAAATCCCTCAATTCCTTAGAGGAACGCTTAGATCCGAAATTATTCTTCCGTTGCAACCGCAAACACATCGTCAACCTGAACTTCATTGAGAAGATTGAACCTTGGTTTTCCGGTGGACTACAAGTAACCTTAAAGGGAGATAAGGCAGAGAAAATCGAAATTTCTCGCCGTCAATCGATTCGGTTTAAGGAGCTTTTGTCTCTTTAGTACTTTTAGTAGTTCGCGCTGGTGCTTCTCCTAATAAGAAACCGTAAGGTTCTAAATTAGGAATCGAATCGAATATTACTTTCATGACAGCTGTTAATGGTAAGGCCAAAATTAAACCTGGAATTCCCCACAGCAATTCGCCGCATAACAAAGCGAGCATCGCGACCATCGGGTTCATACTTACTTTCGATCCCACCACGAGTGGCGTTATGAAATTCGCTTCAATAAACTGAGCAGCTGCTACCCATGCCACCACGGCTAACGCATGCGATGGACTCAAAGTCACTAGACTCAATAAAATGGGCAACAAAGCACCCATCCAAATGCCGATGTATGGAATCAATAAAAGTATTCCTGTTAAGAATCCGAAAAACACAGGATATTCTACCCCAATCCACCAAAATCCGACCGAATTCAGCACGCCTACAATCAGCATCACCACGAGTAATCCCACTAAATACCCTTGGACCACCGAGCCTGTTTTTTCCATCACTTTCGTCAGAACCTGCCCCTCCGTTTTAGGGAAAACTTTCTGCAAAAAGCTTTCGAAAAAATCACGGTAGAACAAGAAGAAAAAAGTAAAGACGGGAACTAAAATCAAGGCCGTAATAGCGTGCAAGGCCGTCGAAAACGTCGTACTGATAATGACCCCTGAATTCTTCATCAAGGACATGAGCTCATTACTCAGCTCTAACATTTGCTTCCGGCGCGAGATATTGAAATTCGCAGAAATAAAGGACTGCAAACTGGAAATCCACTTTTCAGCCTTTTTCGCAAAGAGGGGAAGCTCAGAAGAGAATTCCATAATTTGCATTCCGGCCACGAAAAGTAAGGAAGAGATCAGTGCAAAAGTCAATAAAATGGCGATGAAGATGGCGAGGGCCCGGGGAAAACCTTTGGCCTCCATAAATTTACTCGCAGGCAGAAGTAAGAGGGACAAGACCAGAGCAAAAGAAAGCAAAATCAAGAGGTCCTGTAATACGTAGGCCGCCGCAATAATCAAGGCCATCGACAAGAGGGCGCTAGATAAACGGGACGAGTAAGCGGTGTTATTTGACATATCTAATAAATTAACAATTCCATAACATACAACTTTCTATATTTGTGTGGTAATCCGTTCAAAACTATGGCAACAGCTTCACCCGCATACAAAATTCTACTCGTAGATGATGATGCAGACATTTTGGAGTTATTGGAATACAATTTACTAAAAGAAAACTTTCTTTTAGCAAAAGCCACGAATGGAAAAGAGGCCATCGCTGCCGCTAAATCTTTCCAACCCCATTTGATTATCATGGATGTGATGATGCCAGAAATGGATGGTATAGAGGCAGCCCGCCAAATCAAATCAAATCCCGAATTCAAAAATACACTCATCCTATTCCTAACGGCGCGCGGAGAAGAGTATACTGAAATAGCCGCTTTTGAAAGCGGAGCCACGGATTATGTGGTAAAACCCATCAAATTACGTGCCTTAATCAGCCGTATTAATGCCTTGTTAACACGCGAAGTAGCGGTTCCAGAATCAAAAAATGATGTGATTTCCATTGGAGATCTTGTTATCGATCGCGTGCAATATGCTGCGACATTCCAGGGTCGTGCGTTAATTTTGCCCAAGAAAGAATTTGAATTACTTTCCTTCTTAGCGAAAAACCCGAACAAGGTTTTCAATCGCGATGAGTTATTGGAGAAGGTTTGGGGATCAGATGTATTCGTTGTGGAACGCACCGTGGATGTACATATCCGTAAATTGCGAGAGAAAATCCCGGAATATTACATCAAAACATTGAAGGGTGTGGGCTATTTATTTTCAATCGACAAAGCCTAATTGCCCATTTTTAGGTAAATTGCATCCCGAATGATGCGCCTAATTTTCCTCCTATTTTTTAGTCTTCTTTTCAGCGGCCTGCAAGCTCAGGGACCTAAACGTGAGTTAAGGGGAGTTTGGGTGGCAACCGTCCAAAACATCGACTGGCCCAGCCCGCGCAATTACGACGGAGCTAAGCAAAAAACCGAATTTATCGATCTTTTGAATTCTCACCAGAAAACGGGAATCAACGCACTTTTTGTGCAAATAAGAACAGCTTCCGACGCACTCTACGCGAAAAGCGCCGAACCTTGGACGACATACCTTTCTGGCAAACAGGGACAGGCGCCTAGTCCCTATTATGATCCTTTGGAGTTTATGATCGATCAAACTCATGCCAGGGGAATGGAATTTCACGCGTGGTTGAACTTGAATCGCGCCTCCATGTCATCGCGTTCCCTTTTGAGTTCAGAACACGTGGCCAGAAAGCATCCGGAATGGTTGCTGACCTACAATGGGCAATTATTGTTTGATTTTGGGATTCCGGCGGCGCGCCATTATATCGCCGGATTGGTACGAAATATAATTTTGAATTACGACGTGGATGGGATTCACTTTGACGATTACTTCTATCCCTATCCGGACCCTAAATCTACCTTGAATGATGAAGATACCTACCTCAAGTACCGGCTTGCAGGGGAATCGAAGGCAGACTGGAGACGTCGCAATACCAGCGCACTTATTCAGGAAATCTCGGAGACGATTCGCAAAACCAATCCAAAGATCAAGTTTGGCATTAGCCCATTCGGGATTTGGCGACATAAAACAGCTGATCCGGTGAATGGATCGCCTACGGTGAAAGGCTTGCAATCGTATGACGACTTGTATGCGGATACAGATCATTGGTTGAAACAAGGCTGGTTAGACTATATCGCGCCGCAATTGTATTGGGACACGGCGCATCGGGTGGCGCCTTTTAAGCCTTTGGCGGATTGGTGGAATGCACATTCGTATGGAAGACCAGTGTATTTTGGGATGGCTTCGTATCATTTAGGGGATGTGTGGTCTAACAAGGAGATGAAAAAGCAGGTGGAGATTAGCCGCAGTATGCCTCAAGGTCAAGGGCTTATTTTTTACAGTTCGACCTCTTTGACAAAAAATATGAAGGCCTTTCGAGACACATTACGCTCGAATTATTTTGCCCATACGGCTTTACTGCCTACTACGCCCTGGCTCGATAGTATTGCCCCGCATGCGCCTACTCAGGTGTTTTTAGCCAATAAAAAACTAAAGTGGCAAGCCGGCGAGGAATCAGATGATAAAGATCCGGTGGCCTATTATGTGGTCTACCGAATCCCTAAACAAGATAAAAAATACCTGGAGGACCCACGCAATATCGTGTACAAAGGGAAGGCAACTGAATTAATTTTGGAACAAGATGACCTTAAACCGGGTTATGGATTTACGGTAACGGCCTTCGATCGACTGCACAATGAGAGTCGCCCAAGTGCCGTAGCCTGGATTAAACCCGTTAGCAGCGATTAATATGCATTTAAAAATTAAAGAAATTACGGAAGAGACGATCGATACGAAGACGATCCATTTTTGGCAACCCATTCATGATGCCTTGCATTATCTATCGGGTCAGTTTTTAACCGTCATCCCCGAAATCGAGGGCAAAAAAGTCCGCAGAAGTTATAGTTTATCCTCTTCCTCGAAGACCGATATGTCACCTGCCATCACGGTAAAACGCATCGAAGGAGGCTTAGTATCGAACTTTCTATGCGACACTTTGAAAGAGGGCGATAGCCTAGAGGTATTGGAGCCGATGGGGAATTTTACCCTGGAAGCGGAGGCCTCTGCTTCGAAAAATTATGTCTTCGTGGGCGCCGGGTCAGGAATCACGCCCTTATTGTCGATGATCAAAACGATTCTGCACGGCGAACCTTTGTCTAAAATCCATTTGATTTACGGTTCTCGTCATGAGGATCAAATTATCTTCAAAAAGGTCTTGGATACATTGGAATCCTTGCACGCCAATCGCTTTAAAGTATTGCACGTCATCTCTCAACCGGCAGCCAATTGGCCGGGATTGAAAGGTAGAATTAACCAGGCTTCTATTGTCTATTACTTGAAGCAGGAATTAGGCTTGGACATCGCGTCTGCGCATTATTATCTTTGCGGACCGCAAGGAATGATGTCGGAGGTACAATCATCTTTAGCCATGTTTGATGTGCCAGCGGGTCAGATTCACCAGGAATCTTTTGGGGTGGTGGCTAGTGAGGAGATGGAACAGGCCGAAGAGGATGGCTCATTGCAAACGCAAGAAGTGACCTTGATTTACGAAGGAAAAGAACATAAAATTACGGTTCAACCGAGCGAAACCATTCTAGAGGCGGCGTTGGAGGCTGACTTAGACATCCCCTATTCTTGCCAAGCAGGCATGTGTACGGCTTGTATGGGTCTATGCCAAAGCGGGAAAGTGGGCATGGACGAGGAAGACGGCTTAACCCCAGGCGAGATCGCGAAGGGCTATATTTTAACTTGCGTGGCGCATCCATTAAGCGCTGGCGTGGTGATTGACTTAGATTAATATGAAACAGAGAACATTTTTACCGGCAGATTTTCAGTTAAGTACGTGGGAATCGGTATTGCCTTATTTTGAGCAATTGAGTGCGACGGAAATCTCCAGCATTGCTGATTTACGGGATTTTTGTGCGAACCGCTCTGAATTAGAATCCTACTTATCGGAAAATTTCGCTTGGCGATACATCAAAATGTCTTGCGATAACCAAAACGAGACGTTGCAAACGAGCTACGCGCAGTTTGTGAACGAAATTATGCCGAATGCCTCTGTTTTCGACGATGCGTGGAACAAGAAAGTAATCGAAAGTCCGTTCGTGAACGAACTAACGGAAACGGGATTCCCCGTGATGTTGCGCGGCATGAAAAAGGCGATCGAAATCTTCCGCGAGGAAAATATTCCCTTGTTCACAGAATTACAGAATTTAGAAACCAATTATGGGGCCTTAACTGGAGCCTTGATGGTGACGATTAAAGGCGAAGAAAAAACCTTGCAACAAGCGGGGGCATTGTTGGAATCTACAGATCGCGCAGAACGCGAAGAAGTGTACCAAACGATGGTTCAAAAACGTTTGTCGATCAAAAATGAGTTAAATGATTTGTATACTTCGCTTATTGAGAAACGTCATCAATTGGCTTTGAATGCGGGTTTTGAAAACTACCGCGACTATGCTTTTGCCAGCTTAGGTCGTTTTGATTACGGTCCAGCGGAATGTTTTGAATTCCACGACGCGGTAGCCGAAACAGTTGTCCCTTTATTAAATGAAGCGGCGGCGAAGCGCAAGGAGGAGATGGGGCTGGATGCATTGAAACCTTTTGATAAGGCGGTAGATCCATTAGGTCGCGGACCTTTGAAACCATTCGAGACAGGAGAAGAATTATTAACCAAAACGATCGGTGTTTTCGACGAGATGGATCCGTTCTTAGGTAACTGCCTAAAAGAAATGGTGACATTGGATCGTTTCGATTTAGACTCACGCAAAGGGAAGAATCCTGGCGGCTATAACTATCCCTTAGAGGAGACGGGCTACCCGTTCATCTTTATGAACGCGGCGGGCACGGTGCGTGATGTGGTGACTTTATTGCACGAAGGCGGGCATGCGGTGCACAGTATTTTGACCAAAGACCTAGCCCTAAATTCCTTCCGTAATTTCCCATCTGAAGTGGCTGAGCTGGCTTCGATGAGTATGGAATTGATGACGATGGACCTTTGGGGACATTATTTTACGAATCCCGAAGAGGCGAAACGTGCCAAAATCAAGCACCTTGAAGACATCTTAGAAACACTTCCATGGGTGGCGACGATTGATGCTTTCCAGCATTGGGTATACGAAAACCCGGCACATACGGTCGCACAACGCGAGGAGAAGTGGAACGAAATCGTTTCAAAATTCTCCGATACGGTGACGGATTGGACAGGATTAGCGGAGGTGCGGTCGAATATTTGGCAAAAACAATTGCACCTGTTCGAAGTGCCTTTCTATTACATTGAGTATGCGATTGCGCAATTAGGGGCGCTGGCGGTTTGGCGAAATTATTGCCAAAATCCGAAAAAAGCCCTCGAGCAATACATCGCGGCGCTTTCACTGGGATATACGCAACCGATGAAAACAATTTATGCCACAGCCGGCATCGAATTCAATTTCAGCAAGCCCTATATCCAGGAATTAATGAACTTTTTAGCGGATCAAATTAAAAAAATTGAGGAAAGTTAGGCGAACGATGACCTATTCCTTATTTTTGCAAATAATTATTGACACAGCCTTATGAAATTAACGAATTTACTTTCTTTAGTAGCCATTTTAGCGGTAGCGACTTCTTGTGATTACCAAAAAAACAACACAATCAAACAAAAAGACGTGCGCAAAGGCGATGAGTATGTGTACGGTGTTCACCCAGACAGCGCAGCAGTTCAATCTCAATTGAAATACGATGCAAAGCCAGAACTAGAAGTGAAAGCGAATGCAATCCGCGAGAAATTATTCAAAGGAAAAGCGATTAATCAAGGAAACTAATTCCTGATCACATAGATTTTAAAGAAGCCGGTTTATCCGGCTTTTTTTGTGGCCGAGAAGGTGGTCCCACTAGGACTAATGCACCAACATATCCCTTAAAAAAGTCAGTTGATAAATACCCGCTACATAGATGAGCGACCAGATCAGCGAGGAGATCCCCATAAAGAACAATATTCTTGCAGTCGGCACTTTGAACGAAAGCGCTAGTAAACTTCCCCCTATCGGAGTAAAAATCAATGGTGTTAACGCCGCAATTCCTTTGATTCCAAAGCGTTGCCAAATATCCACCGCATAGCGAATACGTTTCGAGAATAGTTTGGGTTTTGAACTGCGGTACTTAGCAACCAATCCTAAAATGGCTTTACCCGCAGTGATAATAATCGTTACCGTAGCCATCGCGCCTAACCACGTAAATAGCACAGTCTCATACCAAGTTAAACCAAGGCTAAAACCCGTGATAGGCCCTGCAATAAACTTCAATCCCGTGGCGATCATTACACCAGAATAGGCTGCCCAAGACATTATTTCGCAGATTGATAGATGGATTTACCTTCGTCTAAGAAGCTAACAAAGTGAAAAACATTCGCATCGAAAGCTACTGGCTGAACCATTGGCTTATCGTCTTTGCGTGGGTCTAGCAAAACATAATGCGGTTGCGCGTTTGAGTTGAAGCGGGAGATTTGGAAGTCGAGGTTTTGGTCTCCTAAAGTCTTCTTCTCCTGTCCATCCACTTTAGACGTATACCACTTGTCTGCCGGCAATTCAGTCTTGTCATCGCAATACAAAGCCACCACCACATAATCGTTTTTTAGTCGCTGTAAAACGGAAGGATCCGACCAAACGTATTCCTCCATCTTCCGGCAATTCACACAACCATGTCCCGTGAAGTCAATAAACAAGGGTTTGTTTGCTTTCAACGCAGCCGCTTTCGCCTGCTCGAAATCAAAATAACCATCCAGGCCTAAAGGCAATTCTAAGAAATCACTGTATAAAACGTCGCTTTTTTGTGCGGTAGGTTCCGCTGCTTGCGAACCCTTAAAATCTTGTGAATTCATCGGTGGCAACCAGCCCGAAAGCCCTTTTAACGGCGCTCCAAACATCCCCGGAACCAAGTAAATGACAAAGGCTAATACCGCCGTCGCAAACAAAGTACGTGGAACCGACAAATTCTTCGATGGGCCATCATGTGGCAAGGAAATCTTGCCAAATAAATACAAGGTCAAGGCCGTAAAGATCGCAATCCAAATCGCTAAGAAGATCTCCCGATCCAACAGATGCCAGTGGTATACCTGATCTGCTACGCTTAAGAATTTAAACGCAAGCGCGATTTCTAAGAAGCCTAACACCACTTTCACCTCGTTCATCCAATTGCCAGACTTCGGCAATTTCTGCATGAATCCTGGGAATATGGCGAAGAGCGTAAACGGAATGGCGAAAGCTAATGAAAATCCTAACATCCCGATAATCGGTTTTAAGAAAGCGCCTTGAGAGGCTGCAATCAAGATCGATCCAGCAAGAGGCCCTGTACAAGAAAAGGACACTAATACTAAGGTGAAAGCCATAAAGAACACGCCGATGAATCCGCCTTTATCCGACTTCGCATCTACGGTGTTCACTAGATTCGATGGCAATACAATTTCAAACGCACCTAAGAACGAAATACCGAATAAGATAAATATGGTAAAGAAGATCATATTCGGGATCCAATGCGTGCTCAGGAAGTTCGCAAAACTTGCACCCGCGAAGAAGGCTAAAAGCGTTCCGAAAAACACGTAAATCAACACGATAAATCCTCCATATAAAAAGGCTAATCCTTTACCGCCCTTTTGCTTCGTGAAGAAACTTACGGTCATCGGGATTAAAGGATAAACGCAAGGAGTTAATAGGGCCAAGAATCCGGCGCCTAGGGCAATCCAGAAGAAGGCGAAAAGAGAGTCGTCTTCTGGAGCTTCTGTAGGCGTGGCCACTACTGCAGGTTTTGTCACTACTGAATCCACAGTCTCCGGCTCAATAACGGGAGCAGCAGCCGTGTCAGCCGAAACTACCTTCTCAGCCTTTCCTTTCAGACTAAATGGACCTTTGATAGGAACGCAAAGTCCGGAAACATTCGAGCAAGATTGTGAATCGTAGGAACCCTCGATTGTATAATCCGAGGCGGTGATTTTGATTTTTTGGCGGAATTCGGCTTGGCCGGTGAAATACGTATACGTTCCATTCCAAATCTCCGTATCGTTTTTCGCATGCGGATTGATGGCTTTCAATTCACCCACTGTTTGGTAACCAGCACCTGGCTTAAAGGTAACGGTCGTTACTGTGGGGCCTAGATCTTTGTCAAAATCGGAGGAATACAAATACCAATCCTTTTCAATCGCGACCTTAAAAATAACTTCTGCCTGCTCCCCCACTTTCGGGTTTGCGGGCTTGATGGACCAAGACCATTTAGCGGGGGTAATCTTCTGAGCAAGGGCTGGAATAGCCAAGAAAGCGAACAAAAGAAAGGCGATAAATTTTAATTTCATGTTTGTCTCAAAATGCAATGTCAAAATTAAGAAAAAAGCGCAGAAACATGCGTGATATTTGTCTTATTATAGGCTCTTTTCGTTTTTCAATTCGGAGAAAAAAACGTACTTTTGACCTTTCAAATTGTAATCCAGAACCCATTCTTTTTTATGGCATCCACTTTCCCTACACAACGAGACAAAGAAATTTTTGACCTGATTAACCAGGAGGCACATCGCCAAGAATTTGGCATTGAATTAATCGCCTCTGAAAACTTCACATCGCCACAGGTGATGGAAGCACAGGGAAGTGTTTTAACGAATAAATACGCGGAAGGTCTACCCGGAAAGCGTTATTATGGTGGCTGTGAAGTAGTGGATGAAGTGGAAACGTTAGCAATTGAGCGTGCGAAGAAATTATTCGGAGCGACTTGGGCAAACGTTCAACCTCACTCTGGAGCTCAAGCGAATGCGGCGGTATTCTTATCGTTCTTAAACCCAGGCGATAAAATCCTAGGATTTGACTTGTCTCACGGCGGTCACCTTTCACACGGTTCTCCGGTGAATTTCTCGGGTAAATATTTCCAAGCATTCTTCTACGGTGTAGAAAAAGAAACGGGATTGATCGATTGGGACAAAGTAGAAGCAACTGCATTAAAAGAGAAACCAAGATTGATCATTTGCGGAGCGTCTGCTTATTCTCGTGATTGGGATTATGCACGTCTTCGCGCAATCGCTGACCAAGTAGGAGCGATTTTATTAGCTGATATTTCACACCCATCTGCGTTAATCGCGAAGGGTTTATTGAATAACCCCGTTCAACATTGCCACATTATCACGACTACGACGCACAAAACGCTTCGTGGACCGCGTGGTGGTTTGATCATGATGGGAAATGATTTTGAGAATCCATTTGGCTTCAAGACGCTAAAAGGTGAATTGAAAATGATGTCTGCGTGTTTAGATGGCGCCGTGTTCCCTGGAACGCAAGGTGGTCCGTTAGAGCACGTGATTGCGGCGAAAGCGATTGCTTTTGGCGAGGCATTAACTCCTACGTTTGAGGCGTATGCGAAGCAAGTGCAGTCGAATGCGCAAGCGATGGCGAAGGCCTTTTTAGCGAAAGGATACGATATCATCTCAGGCGGTACAGATAATCACTTGATGTTAATTGACCTACGTCCGAAAGGATTGAGCGGTAAATTAGCGGAGAATACGTTGATTCAAGCGGATATCACGATTAACAAGAACATGGTTCCATTCGACGACAAGTCTCCATTCGTTACCTCAGGTATGCGTGTGGGAACGGCGGCGATGACGACGCGTGGTTTGAAAGAAACGGATATGGCTCAAATCGTGGAGATGGTCGACAAGGCCTTGATGAACCACGATAATGAGGCAGTATTGAAATCAATCAAAGGAGAAGTAAATGAGTGGGTGAAGCAATTCCCATTATACCTATAATAACACATGGCAACAGATCAAGATTTTGACGATTTCGACGACGATGACGCATCGGATGGCACAGAGATGTCCTTCCTAGGTCATTTAGAGGAATTAAGATGGCATATTCTGCGATCTGTTGCTTCCTTTTTTATCTTCGCAGTGGCCGCTTGGTTCTTCCGTGAATTCATTTTCAGTTCGATCATTTTAGGACCGACGAAAACGGATTTTTATACGAACCAAATCCTGTGTCAAGCCGCTGACCTCTTCAACATGCCTAGTTTATGCATGCAGAAGGCTGATTTTATTCTTCAAAGTAGAGAGGTTTCAGGTCAATTCATGATGGCCCTAACACAGTCGATCATTGTAGGTCTTTTATTTGCGTTCCCCTACATGTTCCACGAATTGTGGCGCTTCATTAAACCAGGCCTAAAGAGCAAGGAATTGAAAGCGGCTCGTGGGGCGGTATTTTGGGTTTCTGTATTGTTTTTTAGTGGGGTTGCTTTCGGGTATTTTGTGGTGGCACCTATGGCCATTAACTTCCTAGCGAACTTTAAATTAGATCCGAGCATCCAAAACCAATTTGACATCAACGATTACATTTCCTTGTTATCGATGTTAACATTGGCTTGTGGAATCACGTTCCAATTACCGATGATAGCCTTTGTGCTATCTCAAGTAGGCATTTTAACCCCGTCCTTCATGCGGGAATATCGCAGACATGCCCTTATTGTCATTTTTATCGTGGCGGCGATCATCACTCCTTCTCCGGATGTGGTTTCTCAGCTTTTAGTGGCGTTCCCACTTTTAGGCTTGTACGAAATCAGTATCGGCGTTTCAGGTCGCGTCTTGAAGCGTAAAATGAGAGAAGAAGAGATGGAATCGAATTCTTAATCGAATTCTCAACAACAAACGAATGAATTATTTATCGGCGGAGAATATATCACGCAACCTAGGCGAAAGATGGGTGTTTAAAGGTTTATTTTTTGGCCTCCAAAAAGGCGAAAAAGTAGCCCTCATCGGAAAAAACGGGACGGGTAAAACCACCTTGATGGAATCCCTGATGGGGATGCAAACGCCAGACGAGGGAAAAATCTCCATTCGCAAAGGAATTCGCGTAGGTTATCTGCCGCAGAATCCGATTTTCGCCGAAAACGAACAAGTCCTTAATTACCTGTTCTCAGACGACTTACCCAGCGCAGTTGCCATCAAATCCTACGAGAAAGCGATGCTTTCTGGCGATTCCAAAGAACTCGAAGACGCCTTCGCCTTAATGGAAGCCCATAATGCTTGGGATTATGAGGCACGTGCGAAACAAATCATCAGCCGCTTAGGCATTCCAGATGGCGACCAAAAGGTTTCAACCTTATCTGGAGGCCAAAAGAAACGTCTTTCCCTCGCTAAACTACTTATCGAGAGTCCAGATATTATGATTCTGGATGAGCCGACTAACCATTTGGACATCGAAACCATCGAATGGCTAGAAGGAATTATGTCCGGCCCTAACGTCACGGTTTTAGTCGTGTCCCACGACCGTTATTTCCTAGACAAGGTCTGCAACAAGATGATGGAATTAGCCGATGGCTCCATCTATACCTACGAAGGAAATTACGCCTATTTCCTAGAGAAAAAAGCCGAGCGCGAAGCCTCCGATGCCAGCAGCGTTTCAAAAGCCAAAAACCTCTACCGCAAAGAGCTAGAGTGGATGCGTAAGCAACCCAAAGCGCGTGGAACTAAATCCCAATCTCGCATCGATGCCTTCTACGAAACCGAAGAAAAAGCGAATAAAAAACTAGACGACAGCAAACTGGAACTCAACATCCAAATGTCCCGTCTTGGCAATAAGATCATCGAAATCAACCACCTGAAAAAGGCTTGGGGAGACAAGAAGATCATCAACGATTTCACCTACACCTTTAAGAAAAAAGACCGCATCGGTATCGTGGGCAAAAACGGCGCCGGCAAAACGACGTTCTTACAACTTTTAACTGGATTAGAACAACCCGATTCGGGCACAATCGATCCAGGCGAAACGCTAGTGGTGGGTTATTACACCCAGATCCCTTTCGATTTCCGCCCAGAACAACGCGTCATCGACACGATCACTGAAATCGCAGAAGTAATCCCCTACGGAAAGAACGAATCGCTCAGCCCAAGCCAATTCTTGAGCAAATTCCTCTTCCCTACTGCTCAGCAATATACTCCGGTAGAAAAGCTGTCAGGTGGCGAAAAGAAGCGCCTTCAATTAATGCGGGTGCTGGTAAAGAATCCGAATTTCTTGATTCTAGATGAGCCAACCAATGATTTGGACTTAGACACCTTACAATTATTAGAAGACTTCCTTAGCGAATTCCAAGGCTGTCTACTTTTAGTTTCCCATGATCGTTATTTCATGGACAATCTAGTCGATCAATTAATCCTAGTGGAAGGCGAAGGTGAAGTGAACTTCTTTAACGGAAACTATACCGATTACCGCACGGCCTTAGAAAACAAAGAAAATGAGCCAGCTGCTAAGCAAAGTCCTGTAAAGGCCCCTTCGACAGCAGCTCCTGTAGCCGCAGCACCTAAAGGCCCTAAGCTTAGCTTCAAGGAACAAAAGGAGTTTGAAGAGTTAGAAAAAGAAATGGCGGCTTTGGAAATCGAAAAAGATTCCTTCGTCGAAAAACTCAACCAAGGTTCCGAAGACTTTCAATTGTTAACCGATTGGGCGAAAGCTATCGAGGACATCAAGAACAAGCTGGAAGAGAAAGAGCTGAGGTGGCTCGAGTTATCTGAAAGAGCATAAAAAAAGCCCCGATCGCTCGGGGCTTTTTTCGTTTAAATACTTCCTGACTAATTCTGGAAGTTCAAATTCATCAACGCATATAGCGCTCCTTCTTTCACTTTGTCATTCACAAATACCAAGTAGATATCGTGTACACCTGACGCGTTAATTGGGAAGTTATAAGCCTTCGTTGCGTTTACTTCAACAGAACCCAACAATGGACCTGTTACACTACCTGTTCTAAGTTCTAATTGACCTCCTACTGTTTGACCCGCCATATAAGTAGCCATAACAGAAAGGTTCTTGATACCCGTTAAGTCGATCGCATCGTAACGAGCATATCCACCCGAAGCAGTTGCTACTAAGATTTCGCCGATTCCATCTACTTTGAACTTCATCGTTTTAGCTGTTGCATCTGCGCTTACTGCAGGGAACTTCGCATCGCGTAAAGTCACGACTTTAGAACCTGTTACCGGCGCAATTTTACCCGCTCCTTTGTCAGTATACATCGCACGGAAGATAAACGTTCCTGGCTTTCCTTTGTCTTGTGGTACATATTGACCAGCCACTGGCTTAGATGCTTTTTTCTTGTCTGCTAAACCTAAGATGTATTTAACCATCTCACGTGCATCCGCAACTGAAACTTGTGGGTGAGCTGCCATCGCATTCTCTCCCCAAACTCCACCACCACCAGAGATGATCTTCTTCGATAACTCATCAATATTTTGTGAGCTCGCACGGTATTTCTTACTTACGTCTGTATAAGAAGGTCCTACCGATTTCTTATCGATCGCATGACATGTCTTGCAATCTGATAAATCGATCAAACGCTTACCTGTAGAGAAGGACGTATTCGCTTGGTGACCTTGCGCAATAACCGTCTTGTCAAATCCTTCTAAATAATCGATTTGCATGATGACATCGTCTTCCGCAATTTTCTTATTCGCTAAGCTTCCATCCTCTTTATCCTGAACTGAAACCTTATAAGTTACCGGCTTGTCATTCCAATAGAATGATTTGTTACCTTCAATCGCTACGTCTACCGCTGGTACTTCATTACCCGCTGTGATTTTAATCACCTCAGAATTTGAATTTCCGGCTGCATCTTTCACCGTCAATCTCACATTGTAAACGCCTGCTTTCGCGAAAACGTGTAGTGGATTTGCTGCAGTGCTAGTACCACCATCACCAAAATTCCAAGTATATTTGATCGCATCGCCATCAAAATCAACGGTGCCTGCTGAAGAGAACTTCGCTTTCAAAGGTAAAGCACCTACCGCTTTATCTACAGCCACCTTCACTTTAGGCGTTCTGTTGCCAGCGTTGTATTCAATCTTGTATAGCGCTGCCTCTTCACTAGCCGCAAACCAGTTTGGGCCATACTCTAAACCATACATCGTACCGTTTTTGTCAAACTCTAAATCCATTGGATGTGAGAAAGTCGTGTTAGGCAAGAAGCGCTCCATTTGAACGAAATCTCCTTTCGCATTCATCGAAACGGTGTAGATCATATCGCGTGACCAATCGTAGGCGAAGAATTTACCGTCATAATAAGCCGGAAATTTCGTCTTCGATGTTGCTGGGAAATCTTCACGGTAATAGATTGGGCCAGCCATGGCGTTACGAGAACCTTTAGAAATTACAGGGCCAAATTCTGGTGAATCTACATATGGGTAGTAGATAAACGCTTTTTGAGCCGCTGGCAAATGTGAGAATCCTGTGTTGTGAGGAGAGTTATTGATAGGCGCTTTGGGATTATACGTAGCCCAAGTGCTGTCCTTTGCAAAATCACGTTGGTTGTACGGACGGTTATCCGCTACGAACAATGGCCAACCGAAATAGCCCGCCTGACGTGCTTGATTCACTTCATCGTGTCCACGTGGACCATATTTCTTCGAATCTTCACCCGCATCCGGACCTACTTCACCCCAATACAAGAAACCGGTGCGCTTATCCACCGAAATACGGTAAGGATTACGGTTACCCATTACATAGATTTCTGGTTTAGCGTGGTAGATACCCGCTGGGAATAAATTACCCTCTGGGATTGTATAACCTCCTTCTGGAGTGGGTTTAATACGTAAAATCTTTCCTCTTAAATCATTCGTGTTAGAAGAAGTAGCACGTGCATCCCAGCCCGAACGTCCCGGACGGTTATCCATAGGCCCATACCCATTTGAGTCAAATGGATTCGTGTCATCTCCTGTAGAAAGGAATAAATTACCTGATTTGTCCCAAGCGATAGAACCACCCGTATGGCAACATCCGTCACGCTTCACTGGAACGCGTAAAAGTACCTTTTCTGAACTCATGATTAACGTATCTTTCACGTCATCATAGGTAAAACGTGAAAGGTGTTGTGCCGTATCTGCTTTTCCCGTTTGTGGAGAATAGAATAAATAAATCCAGTGGTTTTTATTGTAATCAGGGTCGATATTCACACCCATTAAACCATATTCGAATTTAGAGAATACGTCCAAATCAGCTACGGCTTTCGTCTTCCCTTTTTTAGGGTCATACATTTTTAATTTCCCTTTACGTTCTCCGAAAAAGATTTTCCCTGCATCTGTCACCGCTAATTCCGTAGGCTCATCTAAATTGCGATCTAATACCACTTTCGTGAAACGATTCTCCTCTGGAGGCAATTCTGAACGTAATTTCTTGGTATAATCTTGAGCAGGACCGGACGCTAACCATTGTAAGGCACCCCATAAATGTTGTACTACAATCGGCTCTTCAAATGACTCGTGCGTGTGTCCCCAGTTCGTATAAAATGCGCGGCCTCCATCGTATTCGTGGTACCAAGCCATTGGGTGGAAATCACCCATTTTACCGTCTGTATACGATTTCTCATCTAAGGTAATTAACACGTGAACATCTTTATTGAAGTTCTTCGTATCATAAAATTCATCTGTGCGATCAAAGGTCTCAGGCATGTGCGCCGTCGAAATGTGTGTGCGATCAACTGCAGTAAACTTCCCTTTTTGGACGTTCGGACGACCAGGGTGAGAGGCAAATTGGCCACCGGCTAATTTTGTATACCAAGCCCAATCGTATTCGGTATCTGTTGCCGCATGGATACCTAAATAGGCCCCACCTGCTTGAATGTAGCGCTCAAATGCAATTTGTTGCACATCGTTTAATACGTTAGAAGTCGTGTTTAAAAACACAACGATGCGGTATTGCTTCAAATTTTTCTCTGTGAAGTTCGCAGCGTTCTCTGTTGTATCAACAGAAAACCCTTTTTCTTTCGCCATCTTAAATAAGGCGATTTGGCCTGGCTTGATAGACGAATGGCGGAAGCCTTTCGTTAGCGAGAAAACTAAAATTTTCTTACCTGATAGGGGATTAGCTGTTTGAGCAAAAGCTGCAAACGTTGAAACCAATAAGGCAAAAATGAGGGTGATTCGGAGGATTCCGAACGAGGAATTTTTCATGTTTAAAATAAATAGGTTTGGGACAAAGTTAGGGCAAAACAGAAATTTCCGGCTACATTTAGAAAAAAAATTATCAAATCAAGCTATGAAAAGAATTATTGCATCCTTGGCGCTTGTTTTCGCCTCCTTTTTTGCCTTCTCTCAGACCTCTTGCTGTTTCGTTAAGAAAGACGGAATGCAGCTTTTGGCCTCTAATAAAACCTTTATTAAATCACACGCACTTCCGAAAGCCTACCACCACGTGAGTAAAGCTGGTGGCGTCATGGTGGAATTCAAAACCCCAGATGATCAAATGGCGAAAGGATTTTATATCCCTGCAGACAAACCATCTGATATCACCTTATTCGTTTTCCAAGAATGGTGGGGCCTAAATGATCACATTAAAAGAGAAGCAGAACATTTCTATAGCACATTAGGCAATGTGAATGTGTTAGCGATCGATATGTACGACGGTAAAGTAGCAACCACTCGGGAAGATGCGGCGAAATATATGGGAGGTGCGAATCCGGCACGCCTAGAAGCCATCATTAAAGGTGCCATCGCCTATGTAGGACCTAAAGCGAAGATTGCGACAGTGGGTTGGTGTTTTGGTGGTTCTTTATCTTTAAAGGCTTCCATTTTAGCCGGAAAGCAAGCCAAAGCTTGTGTCATGTATTACGGAATGCCCGTGAAGGATGTGGAGCAATTGAAATTATTGCAGACGGATGTTTTGGGTCTATTTGCAGGTAAGGAGCAATTTATCAACCCGACGGTGGTGAAGGAATTTGAAGCCAATATGAAAACAGCAGGCAAAGGAATTCAAACAAAAATCTTCGATGCGGAACACGCTTTTGCCAACCCTTCTAATCCTAATTTTGACAAGGCAGCTACCGAAGAGGCCTGGGGATTAGCAATTAATTACTTCAAAGCTCGATTAAAATAATGCGTTATCTACTCCTACTTTTCTGTGTTGCGATGCTTGCTGGCTCTTGCGCGAGTCAACGTCAACCTAAGCTTTACAAGAAAAAATGGTCCCTATTTAAGAAAAACGCTTGCGACTGTCCTAATCTCCGATAAGGGGATTTAGGGCAGAAGCTGCGGGCAACCCAGGGGCTAAACCTTGCAACCACCGCTGGCGATCTGCCTCTTGGTTCTGGTTTTGCGGCTCCATCACCCGAGCCTCCGCGTCCATGTAGATGACGGTCATTACTTCTCTCATTTTAGTTGATTCATTTCCCGGGGCATTATGCAAGGTCCAGCCTAAATGAAAGGTGGCATCTCCGGCTTTCATGGACTTTTGGGCCACAATTTCATAGCCCTGTTTAGCCACATAGTTGCCTATTAAGGCTTCAGATTCATCAGAAATCTCCAGCTTAGGCAGATCAGCACCGGAAGATTTCGACGCAAAAGTGAGCATGCCCATTCCCTCTTCAATATCCACCAAAGGCATCCACATCGTCACCGTTTTAGGGGTATCCAATGGCCAATAATATTGATCCTGATGCCAAGGGGTGTGACCTCCACCGGGTTCTTTGAACAAGGCTTGATCGTGGTACAAACGTACATGTTGAACTCCTAATAATTGAGCTGCGACGGAGGCGAAGCGTTTCGCTAAGGTAAATTCCTTGACCGTTTCCGAGCTTTCCCAAAGGTTCATCATTTGTAGAAACGCCTTTCCATACGTATCACGCTCCTCCATCGGTTTTTGCTGGGCACGAAATTCATCCGCCCAGTCCAAAATCGCTTGGCGATAAGGCCTTAATTCTTCTGCTGAGATTAATCCCGGAATATAGGCATGGCCGTTAGCGGCAAAATAGGCTCTTTGCTCCGGCGAAACGGGAAAGGGTTGGTTTAACATCTTTTTTTCTTGCAAAGATTTCGGAAAATATTTTGGTGGGCTACCTTTATTTTGGCCAAAAAAGATGCAATTTTACCATTCTACGATCCTAAGCTCACAAATAGGCTAAAATTAAATGAAAGCACAGCGCGAACACCTTCATTCCGGATTTCAAATCAAACACGTGAAACAAGCCCGTTTTGACGCACCCTATCATTTTCATCCTGAATTAGAATTAACCCTGATTATCGCTGGCGAAGGCAAGCGCTTTATTGGCAACCAAATCACTGATTTTAGACCAGGCGACCTCGTTTTACTAGGCGAAAACCTACCCCATTGCTGGCAAAACCACCGCAAAGATTGGTTATTAGAAGATCCTGATCCAGAAGGGGCGCAAGCATTAGTCATCCACTTTAGAAAGGATTTTCTGGGCGAAGAATTCTTGTCAAACGAAGCCTGTCAAGGTTTGAAGAATCTATTCGAGAAAGCAAAAACCGGTTTCTCTATCGTGGGTCCCACACAGGATAAAATCGCCCGCGAAATGTTAGCCCTGAGCGAGATGGCACCGTTTCCTCGGCTTTTGGCCTTCTTACAAATCCTGCATACCATCGGAATTTCCACCGCAGATGTACAAGCGATTGATACCACAGAAGGGAATTATGCGATTGCAGCAGGGGATTTAGAACGAATCAACCGAGTGTATGCCTATGTCATCGCTAATTATACGCAAGAAGTCCATCTAGACGAGGTGGCACATTTAGCGAATATGACGGAAACGGCTTTCTGCCGTTACTTTAAAAAAGTAACCAACAAGACTTTTGTCGAATTAGTGACAGAGTTTCGGGTGAAACACGCCTGCACATTGTTGCGGACTACGAACAAACCGATGATTGAGGTGTGCTTTGAGAGCGGTTTTGGCAATATTTCCCACTTTAATAAGCAGTTCAAGGCCTGGATGAATACGCCGCCTTTGCAATACCGCAAACTAGTGAACGAATGGCATTAAGCCTTTTTCTTCTCTGGAAATAAAACGCTTAACAAGATACTGATCGTCAAAATTCCGATGATCACTCCTAAAGAAGAAAGTGTCCCAAAACCCCATTCTTCTAGCTTCGAATGCGCTAACATTTTTCCTCCTACGAAGCTCAATAAAACACCCAAGCCCATAGGCAAGAAACGGAACAAGCCCATCAAACTAGAGAGGAAGAAGAAGAGTGAACGAAGCCCCATTACGGCGAAAACGTTCGAAAAGAAAACGATATAGGGATCTTTTGATATGGAAAAAATAGCCGGAATCGAATCTACCGCAAATAAAATATCAGTAAAGGCAATGACTACCACCACAATGAAAATGGGTGTAATAAATACCTTTCCAGTCTTCATTCGAACGAAAAAACGCCCAATTACATTCCGTTTGTAGACGTTGAAAAAGCGAGATAATAAACGAACAACCGGGTGATTCGCCGTATCAATTTCTTCCTCCTCGTGTTTCGAAAATAAAATCTTCACCCCCGTGTACACTAAGAAAGCGCCGAAAACATAGATAATCCAGTCGAATTTCTGCAACAAGGCCGCACCTAAAAAGATAAATACGAGACGTAATATAATCGCTCCCAAGATTCCCCAAACGAGGATTTTCTTGTAGTAACGCTTTTGAACTCCAAAAGAATTAAAGATCAAAATGAACACAAAAACATTATCCGCAGACAAAGAATATTCCACTAAATAGCCTGTGATAAACTCCAAGGACATATTATTTTGAAAAACCGCTAAGGCCTCATAATAAGAACCACTCCCTAAATCAATGTGACTTGCATACGCTTGTTGCACTGCTTTCAGACTCGCCATATCTGAAATCCCATGAACCATTGCCCCGTTAAAGCCTAAGAAAATGTAGAAGGCAATAGCTAATAAAACCCACATACCGGTCCAGAATCCCGCTTCCTTGAAGGTAACTTCCGCCACCGTATCTTTCTTAAATACGCCCAGGTCGATTAACATCACGGCTATTACACCTACCGAAAAAAGAAGAAAAAATAGCGATTCGCTCATAAATATTTAATTTTACACTTTGGCCGCACAAAGGTCGCAAAAATAGCTTAGAAATAATTATGTACGAAGGTAAAAAGGTCATCGTCGTTATGCCCGCTTACAAGGCCGCGCTAACCCTAGAGAAAACATACCACGAAATCCCCCACGATTGGGTGGATGAAGTGATTTTAGTCGATGACCATAGCCCGGACAATACCGTAGAAGTGGCGAAATCCGTGGGTATACAACACGTGATCAGACACGACAAAAACCTAGGCTATGGGGGTAATCAGAAGACCTGCTACACGAAGGCTTTGGAGCTGGGGGGTGACATCGTCATCATGTTGCACCCAGATTACCAATACACGCCGATGTTATTAAAGGCGATGATTTCAATCATAGGTAATGGCTTGTATCCAGTCGTTTTTGCTTCACGCATTTTAGGAAAAGGAGCACTAAAGGGCGGAATGCCGATTTACAAATACATCGCGAATCGCTTGTTGACTTTGTTTCAGAATATCATGATCGACCAAAAGCTTTCTGAATACCACACCGGTTACCGGGCGTTTTCGAAAGAAGCTTTGGAGGCCGTGAAATTCACGAAATGCGACGATGATTTCATCTTCGATAACCAAATGGTCTTACAGCTTTTCTGGAAAGGATTCGAAGTGGGTGAAGTAACTTGCCCTACGAAGTATTTTGACGAAGCCTCTTCGATTAATTTCAAACGCAGCTCCATCTATGGATTAGGCGTACTTTGGTATTCTGTCCGTTACCGCCTCGCGAAATGGGGTTGGAAATGGGATTTAATGAACTAACAAAAAAGCCTCAGATTTTACGGTCTGAGGCTTTTTCATTTAGAATCGAATACTCGCTCCCAGCAAGAAATTAAATCCAGCTTGTGGATAATAGAAATTCTCCGTGGTCGTCGCTCCCGCATATCGGTACGAATACGTGTATCCATTCGATGAATACAATTCGTTCAACACATTATTCAGCAATAACGTGAAGGATGGACCTTTCTTCAATGTATATTTCAAGCGAATGTCTTGAGTCGTATAAGCTTTTAAAGAACGCCCCTCATTCGACGTATTATCCAAGTATTGTTTCCCCACATATTTGCTCAATAAACTCGCTTCGAAAGCGCCTACCACATAGGTCAACGTATTTCCTGCAATTAGAGAGGGTGAATACGCAATGTCCGTATTTTCGTGATGTATGACAGGCATATCATAGGTGTCATAATCGACTATTTCCTCTTTGAAATGGCGGATACGGTTTTGGCTTAGCGTCACATTTCCATTCCAAAGCAGGCGCTTGGAGATTTGATAATTCAGGGATGCCTCAACCCCTAAACGATAACTATCATCCACATTCTTGCGGATGGCATCCCCAGTGGAATTGACCGCTCCCGTCAAAACAAGCTGATCTTGATAGTTCATGAAATAGCCATTCAATTGAAACGCATATTTCGTGCCTGAACGCTGGTACCCTAACTCATAGTCTTGCAAATATTCTGCGCGGGGAGCAGCTCCTGGATTGTCCACAAAATCCTGGCGACTCGGCTCCTTACTTCCAGCAGACACAGAGGCGTACACTTTAGCTTGTTCTGAAATTTGATGTGTTAATCCAAATTTAGGATTGAAGAACGCATAGTTATTGTCCGCATCCAAGGCCAAAAACTTATCAGCAGTTCCATTCATCCGGTAACCTACCGTACGGTACTGCAAATCTACATAGGCATTCCAAGCAGCAGATAAATTAATGTTGGCTTTCGCATACAAGTTTAAATCGGTTTTTTGCGAACGGCTACGGTACCATTCTCTCCCCGGATAAGGATCCTGCAATACCCCAAAATGACGTCCTACATAGCGATTCCAAGCACCACCAAAAGTGAATTTAATTTGTTGCGAACCGGTATAATTCAACGCGAAAGTCGAACCATAGAAATCATTATCTAACCATTTTCGGCGAATGACATCGACACTTTTAACCAGTAATCCTGAAAAACCGTAATTAGTTAAATCTGCGGAAGGTTTAAACTCCTCATAATACCCACGACCATACGTATAATGAGCATTCAAATCTAAGTTCCAAACCTCCGACAACCGGTGATTCGTCATTAACTGGTAGTGATCCTGCGCATAATTATCTGTCTGATTATCGTAGGTATAATAATTATAGGTTCGACCACTTTTCAATAAATTATCTGCCTCTGCTGCACTTAAATAGTTCCGATCAATATAGGCCTGCATCTCAGAAACGGATCCATTTATCCTACTTTCGGGAGTACCATACCACGATTGATAGGTCTTTTCTTTTCCGGTAAAGTAGTTCAAACGGATAAAACTTTTTTCACCAAAATAGCCCGCAGAGAAATAAGCAGACAGCAAATTAGAAGAAGACCGGTCGATAAAACCATCCGAAACGATACGCGATAAACGGCCATCAATCGTAAATTTTCCTCCTAACAAACCTGAACCTGCTTTAATTGTCGTTTTTAGTGTTCCAAAAGATCCGCCAGACGCATTCACTTCGCCATAAGCCATAGGCTCAAACGTATTCGTCTGCATATTCACAGAACCTCCAAAAGCACCCGCTCCGTTCGTAGATGTTCCCACTCCACGCTGGATTTGAACCGAATTCACTGAACTCGCAAAGTCCGGCATATTCACCCAAAATGTACCCTGCGATTCCGAATCATTAATCGGAATACCATTCACCGTTACGTTCACCCGTGTAGCATCGGAACCACGAATTCGAATACCCGTATAGCCTATACCCGCTCCAGCATCGGAAGTGGTAACAACTGATGGTGTAAAATTGAGTAATTGTGGCATATCCTGGCCCAGATTACTTTTTCCTAGTTCCGCAGCCGATACATTCGAATAGGCCATCGCCGAATTTTCATCCGCACGAGTGGCGCGAACTACGACTTCATCTTGCAAGAAATTGGATTTTTTCAGCGCGATTTGACTGGCTTTATCTGCCGTGATTTCTACTGGATCATAGCCCACAAACCGCACGGTAAGGATTGCATCTTTAGTGACGGTTAAATTAAAATGCCCTTTAGCATCTGTTACGTTTCCTTTCTGACTTCCTTTCACAGAAACGGAAGCACCCCATAAAGGAGCTTTGGTCTCCAGATCGAAAACGATTCCCTGAACTTTTTGTGCAAATACACTTTGCACACACAAAATAAGCGTAATAATAAGCGTTGTTGCCTTTTTCATTTTTTTTGAAAGTTTAGCAACAGGTAAAGGAGCCAAATCCTGTTATGATTCAACTTTTTAACCCTTACATTGACGATTTTTCTGAGTTTTCAGCGCTAAAAACTCGACAAAATCCCTTCGACGGCACTACCCGCATCAGGTTCAATGGGTATAATCTCAGCCTTTTTTAGAGGCACCCCTTTTTGTAGATGCACAAAGATACAAAATTTCCTACCTTTGCAAGCCCTACGTAAATTTTGTAGGGAATTTTTGCACGTATGATCGTCAAAGAATTTCTCAGTATCTACCAGAGTGACGGAATTGTCCAAAGCATTTCTGACAAGATAACTACGTCCAAACCGGGCGAATCCTTCCACCTGAAAGGCCTATGCGGCTCACTCGACACGGTTTTAATGTCAGCGCTGCTGAAAGAAAAGCAACCCTTCCTAATTCTTTGTGAGGAAAAAGAAGAAGCGCAATATGTCTATAATGACTTGCAGGCTTTGTTAGGCGACACGGCCGTGATCCTTTTTCCCATGTCTCACAAGAAGCCCTATGAATGGGAAGAAGTGGACAACGCGAACGTGTTATTACGGGCGGAAGTGCTGAATATATTAAGTAATTATTCGGGCCAAAGCCTTGCCATCGTTTCCTATCCCGCAGCGATGACCGAGAAGGTGATTAACCGAAAGTCTTTAGTCAAAAACACCTTATCCATCCGGGTAGGAGATAAAATCGATCGCAATTTCGTGGCAGAAACGCTGAACGAATACGATTTCGAACGAACGGATTTCGTCTACGAAGCGGGACAATATTCTGTACGTGGAGGTATCTTAGACGTCTTTTCGTATGCGGCGGAATACCCTTACCGCCTCGATTTCTTTGGCGATGAGGTCGATAGCATTCGAACCTTCCACCCAGAAACTCAGCTTTCCATCCAATCCGTTTCGGCCATGCACCTCATCCCTGATGTGCAAACGAAACTGATCCAAGAAACACGGGAATCCTTCTTCACTTTCTTGCCTGAAAACACGAAAATCTGGATCAAAGACCTGAGCATCTTGAGCGATGTGTTAACGGAAAATTTCGAAAAAGGGTCGATGGTCTATGAGGTCAATTCCTCGTCTGACATCAATCTATTAAACAAACCTGAAGAACGCTGGGAGACTGCAAAAACTAGTAGAAAGTCTTTGCAAGGCTTCGCCTGCATCGAATATGGTAAGCGGTCGCACCTGAAGAATTCGGAAACCATCGTGTTTCCTTCGAAGAATCCGGGTGCTTTCCAAAAGGACTTCGAGCGTCTAGCCACCACTTTATTAGACAACCAAACCCACGGTTTTCACAATATCATCAGTTCAGAATCCCCGCGGCAATTAGAACGCCTCGAGGTGATTTTTAACGAAATCAACACGAGTATTCAGTTCAAACCCTTGCAGATTTCCCTTCGCGAAGGTTTTGTGGACGAACAAACTAAGGTGGCCTTTTACCCGGACCACCAACTATTTGAACGCTACCACCGCTACAAGGAGAAGAACAAGTTCTCGAAGAACAAGGCCCTGACCTTAAAAGAATTACGTTCCCTACAGGTGGGTGATTTTGTCACGCACATCGATTACGGGATTGGTCGTTTTGCCGGATTAAATTTGGTAGAAACCGCGAACGGAGAGCAAGAAGTGATTCGCTTGATTTACCGTGACGACGATGTTTTATCGGTTTCAATTCATTCACTGCATAAAATCTCGAAGTACTCAGGAAAAGAAGGAGCCCCTCCCTCGATGTCAAAATTAGGTTCGCCTGATTGGGATAACAAGAAATCTCGGGTGAAGAAGCAGGTAAAAGATATTGCCAAAGAGCTCATTTCCCTTTATGCCAAACGCAAAAACGCTCCAGGCTTTGCCTTTTCTCCAGATACCTATTTACAAGCCGAATTAGAATCTTCCTTTCTATATGAAGATACACCCGATCAAGCGAAAGCGACCATTGACGTGAAAGCGGATATGGAGAAACCGCACCCAATGGACCGGTTGGTTTGTGGAGATGTGGGTTTTGGGAAGACGGAAATCGCCATTCGCGCTGCCTTCAAGGCCGTAGCGGATTCGAAGCAAGTGGCCGTTTTAGTGCCCACCACTGTGTTAGCAATGCAACATTACCGCACGTTTCACGATCGTTTAGCCGCATTCCCCTGCAAAGTGGAATACGTGAACCGATTCAAATCAACCAAACAAATCAACGAAACCCTGGCCCGCGTGGCGAGCGGAGAAACCGATATTTTGATTGGAACGCACCGTTTGGTAAACAAAGACGTGCATTTCAAGCAATTGGGCTTGATGATTATCGATGAAGAGCAGAAGTTTGGGGTGAAAGTAAAAGACCGCCTTAAAGAAATGCGCGTGGATGTGGATGTGTTGACTTTGACAGCCACCCCTATTCCTAGAACGCTTCATTTCTCTCTGATGGGAGCCCGCGATTTAAGTATCATCGCCACGCCTCCGCCTAATCGCCAGCCGGTTGAAACGAATTTAGTCGTCTTATCTGACGAAATTTTGCGCGATGGAGTAAGAGAGGAAATTAGTCGTGGGGGCCAAGTCTTCGTGGTCTACAACCGCATTGGAGAACTGGAAAGTATTGCGAACCGCATTTTGCGTTTAGTCCCAGATGCTAAAATCGCCGTTGCACACGGCCAAATGGAAGGCGATCAGCTCGAGAAAATTATGATGGGCTTCATCGAAGGCCACTACGACGTACTCGTGGCGACGAACATTATCGAATCCGGACTTGACATTCCGAATGCGAATACCATCTTCATTTTAAATGCCAATAATTTCGGACTTTCAGACCTCCACCAAATGCGGGGTCGCGTAGGCCGATCCAACAAAAAAGCCTATTGCTATTTAGCTACGCCATCTTTAGCAAATTTAACTAGCGATGCACGTAAGCGTTTGAGTGCCTTAGAGGAATTTTCCGATTTAGGAGATGGAATCAAAGTGGCGATGCGTGACTTGGATATTCGGGGTGCGGGAAATTTGCTAGGTGCCGAGCAAAGTGGCTTTATCAATGATTTGGGATACGATATGTACCACAAAATCCTGGATGAGGCGGTACAGGAATTGAAGGAAAACGAGTTCCGAAAACTATTCGAAGTCGATTTAGAGCAAGTGGCAGAAATGCTCAAAGTGGATTGTACAATCGAAACCGATTTGCGCGTTTTGATTCCTGAGGAATATGTCCAAAGCATCTCCGAACGTCTCGCCCTTTACACTCGTCTGGACGAAATCGAGGACGAAGAAACGCTGGCCAGCTTTATTAAAGAGATCAAAGACCGCTTTGGCGATTTACCGAACGAAGTTCAAGATATGATTGAATTAGTGAAGTGCAGATGGAAGGCTCAGGTTTTGGGAATTGAAAAAATCCTCTTGAAAAACAATAATCTAAAGTTCCATTTCGTTTCATCGGAGTCTGCTCGACCACTCGACCAAAACCTCATTGTGAAGGTTATTTCCTTCGTTAATAACAAAAAGGGTCTTTGCCAATTAAGAGAAAAAGCAGGAAAAATGATTCTCCAAATCGACAAGGTGAGTAGTATTCAAGAATTAAATACTATTTTAGTGGATATTTTAGGGTAATTAATACCTTTGTTAATTGATTCTATATTAAAGGAATATAAATGAGTACGAAATTAAGATTGATCCTAGGAGTACTTAGCTGTGTGTTTTTGCTCACCTCTTGCCCTAGCGGACTAAAGAATGGTAATCCGAACAGCCTGAAAGTGGGTAAGAAATCCACTGTTACGGGTTTGGCCTACAACAACAAAAAAGGGGGATTCCAAGTCAATAAATCCTACAAAGGACCTATCGTGGGACCTAATTTGGTCTTCATTGAAGGAGGTCGCGTTACCCTAGGTGGTGGCGAGGAAGACGTGATGAAGCGCAATGACAACCGTCAGCGTACCGTTACGATTCAATCCTTTTACATGGATGAAACGGAAATCTCCAACTTGCATTATTTAGAGTATTTAGATGCGATCAAGCGTGATTCTACCTTGAATGCGTATACTGCAGCCTTGCCTGATACCACGGTTTGGTTAGACGAATTAGCCTTCAATGATCCCTATGTAACCCATTATTTCCGCCACCCAGGTTTCCGCATGTACCCTGTGGTAGGTGTGACTTGGAAGCAAGCGAATGATTATGCTGCGTGGAGAACAGCAGTCGTAAATAAAAATGTGGCATTCCCGAAAGGAAAACCAAGAAATCGCAAGAATCCGATTGCTAACATGGAATCTGGTTTGATCTTACCGGAATACCGTCTGCCTACCGAAGCAGAATGGGAATATGCGGCGAAAGCGATGATTGGTACGCAGCAAGAGGATGAAAATCAAGAAAATCAACGTATTTACCCTTGGGATGGGCCTTCGATGCGCCAGCCTTTTGGTAGAACGCGTGGTCAGATGTTAGCGAATTACAAGCGTGGACGTGGAGATTATTCGGGTCTAGCGGGTCGTTCAAATGACGGTGCTATGATTACAGCCGAGGTTTACTCGTATCCTGCGAATGATTTTGGTCTATACAATATGGCTGGAAACGTGAACGAATGGACAATGGATACGTATCGTCCCTTGACTCTAGACGACGCAAACGATTTAAATCCAGCCCGTCGCAGTGAGGCACAAGATCCAGCAAAATTATACGATAAAGGTAATTCCTTAATTAACGATAATGCCAAAGTCTACAAAGGCGGCTCTTGGGCTGATGGCCCTTATTGGTTATCTCCAGGTACCCGTCGTTATTTAGACAAAAACGAATCTTCTTCTACCATCGGTTTCCGCTGCGCGATGTTCGCTCCAGGAAAACCAACAAAGCGATAGAAGTATACTCATTTTAAAGCAGCCAGCGCTAGGAAAGACAATTTCCCCGTGCTGGCTGCTTTTATTTTAGCCCCTGCCGCTAAAAATGTCGCGCCCGTCGTCAACGTATCGTCCACTAGCAAAATTCGCAAGCCGTCCAGTTCGCCTGGTCGCATGACTTCAAATACCTCCTCTAAAGTTTTATAACGCTCTGCTCGATTCAACCCGATCAACGACGAAACTTGTTTCGTTCTTAATAAATGCGTTTCAGAAATGGGAATGCCGGATGCGCGCGCGATCCCCTTTGCCACACATGCGGCTTGATTATAACCTCGTTCTTTCAGCCGAGAAGGATGTAGTGGCATTGGGATGAGCAAATCATATTCTTTAACCGAAAAGGACCGCCCTACACAACTCCCCAAATATTCGCCTAATCTTTCCTGCCCTATATACTTAATCTGGTGCAACAAATGTTGTACTTTTCCTCCCTCCGAAAACACATAATAGGCGTGCACGCGATCATACTCAATCAACCCGTCAAGCTTGTGAGAGATCCAATTAGGCTGTTCTAGGAATAATCCGGGGCTAGGTAGTTCGAATCGACAGCGGGTACAGATCCAATTTTCAGATCGAATAAGCACCTGATTGCAAGCAAAACAACATTTGGGATAAAGTAATTGTAAAAAGGCGTTAATCATTTTGAAAAAACTTTTGTATTTAACTAAGTTTCAGTAATTTTGCACCCCTAAACAAGTACTCGAACGAGAATGTAGTCCAAGTACTTGATAATTAACAAACGATTCACAAACGGATTAAAAAAATCATTTCATAATTAACCTTTTAAAATGGCACGCGATTTAAAATTCACTAGAAACATCGGTATTGCTGCGCACATTGATGCGGGTAAAACTACCACTACGGAACGTATCCTGTATTATGCAGGGGTTTCCCACAAAATTGGTGAGGTACACGATGGTGCGGCAACAATGGACTGGATGGAGCAAGAGCAAGAGCGTGGTATCACGATCACTTCGGCTGCAACGACAGTAGGTTGGAAATACCGCGATCAAGATTACCACATCAACATTATCGATACTCCAGGTCACGTTGACTTTACAGTAGAGGTAAACCGTTCATTACGTGTATTAGATGGTCTAGTATTTTTATTCTCTGCAGTAGATGGTGTTGAGCCTCAATCAGAGACTAACTGGCGTTTAGCGAATAACTACAACGTAGCACGTATCGGTTTCGTTAACAAAATGGACCGTTCAGGTGCTGATTTCTTAAACGTGTGTAAGCAAGTGAAAGAAATGTTAGGTAGCTACGCAGTGCCTTTGCAATTGCCTATCGGAGCTGAAGAAGGATTCGAAGGGGTAGTTGACTTAGTTAACTTCCGTGGTATCAAATGGAACGAGGCAGATAAAGGAATGACATTCACTGAGGTGCCTATCCCAGATGATATGTTAGAAGAGGCGACTGAATACCGTGAGAAATTATTAGAAGCAGTAGCTGAGTTTGATGAGTCTTTGATGGAGAAATACTTCGAAGATCCAGCGTCTATCTCAGAAGATGAAATCTTAGCCGCTTTACGTGCAGCTACGATCTCTATGAAAATCGTTCCAATGCTTTGTGGTTCATCTTTCAAAAACAAAGGTGTTCAAACAATGTTGGATTATGTAATGGCTATCTTGCCATCACCAATGGATAAAGAAGGTGTTCGTGGAACTCACCCAGATACGGGCGAAGAGATTTTACGTAAGCCAAGTGAGACTGAGCCATTCGCGGCTTTGGCCTTTAAAATTGCAACTGACCCTTACGTAGGTCGTTTATGTTTCATCCGTGCTTATTCAGGTGGATTAGATTCAGGTTCTTATGTATTGAACAACCGTTCAGGAAATAAGGAACGTATCTCTCGTATCTTCCAAATGCACGCGAACAAGCAAAACTCTATCGAGCGTTTAGGTGCTGGTGATATTGGTGCGGTAGTAGGTTTCAAAGACATCAAAACGGGTGATACTCTTTCTGATGAGAAACACCCTATCGTATTAGAAGCAATGGACTTCCCAGAGCCAGTTATCGGGTACGCTATCGAGCCTAAGAAAACGGCTGATGCAGACAACTTCTCTAAAGCGATCACTAAATTGATCGAAGAAGATCCAACTCTACAAGTTGAATCTAACGAAGAGACTGGTCAAACGATCATCAAGGGTATGGGTGAGCTTCACTTAGAGATCATTATCGACCGTATGCGTCGTGAGTTCAAGGTAGAAGTAAACCAAGGTGCTCCTCAAGTAGCTTACAAAGAGTCTTTAACTAAGACAACCGAACACCGTGAGGTTTACAAGAAACAATCAGGTGGTCGTGGTAAGTTTGCTGATATCGTATTTGAAATCGGACCAAGAGAAGATGACAAACCAGGTTTAGAGTTCGTTAACAATATCGTGGGTGGTGTGATTCCTCGTGAATTCATTCCAGCTATCCAAAAAGGTTTCGAAGAAGCAATGAAAAATGGTGCTTTGGCTGGATACCCAATGGATTCAATGAAAGTTCGTTTATTCCACGGATCTTTCCACGATGTCGATTCAGATTCATTATCATTTGAATTAGCTGCTCGTATGGGTTACAAAGAATCAGCAAAACAAGCTGGTGCTAAGTTAATGGAGCCTATCATGGCCGTTGACGTTGTTACTCCAGACGAATATACTGGACCTATCACAGGTGACTTAAACCGTCGTCGTGGTATCATGAAAGGTATGGATTCTCGTCAAGGAGCCGTTATCTTGAAGGCTGATGTGCCTCTTTCTGAATTATTCGGTTACGTAACAGATTTACGTACGATGTCTTCAGGACGTGCAACAGCATCGTTAACGTTCTCTCACTACGAATTCGTTCCGCAAAACATCGCTGACGAAGTAGTTAAGAAAGCAAAAGGATTGTAAGATTCTTTGAAGATAGAGAAAAGCCCGAGCGATTTGTTCGGGCTTTTTTTATGCCAAAACCTCTCATCCTTCCCACGCTCAATTCATCCTCCCCCGCTATCTTTTGTCTAAAAAGGAGAATTGTTTCCTAGAATGGATGTATTTTTGAGTTCATTAATTTGATTGCTATGACTAAAATTATCGAGACCCAATCTATTTCAAAACGTTACGTGATGGGCGAAGAAATCATTGACGCCCTAAAGGACATCAATATTTCGGTAAACAAAGGAGAATACGTGGCTTTTATGGGTCCATCTGGTTCTGGCAAATCCACTTTAATGAACATTGTAGGCTGCTTAGATACGCCTTCTACAGGCAAATATATCTTGAATGGACAAGATGTATCTGAGATGTCAGAAAATGAATTAGCGGCGGTAAGAAACAAGGAAATCGGTTTTGTTTTCCAAACCTTTAACCTACTACCCCGCCAATCAGCACTTGAAAACGTAGCCTTGCCTCTAATCTATGCAGGATACACCAAGAAAGAACGCACAGAAATCGCGATGAACGCGTTAAAAGGAGTAGGACTAGACAACCGCGCCTTACACAAGCCGAACGAGCTTTCAGGGGGACAAAGACAGCGTGTAGCCGTAGCTCGTGCTTTAGTGAATGACCCTTCGATCTTATTAGCCGATGAACCTACTGGTAACTTAGATACCAAAACCTCGTATGAGATCATGGATCTCTTCGATCAATTGCACAAAAAAGGCAATACCATCGTCATGGTTACCCACGAAGACGATATTGCCCAATATGCCCACCGTATCATTCGTTTGCGCGATGGAGTCGTTGAATCTGACACCATCAACAAGAACGTTAGAAAGGTTGAAAAAATCTAAAACTTAATCCGATCCGTTCCGTATGGAGCACGCTGTGCTCTACGTAACCAAGTATTCGCTTCCGCATCATTTACAAAGTGTTCCTTCGTAGGATCCCATTGCAATTTGCGTGGTATTTTCATCGCTACGTGCGTGATCAAACAAACCGTACAAGCGCGGTGCCCTATCTCAATCGGAGAAATCGGCTCCTTACGTGACTCGATACAATCTAACCAGTTACCGTGTTGATCTTCCGAATGATACAAGTGTGTTTCTTTCTCGCCGATTACGGATTGCAAAATCTTCGGATCAGACGCATCTAAGGCTTTAGAACGCACTTTCGCCGTTGGATCACTAGGTGTTGCTGCATAATCGCCGCGCGAAACAAAAATCCATCCTTCTGACCCTTCGTAGCGAATACCGTTTTGGTAACCTCCTGAAGTGTACATCGTGATTCCGTTAGCATATTCCGCTTTCGACATAAAGTCTCCGTGTACATTCCAAAGGCCTGACTTCGGGAACTCCGCCACCGCTTCTACTGAAATAGGACCTGTTAATTCGGTATCCATTCCCCAAGCAGCGGAATCATAGTGGTGCTGACCCCAACCGGTAATCATTCCCGCTCCAAATTGCTCCATACGCAACCAACCCGGGCGATCGTAGCCTTTTTGTGGATGCACCGCAATTTCCGTGTAAGCCATTTCTGGGGTAGAGCCTAACCACATGTCGAAATTGAATCCTTTCGGCACCGGCATCGCTGGGGCAGGAGGTCCCGAAGGATCGCCTGGCAAACCGATTTTCACCGTATGTAATTTTCCGATACGTCCGTTGCGCACTAATTCGGCAGCAATTCTAAATTGAGAAGTAGAGCGCTGTTGCGTTCCTACTTGCAGAATGCGACCCGTTTTCTTAATCACATTAGCCAATTGACGACCTTCGTGAATGGTCAGAGAGGTAGGTTTTTGCAAGTAAATATCTTTCCCTGCTAGGGCCGCTTCCATCGCTGGTTGTGCATGCCAGAAATCCGGCGTACTAATCATCACCGCATCAATGTCCTTATTTAAAAGCATCTCGCGGTAATCATCGTACATCTTCACATCGATGTAATTCGATTGACCTGTTTTCTTCGTGTAGTATTCTTCGACTAATTGCTTCGTCTCCTCGGTACGGTGGCGATCTAAATCACAAACCGCCATGATACGCGCCTTGTCGTGCTTCCAGGTGCCGGGCAAATCGTGGGTGCGCGCGATGCGTCCACAGCCGATTTGGGCGATGTTGATTTTGTTGCTAGGGGCATCCTTTCCGCCTAACACATTTGCTGGAACGATGGTAGGGAAACCGAATGTGCCCACAGCACCTAGTGCTAGGTTATTGATAAATTTTCTCCGTTTCATGCTTTGATCGATATGTTAGTTGCATTTTTCTGCGCAATTAAGGCTAATTCCGTAGACAAGAAACAATGCGCTTGAGTCATCGCCGTCTCCGTCCTATTCAGTACATCATTCACGAGTAATTCACCATGTGGCAGGTTGACATCCTTGCAATCGATATATACCGTTTCTTTATTCGTCACCACGTATAAATGGCTTCCTGTTCCATGTGGAGAGGCGATATCCGTATTTTTTCGTACTTCCATATAACCATCTGTTCCTAAGATGGTCAGTCTACCGTCGCCCCAGGTATTTAAGCCGTCAGGCGTAAACCAGTCTACCCGAATATAGCCAGAGCCTTTATTGCTTCGAAGCATCAAATCTCCAAAATCTTGGAATTTAGGGTATTGTGGATGATGGTGATTGGCGATTTGGGAAGCAACTACTTCTCCTTGCGTCGAACCCGTAAAATGTAAGAATTGATCTACCTGGTGGGAAGCAATATCCGTGATAATTCCTCCGTAATATTTCGTGTCAAAAAACCAATCAGGACGAGAATTCACACTCATTCTGTGAGGTCCTGTTCCTAAGGTTTGCATCACTTTACCTATTTTTCCTGAGGCCACTAACTGACTCGCAAGCTCGGTTGCTTTGTTTTCAAAACGCTCACTGAATGAAATCGAATAGATTCGCTTCGTTTCTTGTTGAACCTTACGAACCTCTGCTAATTGTTCCAAACTAATGATTCCTGGCTTATCCACCATATAATCTTTCCCATGCTGCATCACACGTATTCCTAAAGGAGCGCGTTCGTTAGGCGTAATGGAGCTAAGGACTAATTTGATGGAAGGATCTTCTAAGACCTCGGCCTCGCTTTTCACCAGTTTGGCTTGTGGATAACGTTTGGCAAAATCTTTAATTAAATCCGGTTCCTTCGCATAATAAGAGACAAACTCCCCACCACCCCGAATGATGGAGTTCGCCATGGAATAGATATGTCCATGATTGATTCCCACCACCCCAAATTTTAAACGCGGCGCAATGATGCGTTCAGGTGTTGCAGGTGCAAAAGTCTTGGTGGCGTCTTTTAAAGAACTAGGCAAAAAGGCCATACCGCCTAACATACTTGCATTGTGCAAGAATTCGCGGCGATTCGAAGCATTGGTTTTCATTTCAATAGGTTTATTTACCTACAAAAGTAAAATTCTAGCTGAGATTACTGACATATGGCCATAAAAAAAGCTGCTCATTTCTGAACAGCTCTCTTCTATATAAAAAATTTCAAACCTATTTTTTCTTCTCTTTAACACGAGCCGCTTTTCCTTGCTTACCACGCATGTAATATAAACGTGCACGACGTACTTTACCACGACGTAATACTTCAATTTTGTCGATGTTTGGTGACAAGATTGGGAAAATACGCTCAACACCGATACCGTTAGAGATCTTACGAACTGTGAAAGACTCACCAGCACCAGAATTTTTACGTTGGATAACTAAACCTTGGAAAACCTGGATACGCTCTTTGTTACCTTCACGAATTTTCACGTGTACGTTAACTGTGTCTCCTGCAGCGAATTCAGGGTGTTCTCCTCTACGTGCTGCGTTTTCTTGCTCTACGAATTTAATTAAATCGCTCATCTGAACTAATTTTTATTTGATGATAATCAGCGCTTAGCGGCCCACTTGTGCATAAGATCGTCTGATTGGGGTTGCAAAGATAGGAAAAATATTTCTTTCCAAAAACATTTGCTTAGTTTTTACCTTTAATCGACTGCACAAAGGCAACGATCTCAGCGCTAAGGTCTTTCGCCTGCGCGATCATCTTCACAAAAGCACTACCAATGATGGCTCCAGACGCATTTTTAGATGCTTTCAAAAAGCTCTCGTGGTCTGAGATTCCAAAACCAATCAAACGAGGGTTTTGTAAATTCATAGATGCAATCCGGGAGAAATAAACTTCCTGATCAGCAGAAATACCTGTTTTTGCCCCTGTCGTACTTGCAGAAGAGACCATGTAAATGAATCCTTTTGAAACTGAATCAATGTGGCGAATACGCTCATCGTTGGTTTGCGGGGTGATCAATAAGATATTGTATAAGCCGTATTTCTCAAAGATGGCTTTGTAGGATGCCTCGTATTCTACCATAGGCAGGTCTGGTAAAATCAATCCATCCACGCCTACTTCCGCGCATTTCGCACAAAAAGCCTCCACGCCGTATTGTAAAACGGGATTAATATAACCCATCAAAAGAACGGGTACCGTGATTGTTTGACGCATGTCTTTCAATTGCTCGAAAAGATGTGCCACACTCATTCCTTGTTCTAAAGCGGCTTGATTCGATAGCTGGATCGTTTCCCCATCGGCCACTGGATCAGAATAAGGCATTCCTACCTCAATAATATCGACGCCTCCTGCTTGCAGCGCGTTCAAAACGGTCATCGTATCCTCCAAACGAGGAAAACCAGCCGTGGTATATACATTTAAAATAGGCTCAGTCGCCTTGGAGAATAGAGCTGAAATTCTGTTCATCTTAGTCATTCAATTTTAAACGGTTTTGGTAAGTCGCTAAATCTTTGTCCCCTCTTCCGGAAACATTAACGACTACAATTTCATTCGGCTTAGCTTGCAATCTTTCGAATACGGCCAAAGCATGTGCCGTCTCTAAAGCCGGAATAATTCCCTCTAATTGGGAGCATTCCACAGCAGCCACTAAGGCCTCCTCATCAGTTACCCCATAAAAAGTGGCGCGTCCTGATTCGAACAAATGCGCGTGCATAGGCCCAATTCCAGGATAATCTAAGCCGGCAGAGATCGAATAAGGTTCGATCACCTGGCCATCTTCGGTTTGCATCGATAAACTCTTGCTACCATGTAGCACGCCCGGCTTTCCTAAGAAAGTCGTCGCAGCTGAATGGCCAGAATTTACACCTAAACCTGCAGCCTCCGCTGCGATCAATGCCGTGCGTGGCTCGTCTAAGAAATGGTAAAACGCACCAGCCGCATTAGATCCACCACCCACACACGCAATCACGTAGTCGGGGTAATCGCGGCCTTCTTTCTCTTGTAATTGGAAACGGATCTCCTCCGAAATAACCGCTTGAAAACGAGCGACCATGTCCGGGTAAGGATGGGGTCCCACCACCGAACCGATGATGTAATGGGTATCTACCGGATGATTAATCCAGTGGCGCATCGCCTCATTGGTGGCGTCTTTCAAGGTTTTTGAACCGGATGTTGCCGGCACTACGTGAGCACCTAACATCCGCATACGCGCCACGTTAGGGGCTTGTCTTTCGATGTCGATGGCACCCATGTAGACGATACATTCCATACCCATCAAGGCACAAACCGTGGCTGTGGCCACGCCGTGTTGTCCAGCACCTGTTTCTGCGACGATTTTTGATTTCCCAAGGCGTTTCGCAACGAGGATTTGGCCAATCGTATTATTAATCTTGTGTGCACCGGTGTGACACAAATCTTCGCGCTTTAAATAGATATTCGTGTTGTATTTCCCAGACAAACGCTCCGCCTTGAAAAGCGGCGTAGGACGACCCACGTAATCCTTTAATAAGGCGTGGAATTCTTCCTGAAAAGAGGGTTCCGCGATAATGTCTAAATAGCGGGAACGTAATTCCTCGACATTCGGGTATAACATTTCTGGAATAAAGGCCCCGCCAAAATTCCCGTAATACCCACGCTCATCTACATTAAATGACATATTTATAGCTGTTTTACTAGTTCTTTCACTTGCTCGACATCCTTAAATGCAGGACGTATTTCGAGTTTACTATTAAAGTCCAAAGCATATAAGCCCGGAAAATCCTTCACCTTTTCCACATCCCTAGCCTGCAATCCGCCTGCTAAAATATAGGGGATATCCAATTTATAATGCGTTAATAGTGACCAATCAAAATGTTCACCCGTTCCACCTACCTGAGCCCCTTTTTTCGTATCAAACAAATAAAAATCAGGCTGGTCTGTTAGATCGAGATCTTTCGCTGAGCCCACGCTAATCGCCTTGATGACCTGTAATCCGGCGGCTTGTAAGGCTTCTATTTCTGTTTGGCCCTCTTCTCCGTGCAATTGCACGACCGAGAAGCCAGCATTTTTAGACAAAGCGATAATGTTGTCAGTCGTTTCGTTGACAAACACGCCTACCGCCTTCGTTTTTTCAGGCAAAGCCGGAATGATAAAGTCTTGTCCTACGTAGCGTGGCGATTTAGGTGCCCAAATAAAGCCCATAAAGTTTGGCCCTAAAGCGGCCACTTCTTGGATATTTTCGGGTTCCCGCATGCCACATACTTTCCACTTCATACCTAGTTGATAAAGTCGCTTAAGGCTTTTCCTGGGTTATCGGTCTTCATAAAGCTTTCGCCTATCAAGAAACCTCGGTAACCGTAGGTCTTTAATTCCGCAATGATCTCCGGCCCGGAAATGCAACTTTCCGAAACCTTGACGAATTGGGACGGTATTTTGGATGCCAAAACTTTAGAGGCCTCCACATTTTGTTCCGAGAAATTCTTCAAATTCCGGTTATTCACTCCTACCACGGAAATATAGTCTCCCAGCGAACGATCCAATTCTTCTTGATCGTGCACCTCGAGCAAGGTTTCCATACCTAATGAACGCGCTAGGGTTCCTAATGTTTTGATTTCGGCAGGACTTAAAGCCGCCGCAATCAAGAGCACCACGTCCGCACCCATGGACTTCGCTTCGATGATTTGGTATTCATCGATCATAAAGTCTTTGCGCAAAATAGGCGTATTCGGGTTCGTGCGTCTAGCTAAGTCGAAATCAGCATAGGTTCCTCCAAAATAGGATTCATCCGTCAACACCGATAAACAGGCCGCACCCGCTTCCACATAGCCTTTTGTCACCACATCCACACCCATACGGTCATTGATGATGCCTTTCGAGGGAGATTTACGCTTGAATTCAGCAATGACTCCCGTGGAAGCCGGCTGAACTAAAGACATCGATAAAGAATGACAAGCGCGCGCGAAAAAACCTTGTTTTTCGAGCTGAGCAGTCGTGGTGCGCGCTTTGCAAGCGGCAACTTCCTGTCTTTTGGTGGCTATGATTTGGTCTAATATGCTCATCTTAATCCATTATAAATTTCTTGAAAGCTTGGAAAGCACGACCACTTTCTAAGGATTCCTTCGCTAAAGCATATCCTTCCACTAGGCTTCCTGCCTTGCCTGCGACAAACAAACCAGCTCCCGCATTCGCTAAAACCGCTTGCGTTTGTGCTGGCGTGCCTTCGCGCTGCAATATTCTGTACAACATATTCGCAGATGCCTCCGCCGTAGAACCACCAAACAATTCGGATTGTGCCACCACTTCGCAGCCAATATCTCCAGGATTGTAAATCGAAGCTCCATCAGCAGTGGTTAAACGGAACGCAGAGGTTAGCGAGATTTCGTCGTAACCATCTTCCGCATAAACGATGCCGTATTGTTTGCCTGAACCGGCAAAAAATCCTTCATACAAGGCAAACGCTTCTGGCGAATAGACGCCGGAGATTTGCTTGTTGACTTTGGCAGGATTCAATAAAGGTCCTAACAAATTGAAGAAAGTCTTCATCCCCAATTCCTTGCGGATAGGGCCCACGAAGCGCATCGCTGGGTGAAAAAGTGGCGCGTGCAAGAAGCACATCCCCGCTGTTTCCATCTTGCGTTTCAAGATCTTCGGATCATTATTGAATTTCAACCCCAAAAACTCCAACACCGTCGACGACCCTACCGAAGAGGAAACGCCATGATTGCCGTGTTTGGCGATTTTTTGGCCGGCACCCACAATGATGAAAGAGGACGTCGTCGAAATGTTAAAGGTATCTTTCCCATCTCCACCCGTTCCACACACATCCATCGCATCAAATTCCGAAAGATCCACCGTGATAGCTAGTTCCATCATCGCTGAAACAAACCCTTTCAGCTCATCGACTTGAATCGGATTGAACCAATAAGAGGATAAAAATGCGGCGATTTGACTTGGATTTATTTCTCCTTGCCCAATACGCAGCAATATCTCTCTTGCATCGTTTTCTGATAACGCTTCTCCCGCTGCCCGTCTATTTAATATATCTTTCATTCTTATTTCATCCAATTTTTAATCATTTGCAATCCATGCTGCGTCAAAAACGCCTCCGGGTGGAATTGCACCCCGCGCACATCGTATTTTGAATGCGCCTCCGCTAACACAAAACCTTTGTCATCTTGCGCTTTAATCTTTAAGTCACTTGGCATCGTCGATGGAACGACCGTCCACGAGTGGTAGCGGCACACATCGAAGCGAGAGGGAATATCTAAGAACAAACGTTCCGTAGGATCCGTCACCACGCATTCGGTCGTCACCCCATGTAACACCTCGCCCATATTACTTAGTTGGGAGCCAAAAGCCTCCGCAATTGCTTGGTGTCCTAGGCAGACGCCTAGAATTTTTTTGGTCGACTTATATTCCTTCAATAAATCCATCATAATTCCTGCTTCCGACGGAATCCCTGGACCCGGCGACAACAAGATTTGATCGTATTTACCCACTTCCTCTAGGGAAATTTTATCATTGCGAAACACGTCCACCTCTGTGCCTAATTCCTTCAACAGGTAGACCAAATTGTACACAAAGGAATCGTAATTATCTATCACTAAAACTTTCATATCCTTAGGCTAAATTTTCTGCTACCTCTAATGCTCTGCGCAAGGCGGCTAGTTTATTGTGAATTTCCTGCATCTCACTTTCCACCACGGACTTCGCGACTACGCCCATTCCGGCTTGGAAAAACAAGGTGTCTCCTTTACTCAAAAACGTACGAATCGCGATGGCGTGATTGAAATTACCCTCGAAATCCATAAATCCGATCGCCCCGCCATAAATAGCCCGATTTGTGGGCTCCAAGCGGTTAATAATCGTCATCGCATTGTGTTTAGGCGCACCACTTAAAGTGCCTGCCGGGAATGTATCCGCTACCATTTGCAAGGGATTCACGCCCTTTTGCAAGTGCCCTGTCACTTTAGAAACTAAGTGAATCACGTGCGAGAAGAATTGAACCTCCTTGAACGTCTCCACTTTCACATTATCGGCAGAACGACTTAAATCGTTCCGAGCTAAATCCACTAACATCACGTGCTCCGCCGATTCTTTCGGATCCGCGATCAAGGCCTGGGCTAATTCCGCATCGCGCGCATCATCGCCTGAACGTCTAAATGTTCCTGCAATCGGATGAATCTCCGCAACGGAACCATCAATCTTAATTTGCTTCTCAGGAGAAGCTCCAAAAATCCGGTATTCTTCGTAATCAAAATAGAACAAATAGGGCGACGGGTTCACCGAGCGAAGGGCACGGTAGACTTGAAAATCATCGCCTTGGAATTTTTGGGCAAAACGTCTGGAAGGTACGATTTGGAAAACGTCCCCACGCAAACAGTGTTTGATACAGGTATTGACAATTTCGCGTGTTTGGTCTTCCGTTAAATTACTGATCTCCTCCCCTTGACGAGCGAAAGACGCAGTCGCATAATGCGGCATGTCTAACAGGTACGTAATGGTATCAAAGCTAGGCTCAGAACCATCGTAGCTATGAGCGTAGAGGCTCATTTGGTTGTTAAAATGATTCACCGCCACTACGTAACGGTACACATAATAACGAATAGACGGGATTGCTGATTCCGGATTTTTAGCCTGAATATCGATATCTTCGAAATAGGTTACCGCATCATAGGAGATATGGCCAAAAAGCCCGTTCGCCATGGGAGAATCTACCTTTTCTTTCTTAAAATCAAATCGATCCGCAAAGCTCTTCAACGCCGCTACCGCATCGTGGCGATTCGCTAAAGTGAAATTCTCTTGCGTTCCGTCTGGAAAAGTTTGGGTGACTTTCGAATCCGTCAATTCGAAGCGCGCCACGGGATCAAAAGCAATGTGCGAAAAGCCATGCTCCTTGCCGTGGTAATCTGCCGATTCTAAAATGACAGAGTTCTTATAGTTTTTGCGAATCTTCAAAAAGATTCCAATTGGCGTCAGCGTATCTGCCAAAAGTGTTTTCCGTGAAGTTCGTATATTTATGCTAGACATGTTTCAAAGGGCAAAATTAATAAAAAAAGGCTTACTGTTGAACAGCAAGCCTTTAGTAAACATATCATGTACACACAGCGAAACTGTTCAGGGATTGTTATCCTTGCCACCAGTTTTTGTTGTATGTTGCTTTTGTCATTGTGTTGTTATTTGATACAAATGTAGAGGGAAATCAGTAAAATCAAAATTTTAACCGATCAAATCCCATAAATTTCCATATAAATCGGCGAATACGAGCACTTTACCATATTCTTCCTCGCTCGGACCGCGTACAATCGTAATGCCCTGAGCGATCAAATTCGCATGATCCCTTTCAAAATCATCCGTATGCAAGAACAGAAATACGCGTCCACCCGTTTGATTGCCTACTCTTGATTTTTGCTCGTCTGTCGCTGCTTTTGCCAGCAATAATTGACAAGAACCTTCGCCAGATGGTTGAACTAGTACCCAACGCTTCACATCACTCAAAACGGTGTCCTCGATTAGAGTGAAACCTAATTTCTGAGTGTACCAAGCGATGGCTTCGTCATAATCGGCTACCACGAGGGCGATGTGCATTAAACGGTTCATTTCAGTAGTCAGTAATCAGTAGTCGGTAATCAGTAGTCGGTAAACAGTATCCAGTAGTCTGGAGGGAAACATTCACCACTTACCATTCACCATCTCTACTCTCTACTCTCTACTCTATTATCTATAATCTTATCAGTATTCAGTAATCAGGGGTTGCGGCTTAATTTTCGTCGCGGCCTACAAAGTTAAATGGTGAGATTAATTTCAATTCTGCCTTGATCGCATCCGAAACGGCTAAGCCATCAATGAATGCGTGGAAAACAGCTTGATCAATCTTTCCATGGTGGCGTGTCAAATCTTTCAAGGCCTCATAAGGCTTAGGGAAAGCTTCGCGGCGCAATACGGTTTGGATCGCTTCTGCGATAACCACCCAGTTATCTTCTAAATCCTGTTGGATTTTGCTATTATTCAATTCTAACTTACCCAAACCACGTTGCAAGGAATTCAACGAAATCACGACGTGCGCCAAAGGCGTTCCCACGTTACGCAACACCGTCGAATCCGTCAAATCACGTTGTAAACGCGAGATCGGAAGCTTCGCAGACAAGAATTCAAAGAAGGCATTTGCCATGGCTAAATTACCCTCTGCGTTTTCAAAGTCAATCGGATTTACCTTGTGAGGCATCGCGGATGAACCAATCTCTCCTGCTTTAATTTTTTGCTTGAAATACCCCATCGAGATGTATTGCCAAATATCTCTCGACAAGTCAATCAAAATCGTATCTAAACGCTTTAAGCCATCGAAATAGGCTGCTAAATTATCGTAATGCTCGATTTGAGTCGTGTATTGACTACGCTTGATACCTAAATCGGCATGCAATTTCGCTGCAAATTGTGGCCAATTAATCTCTGGGAATGACACCTGGTGCGCATTGAAATTACCGGTCGCTCCACCAAATTTTCCCGTAAAAGGAACTTGCGCTAACAGGTCTAATTGACGATTCAATCGTTCTACGAAAACCTTAATTTCTTTTCCTAAACGCGTAGGAGAAGCGGGTTGTCCGTGGGTGTGAGCTAATAACGGAATTTCTTTCCACTCCGTCGCGTAGGCATCTAAAGTAGCTACTACTGCTTGGTAGGCTGGCAAAATTACCTCGCGATGAGCTTCAGCGATCGATAATGGAATCGCTGTATTGTTAATATCTTGAGACGTTAAACCAAAGTGAATGAACTCCACAAAGGGGCTCATATCGCCAGGAAGTGCAAGCATTCGGTCTTTGATAAAATATTCTACCGCCTTTACGTCATGGTTTGTCACCTTTTCGGTATCCTTGATCCACGTCGCATCCGCCTCCGTGAAATTCGTATACATGGAGCGCAATGCCGCATAATGTTCCTTAGGGAATCCTTTTAAGGGAGCCAAAGGAATCTCGCACAAGGCAATAAAGTATTCAATTTCAACACGCACTCGGTATTGGATCAATCCAAATTCAGAAAAATAAGGAGCAAGTGCGGCGGTTTGTTTGCGGTAACGACCATCAACCGGAGAAATGGCAGTCAATAAATTTAATTCCATGCGATCTTATCAAAGCACAAAGGTACAACAATTTAAAAATTATCCGTAATTTCAAGCATGCTAAGTCCTCGCTACCTTTCTGTCTTATTAGCCTTTGTCATCGCTGGGGTGGCAACCGCGTTCATTTCGTTTCTTCCACACTCTGATTCTGCCACCTTGTTTGTTAGTTTTATCAGTGTTTTGATTTTTGGATCCATCCTGATCTTTTTTGCCTTGGACAACCTCGTTTTCAAAGAAGTCAACGATTTATATGACCAAATCAAACAGATCAAAAAGAAGAACTTCCCCTTAATTTCTCGCAAGCAATTAGTCCAAAAAGAGAACCCCATCGAACTCTTGAAGAAAGAACTAACCGCCTACGTTTCCACCACGGAAGACGAAGTAAAGGAGTTGAAAAAAGCCGCGGTTTACCGCCAAGAATTCCTCGCAGACGTATCCCACGAACTTAAAACGCCCATTTTCGCAGCGCAAGGCTTTGTCCACACCCTATTAGACAATCCAGATGAAAGCCCGGAAATTCGTCAAAAATTCCTCGAAAAAGCCGCCAAAAGTTTGGACGGCCTGGATGTTTTAGTGCAAGATCTATTAACCGTTTCTAAGATTGAAACCGGTGCCATTAAAATTGAAAAGAAACGCATTAACCTTAGACCCCTAATCGAAGACATCTTTGATCAATTAGAAAGTAAGGCCAAGAAACGAGGTGTTAGTTTACAACTAATTTGCGCAGACACCGCAATCGATGTAAAAGCGGATGCACAACGTATACAACAAGTGCTCGTTAATCTTATCGATAATGGAGTCAAATACGGGAATCAAGACGGTAAAGTAACTGTCAGTATTGAAGATCGCAAAAAAGCCTACCAAATCACCGTAAAAGACAATGGGCCAGGCATCCCTGAAAAACACTTACCCCGCATTTTCGAACGCTTTTATAGAATCGATAAAAGCCGCACCAAACTCAGCGGCGGAACCGGCCTTGGCCTGTCCATCGTAAAGCATATCGTTCAAGCCCATGGCAGTAAAATAACGGTGCTTTCGAAGGTGGATAAGGGGACGAGTTTTAGCTTTAAGTTAGAACGAGCTATATAAAAGGCAAAGGCCTTTTATATAGCTCGTTCTAACAAAGCACAAAGAACAAAGCAAAAAGAACAAAGGAGGAATACAAAAAGGGACGCAGCGCGTCCCTTTTTGTATGAATTCAGAAATAAAGTTTAAATGGTGAATGATGAATGGTAAATGGTAAATAAATTTTCATTCAACATTTACCACTCACCGATTACCATTTTTTCCAGAGGTTTAGTAAAACAAATTCGGAAAAATATGGCGTAGGCCATTTTTAGCTACCATTTTTTTCCAGAGGTTTAAAAGGACTTTTTGCGAAAATTATGACGTAGGCCAATTTTGCAAAAAGTCCTTTTAAACCGCCCCTTCAGTCAACCTCTCCGCATTCTCCGCAATCCTCAACTGCTCAATAAAGTCAGCGATTTCTCCATCCATTACGACAGGAAGATTATAAACGGTTAAGCCGATACGGTGATCTGTTACACGGCCCTGAGGGTAATTATAAGTTCTAATTTTATCTGAACGGTCTCCAGAGCCTACCATCGACTTGCGATTTCCGGCGATTTCTGCGTTGCGTTTCGCTAATTCAATTTCATATAAACGAGAACGTAAAACCGTCATCGCTTTGTCAAAATTCTTGATCTGAGAACGTTCATCCTGACACTGAACCACTAAACCAGATGGAATGTGGGTCACACGAACCGCAGAATACGTCGTATTTACGGACTGACCACCTGCCCCAGATGAACAGAAAGTATCCTTGCGGATATCGTTCATGTTGATTTGGACGTCCACCTCATCTGCCTCTGGCAAAACGGCAACGGATGCTGCCGAAGTATGGATACGTCCGGCAGATTCTGTTGCTGGAACGCGTTGAACGCGGTGAACGCCAGATTCAAACTTTAATTTGGCATATACATCTTCGCCCTGAACGGACGCGATAATCTCTTTATAGCCACCTGCGGTACCGTCTGTGAAGTCCATGATTTGGAAAGTCCAACCCATTTTCTCTGCATAACGTTGGTACATACGGAAGATGTCTCCGGCAAAAATAGACGCCTCGTCGCCACCTGCTCCGGCACGAACCTCAAGGATACAGTCCTTCGAATCGTTCGGGTCGCGGGGGATTAGCATCTCCTTTAAAACCTCCTGCATTTCTTTTTCTGCTGGAACTAATTCTTCTAATTCCGCTTTGGCCATATCGCGAAAATCCTCGTCTTTTTCCGTAGCGATCACTTGTTTCGCCTCATCGATGGAGCCTAACAAGTTTTGGTAGGCCATATATTGGTCTACGATCTTTTGCAAATCCTTGTATTCTTTACTCAAGGTCTTGAATTTCTTCAAGTCCGATACCACCTCTGGCATCGCAATTTGTTGTTCTACTTCTAAAAATCTTTCTCGGATGGCCTCTAGCTGCTCCAGCATAACATTTTGGTTTTAAAAAACGTTGCAAAGATAGTAATTAAATCCATTGCCCTTTGCCCTCGTTTAGAATACCTTTGCATAAATTCTCCAAACGATGAAACACGCCCTACTCCTTTTCGCTTTAATCGCCTTTCAAGCTTGTGATTTTTCTAAACGCATCGATACCGCTGCGGCAGTCAAGGAGATGAAAGCGAGACAGGTGAAGCGAGTTTTACCACAAGATATCGTCAATCAAGTAGATACGTGGGGGCAAGAAATACAGTCAAAGGGTGCAATGAAATTAGATAGTGCGACCAAAGCACTTCAGATTTCGGTTCGTGTGGGTGCTCCAGCCTCCCTGAAAGCGTCATTTAAAGATGCAAAGATGGTCGAGATTATGGATGCCTTGGATTATTCATTAGGCCAAAAGCAAGACATCCCTCCGTCGATCCAAAAAAATACGGCTGGCGATAGTCTATACTATTTCTATCCTTCAGAAACGGGTGAAATAACCGTACTTGGATTCGCGAAAAACATCGTAATTCAAAATATGGACCGCCCCCTAATTAAATAAGGTTGCGTTCCAGAATTTGGTTGATTTGAAAATTCACTTCGCGTAAATGGGGGTCCGAAATTTCCTTCGAAAGTGGATTTCCCGTAAAGAATGCTTGGACATGTTGTTGTACCAGACCGTGTAAAAGGCTTGGTTCTAATTCAATCGATTGCAACAATTCTTGAGCGTGAGACCACAGATTTTGAGTTAAAACACCGGCTAATAGCATTGCCTTGTGAATCTTCTTTCGTTCTTCCCCATTGACTAAATACATCGCATCTGTGATATCTTTTGCCAATGCTACTAAGGTGTTTTGCGTCTCTTCTACTAATACTTCCAAGCAGATCGGCATTTGATCTAATTTGATTCGGCGACCTGCCTCTAGATGCTGAACAGGGAAAAAAACGCCCATCTGATTCGTGCTTTCCCGTGCTGGATCATACAATAAATTAGCCTCCGCTAAAGAAAATGTGCCACTAACGAGAATCAGTGTCGCGTATTTGGGCAATAATAATTCTTTTAAAACCTCTGGGTAAGCTGATTCTGGAACACAAAGGAAAAAGACGGTGGCTGCGGATTCCGAAAAATCTAAATCTTCGTGCACTTTCGCATTGTACAAATAGGAAACGAGGTCTTTTGCCTTCGAGGGCTCTCGACTGAAGACTTCCTGAACAGAATTTCCGGCATTTTCTAAGGCCTTTGCGATGTGCCAGGTAACGTTTCCTGCACCGATAAACGATATTTTAAAACTCATGTGGTGGTCTCCAGTTTAGCACCCACAAACGGGGCCCATTGTTGATCCAAAATTCCAGAAAAATTTCGCAAAAACATAACAAAAGATGGTCTAAATGGCTGGCGTGCTAAAACCATCTCCGCTTCTTCTGGCGTCATATACCCCTTCTTCGAATTACAATACTTACACGCAGTGACTAAATTATCCCAGGAAGTGCGCCCCTGACGTGATTTGGGCAACACATGGTCCATCGTTAAGAAATCTTTCGAACCACAATATTGACAAGTATGATTATCTCGCTTCAAGATGTTTTGGCGATTTAACATCACCCCTTTGAACGGAAAATAGACATAACGCTGCAAACGAATGACCGAAGGATAGGGAAACGTTTTAGAAACAGAGTGCAATTTTGCAGTGGTGGATTCAGCTACTAATTCTGCCTTGTTTAGATAGACCAAAAGAAAGGCCTTAGGCATCGAACAAATCGTAAGCGCACTGTAATCCTGATTTAAGACTAACACTTTCTGAGCCATAGACAAACCGATTTAATTTGCTCATCAATTTAAAAAATAATCGCTTGAATAGGAAGCACTTAGCATTGCTTTTTTGTTAAGAATTCCCGGATTAAGGTCCTATTTTGTAGATTTGCATAAATGAACCCAATGCCCATGTCCTCTTTATTGGAAAAAATCAAGCAGCTTTCCGCTGAAATCACCCCTGAAACCCTGGTTAATCGCCACCATATTCACGCGAATCCAGAACTTTCCTATCAGGAATTTCAAACGCAGGCTTACGTTTTAGAACAACTAGAGCGGATGGGTATTCAGGCCAAAAAAATTGCCAACACCGGCCTCATCGCCGAAATCAAAGGAAAGAATCCAGACAAAAAAGTCGTAGCACTCCGTGCCGACATGGATGCATTACCCATCCAAGAGACGAACGACGTTCCCTATAAATCCAAAAATCCAGGCGTTATGCACGCCTGCGGACACGATGTGCACACCGCCTCCCTTTTAGGAACTGCTCAAATCCTCCAAAAAGTCCGTGACGAGTTTGAAGGAACCATCAAATTGCTATTCCAGCCTGCCGAGGAAAAAGCCCCCGGAGGAGCAAGCATCATGATAAAAGAAGGCGCCTTGCAAAACCCAACACCGGCGAGCATTTTTGGCCAACACGTCGCAACTAATGTCCCCGTAGGCAAAATCGGTTTCCGCGAGGGAATGTACATGGCCAGCACGGATGAATTATACATTAAAGTGATCGGTAAAGGTGGCCACGGCGCTATGCCAGACGCTTGCATAGATCCCATCGTCATTGCCTCCCATATTATCGTGGCAATGCAACAAATCATTTCGAGAAACAAAAATCCAAAACTTCCATCGGTATTGACTTTTGGGAAAATCGAGGGTCTAGGAGCGACAAACGTCATTCCAGACGAAGTCAACATCGCAGGCACTTTCCGTGCAATGGATGAAACTTGGCGCGCAGAAGGATTAGAAAAGATGAAAAAACTCGCCGAAGGCATCGCAGATGCGATGGGCGGACGTGCTGAATTCGAGGTTTTAAAAGGTTATCCTTTCTTGCAAAATAACCCTGAACTAACCCGCCGTTCTAAGGCTGCAGCAATCGAATACATGGGCGCAGAAAATGTCGTTGATCTTGATCTATGGATGGCAGGCGAAGACTTCGCTTTCTACACCCACCACGTGGATGCGTGTTTCTACCGTTTAGGGGTACGCAATGACGAACGCGGAATTACGAGCGGGGTGCATACGCCGACGTTTGATATTGATGAAAAAGCCTTGGGTATTGGGCCGGGGTTAATGGCGTGGTTAGCAGTGAAAGAATTGGAAGCTTCTCTTTAAGCTTTTTGTGGATACCTAATGGAAAAGGTCGCTGCGCAAATATTTTCTGATTAGGTATCCACAAAAAACTTAAACGAATTCCACTTCTTTTCTCTTCTCTATACTCTCTTATCTCAAAAGCGATTCAGCGAAAATGAATTATTCCTAAAAATCATTCACCATTTACCGCTTACCATTCACCATTAAATTTACTTTCACTATAAAGGAAATTGAAGGGGATCCGGCCATCTGAATTCATAATTCAGCTCTTCGCAGATTTTATCGCCTGAAACGATTTTTCCTCCCAAACACGTTTGAGAATAATCCCAGTAGCCCACTGGCATTCCGCGACGTTCGATGTCGTTTTCGCCTACTTCACCTTTAGTAGGGTGAATAGGAGCCACAATATTATAGATACCTGATTCGATTTTCTCAGCGGCTAATGCAATTAATGCAACCACGTCATCTTTGTGCACATAGTTGATCGGGCAATTCGCACCGTCATTACGTTTGCCAGAAAAATACTTGGCTACGTAGCGATCGCCACCCATAAGGCCTGCTAAACGTAATATAAGGGATGGGACTTTAGCGGAGGAAACGATGGCTTCGGCTTTGGCCATTAAAGAATCCTCATTAATGCCTGAATTTTCATCTACTGTATCAGACACATTCGCATATACCGAAGTTGATGAAAGGAAAATGAGCTTTTTAGCTGAACCTGCAGGTATGTTATCCACCCAATCTTGTAAAATAGCTAAATAAGTTTCTTCTGCATTTTTCTTCCGGCGTGGAGGAATGGCCCAAATTTGGACTTCGGAATCATTAATTACTGACCAATTCTCTGCAGGCATATCGGGCTCTGCTCTGAAATCCAACACCTTGATTTTCGGATGAGCGGCTTGTTGGTGAACACTGGAAGCTGAAACGCGTACATCGAAGTCCGCTAAAGCCAGTTTAAATGCCAATGGTGCGCCTACCCAACCGCCCCCGTAAATACTTATCGTCTTTTTCATGTAATTTTGCACCTTTGGAACAATTGAATCGCAAAGATAGTTTAAGTGCTATGAATAAAATGTTTTTTGTGCCTTTTATCAGTATTGTGTTAATCGCGTTGGACTATTATGTTTGGATGGCGGTCAAAACCGCTTTTCGAAACGCTCGACAAAGCATACAAAACACCGCAAAATATACCTTTTGGGGATTTACGATCTTCATTTTGCTAGGTATTATTTCATATAATGCGCTTCCCTTACATGCCTGGAAAAATGAAATCAGAATCACCTTTATGGCGATTGTGATGATTTCCGTTATCACTAAACTGTTTATTATTATCTTCTTATTGATAGAAGATATCACCCGTTTCTTCCGTTGGGGGACCAAAAAAGTATTAAAGAAAGACCCTAGCGCGATAAGTCGTCATGAGTTCTTGTCCCAAGCGGCTTTGGCGGTGGGAGCAGTTCCGGCGGCGACCTTTGCCTTTGGCATTATTTCAGGAGCTCACGATTATACGGTGGAACACATTCCGTTAAAAATCAAAGGCTTACCTTCTGCTTTCAAGGGTCTAAAAATCGCTCAAATTTCCGATATCCATACCGGTTCATTCTTCAATAAGACCGCCGTTAAAGGGGGTGTGGAGATGTTAATGCGCGAAAAAGCGGATGTCGTTTTCTTTACGGGAGACTTGGTTAATAACGAGTCCAAAGAGGTGCAGAACTACTTCGATGTATTTAATAAGGTCAAAGCTCCTTTGGGGGTTTTCAGTACTCTAGGGAACCACGATTATGGCGATTATGTGCGTTGGAGCAGCCCTGCAGCTAAAAAACAAAACCTGAAAGACTTGATGAAAGCTCACGAATTAATGGGCTGGGACTTATTGATGGATGAACATCGTTTCCTAGAAGAATCTGGCGAAAAATTAGCCATTATTGGAGTCCAAAACATCGGCTTAGGCCGTTTCCCTTGGTACGGCAACTTAGAGAAAGCGCACAGAGGGACAGAAGAGGCTTCGGCGAAACTGCTTTTATCCCACGATCCTAACCACTGGAATGCGGAGGTCACGAAAAAATACCACGACATTGATGTGGCTTTTGCGGGCCATACACATGGTACACAGTTTGGCGTTAAAATCGCCGATATGCGCTGGTCTCCAGCTCAATATGTCTACAAACAATGGGCTGGCTTGTACCAAGAGGGCGAACAACAAATCTACGTGAATCGCGGTTATGGCTATTTAGGATATCCGGGAAGAGTGGGGATGCCGCCGGAGATATCAGTATTTACACTCTCTTAACTCTTTTCAGATTAGAGATAATAGAGTAGAGAGTAGAGGTGGTAAATGGTAAGTGGTAAGTGGTGAATGGTAAATGTTCCACTTCGGACTGACGACTTGATAGAGTAGTGTTTGTAGAGTAAAGAGCAAAGAGCCTGTTTGAAATTTTGTGTTAGATTTTAGGTTTATCGGAACTAGAATTTATTGCACAGCACAAATTGAGTTCCGATAAACTTAAAATGACATAAATTTCAATCAGAACTTTGCTCCTTTATTAAAAAAAGCTAAATTTGCATCCCAATTAATTGGTTTCGTGGCCGAGTGGCTAGGCAGAGGTCTGCAAAACCTTCTACAGCGGTTCGAATCCGCTCGAAACCTCCCTAAAACCTTCCAATCTGGAAGGTTTTTTTATGCCCTCCTTCATTATACAAAATTTTCTAAAAATAGTTCAATTTGTTTGCAATGGGCTTATTTTGAAAAATTCTAAATAATAATTCCGATTAAAAAAATACAAAAATTGAATGCTGATTTAATTGTTTCCTAAAAAATCGAATTGTAGTTTTGCGGACTGAATTAAAATGAGAAAATCTATATTTATGTGTTGCAAAAAATTAACTCTCGTTAAGTTTCTATTTTCCTTCTTATTCTTAATTGCTACAACGACAGCAATGTATGCACAAGATGCAGCAGAAGGTGAAACACTATTTAAAAACAATTGTGCGGCATGTCACGCATCCACTGATGAAGTATTGGTAGGACCTGGTTTAAAGGGTGTTAGCGAGCGTCGTCCGATCGAATGGATCGTTAAATGGGTACACAATCCACAAGCAGTTATCGCATCAGGCGATAAGTATGCAAATGACTTGTACAACAAGTTTAATAAGGCAGCTATGACTCCTTATCCAAACTTCTCAGAAGCGCAAATCAAAGGAATTATTGCTTACATCGATGCTTCTAATGCAGCTCCAGCGGCTCCAGCAGCAGGCGCAGCTCCAGCAGCAGGTGCAGCAGCTCCGACGGCTCAATCTTCAGGAGGAATGATGGAAGTGCTTTTAGTAGGATTATTAATCATCATGGTGATTGTATTAATCGCATTGCTTTCTATCGTTAACTCATTAAGCAAATTGTCGAAAGCAGCAGAAGCTGACCCAAGCAAGTCATTCTTTGAGAGAGTTTCGGAAAACGCTAAGTCTTTAGCCGCTAACTCAGCCGTTAAAACGGGAGTAATTGTGTTAGTATTGTTATTAGGAGGTAAAGCAACCATCGATGCCGCGTACGGTGTAGGTATTCACCAAGGATATGCTCCAGAGCAACCAATCAAATTTTCTCACAAATTGCACGCAGGTCAATACCAAATCAACTGTAACTATTGCCACACAGGTGTTTACGAGGGTAAAGGAGCTAACGTTCCATCGGCAAACATTTGTATGAACTGCCATAACGCAATCAAGCGTGAATCTCCAGAGATTCAAAAAATCTATAAAGCATTAGAAAAAGACGAACCTATTCAATGGGTGCGTGTACACAACTTACCTGATTTAGCCTACTTCAACCACTCACAACATACAAACGTAGGTGGGTTAGAGTGTAAAAACTGCCACGGAGAAATCGAAAAGATGGAAGTGGTAGAGCAACGTTCTTCTTTAACAATGGGCTGGTGTATCGATTGCCACCGTCAAACAGACGTGAATGCAAAAGGTAACGCTTACTACGACAAATTAGTAGAGGTTCACAACAAGGACAGCAAAACTCCTTTGAAAGTGCAAAACATCGGTGGCTTAGAGTGCTCTAAGTGTCACTATTAATAGAAATTAAATAGATTCAATTTTAGTCTGAATAAGAAAGATTATATGGAAAATTCGAACAAGAGGTATTGGAAAGGGATTGAGGAGTTAACCAATGAGCCATCGTTTGTCAAAAATATCCACAATGAGTTTGGCAATATGCCATCTGAAACGGATGCTAAAGGAGATTCTTTAGTTGATGGAGCAGGAACTCATCGTCGTGATTTTCTAAAGATGTTAGGTTTTGGGGTTGCGGCTGTTTCTTTAGCAGCTTGCGAGTCTCCAGTAAAGAACACGATTCCTTACTTGAACAAACCGGAAGATGTAGAGCCTACGATTGCTAACTGGTACGCGTCTACTTACACAGACGGAGGCGACTATGCTTCGATCTTAGTAAAGACGCGTGAAGGTCGTCCGATCAAAATCGAAGGAAACAAATCATCGTCTATCTCGAAAGGTGTACTTTCAGGTCGTGCGCATGCTTCTGTTTTGAGTCTATATGATAACGAAAAATTAAAAGGTCCTCAATCTGCTGGTAAAGCGACTGATTGGTCTACTTTAGATAAGGATTTCACTGCGAAATTAGCAGAGGTGGCTGCCAAAGGTGGTCAAATCCGCATCGTTTCTAATACTATCCTTTCTCCTACTACGAAGAAAGTGATTGCAGACTTCGCAGCGAAATACCCAACAACACAACACATTACCTATGACGCAAACCCAGCTTATGGTTTAACACAAGCACATGGTGGCGTTTTACCTAACATTGATTTCAGTAAAGCAAAAACAATCGTTTCAGTAGGTGCTGATTTCTTAGGTTCTTGGATTGCTCCTACTGAATTTGCTGCACAATGGGCGATCACTCGCCGTGTGAGCTCAGAAAAAGGTGGCAAAAAAGACATGTCTCGTCACTACCAATTTGAGACCATCCTTTCTAACACAGGTGCTAATGCAGATTACCGTGCCGCTTACAAACCATCTCAAGAGGGTTTAGTAGCGGTTGCTTTGTATAATGCGGTGGCTAAATTAACTGGAGCAGCGACTATCGCAGGTGCATCAGTTAAAGTAGATCACTTAGAGAAAGCAGCGAAAGATTTAGTAGCTTCTAAAGGAGCTTCTATCATCGTAGCTGGTTCGAATGACCCCGAAGTGCAAAAAATTATTGCTGCTACAAATGCTCTAGTAGGCGCTTATGGCACAACAATCAATTCTGGCTTAGCTGTTAACTACCGTCAAGGTAACGATATGGCGATGGCTAACTTCATTAAAGAAGCAGGCGCTGGTTCTATCGCAGCTGTTATCTTCTACAATGCAAACCCAGTGTACAACCACCCAATGGGTGCCGCTCTTGCAGCTGCTCTTCCTAAGGTAGGTCTAAGCTTAGCCACAAACGATCGCGCTGATGAGACTGCTTCATTATGTCAATTCATCGCACCAGATTCTCACTTCTTAGAATCTTGGAATGATGCAGAGCCTAAAGCTGGTTTCTACTCATTAACACAACCTACGATCTCTACGATCTTCAAAACACGTCAAGCGCAATCAAGTTTCTTAACTTGGGCAGGCTTACCGTCTGATTTTGCTGCCTACTTAGAGAGCAACTGGGAGAAAAACATCTTAAAAGGAGGCAAAGTAGCTTGGAACAATGCATTACACGATGGTGTATTCGAACCAACAACCGCTACTGTTTCTTCTGCTAGCCCATCTGTTGATGTGAATGCATCAGCTGCTGCGATTAGCAAAGCTTATTCTGCTTCTTCTACTGGTTTAGAGATTGCAGTTTACGAAAAAGTAGGTTTAGGTACAGGTTCTCAAGCAAACAACCCTTGGTTGCAAGAATTCCCTGAGCCAGTTTCTAAAGCATGTTGGGACAATTATGCAGCTATTTCGCAACCAACTGCAACTAAATTAAAACTAAAGCAAGGTGATGTAGTGGAAGTAAGCGCGAAAGGATACAAAGTATCTCTTCCGGTTTTAGTTCAACCAGGCCAAGCTCAAGATACGATCGCTATTGCCATCGGTTACGGTCGCTCAAAGGCAGGTAAGTCTGCTGACGGTGTGGGTGTAAACGCTTATCCATTCATTTCTGAAATCAATGGAGCCTGTGTAGGAACATGCACACAAGGTGTTTCTATCACAGCAACTGGCGAAACAAAAGATATCGCTCAAACGCAAACACACCAAACGGTGATGGCACGTCAAGCAGTCGTTCAAGAAACGGTGTTAGCTGACTTTGCGAAAGATGCAAAAGCAGGAAGCTTCACTCCTCGTGTGAAAACGTCTGAAGGAGAAAAAGATGCGACTGATTTAACACTTTGGAACGGTCACGAATACAATAACCACGCGTGGGGTATGGTGATCGACTTAAATACCTGTACAGGATGTTCTGCTTGTGTGGTTTCATGTAACGCAGAAAACAACGTTCCTGTCGTAGGTCGTCAAGAGGTTATTAACCGTCGTGAGATGCACTGGATGCGTATCGACCGTTACTACTCTTCTGATGCGGAGGTAGAAGATTTGAAAGGTTTAGAAATTGCATCTGATAATCCAGAGGTAGTTTTCCAACCGATGTTATGTCAACACTGTAACAACGCTCCTTGCGAGACTGTTTGTCCAGTATTAGCAACAACTCACTCGACAGAGGGTCTAAACCAAATGACGTATAACCGTTGTATTGGTACACGTTATTGCGCAAATAACTGTCCATACAAAGTGCGTCGTTTCAACTGGTTCCGTTACTTCCAAACAGATGACTTTGATTTCAACTTCAATAACGACTTAGGACGTATGGTGATTAACCCAGATGTAACCGTTCGTTCACGTGGAGTTATGGAGAAATGCTCGATGTGCGTTCAACGTATTCAAGCTGGTAAATTAGAAGCGAAGAAAGAGAAGCGCCGTCCAGTAGATGGAGAAATTCAAGTAGCTTGTGCTCAATCTTGCCCTACAAACGCGATTACTTTTGGAGATATGAACGATCCTGCATCTGAGATCTCTAAATTGTTATTAGTAGAGAAAGAAGGACGTGCTTACCACGTAATCGAAGAGATTAACGTGAAGCCTAATATTTCTTACTTGAAGAAAGTTCGTAACAAGGATGCTAAGAAAGAAGCATAATTTTTTAATCGTAAAACAGTAAATAAAAATATGTCGCACGTTGTATCACCCATAAGAGAGAAACTAGTTACTGGTGGAAAATCTTATTCCGATGTTACCCACGATATTTGCAAGCAAGTAGAGGGAGAACCTACAAAAGAATGGAAAATTGCATTCGGGATCTCTTGTCTTGTATTCATTTATGGTGCTTATTGCCTTTTCTACACTTGGTGGCAAGGTATTGGCGTTTGGGGATTAAATAAAACCGTAGGTTGGGCTTGGGATATCACTAACTTCGTTTGGTGGGTTGGTATCGGTCACGCGGGTACGTTGATTTCTGCCGTATTATTATTATTCCGTCAAAAATGGAGAACATCCATCAACCGCTCAGCGGAAGCGATGACGATCTTTGCCGTACTTTGTGCTGCATCGTTCATCTTAGCGCACATGGGCCGTCCTTGGTTAGCTCACTGGGCTTTACCACTTCCTAACGCTTTCGGTTCTTTATGGGTTAACTTTAACTCTCCGTTAGTTTGGGACGTTTTTGCGATCTCTACGTATTTATCAGTTTCTTTATTGTTCTGGTATATGGGTCTTGTGCCGGATTTGGCAACGATTCGTGACCGTGCAACAACTGCAGGTCGTAAGTTTTGGTATGGTTTCTTCAGCTTAGGCTGGACAGGTTCTTCTAAGACTTGGGCACGTTATGAATACATGTCTTTAATCTTAGCAGGTATCTCTACTCCTCTTGTACTTTCTGTACACACGATTGTATCGATGGACTTTGCAACGTCTGTTATCCCAGGATGGCACACAACAATCTTCCCTCCGTATTTCGTGGCGGGTGCGATTTTCTCTGGTTTTGCCATGGTGCAAACCTTATTGTTAATCACACGTGTGGTTTTCAAATTAGAGGACTACATCACAATCGAGCATATCGAAATGATGAACATCGTTATCACAGTAACGGGTTCAGTCGTAGGTATCGCTTATTTAACTGAATTCTTCATCGCTTGGTACTCAGGTGTGGAATATGAAAGTTATGCCTTCATTAACCGTGCAACGGGTCCTTACTGGTGGGCTTATTGGATGATGATGACATGTAACGTAATCTCTCCACAGTTGTTCTGGTCTAAAGCGATCCGTACAAACTTGATGGTTTCGTTCTTCTTATCCATCGTAGTAAACGTAGGTATGTGGTTCGAGCGTTTCGTTATTATCGTAACATCTTTACACCGTGACTACTTACCATCATCTTGGGCGATGTTCTCTCCTACGATGTATGATATCGGTGATTACATCTTCTCATTTGGTTTATTCTTTACGTTATTCTTCTTATTCGCTAAATTCTTACCTGTGGTAAATATGGCGGAAGTGAAATCCGTAATGAAAGGCGTTTCGTCTAACTTCCCAGCGAAGAAAGCAAAGGCTGCAAAGAAAACAGAAGAATAATTTTTATTTACCCATTCGAAATTAAAACAATATGAGTTCGACAACTAACTACATTTTGGGAGTTTATGACGATGAGGACGAGGTTTTACACGCTGTAGGCGAAGTAAAGGCTAAAGGAATCAAAATCGAAGACGTATTTACTCCATTCCCTATTCACGGATTAGACGTAGCCGTAGGTCATGAGCGTACTCGCTTACCCATCGCTGCTTTTATGTTCGGTGCATTAGGTATGATTAGTGCCTTATCATTGATTAGCTACACGATGGTATTCGATTGGCCTATGATCATTGGTGGTAAAGACTTCTTTGCACTTCCTAACTGGATTCCAGTCACATTCGAGGGAACAGTATTGTTCACGGCTTTTGGCCTTGTAACAACATTCTGTATCTCAAATGACTTGTGGCCTGGCAATCCTACACTTCCATTAGATATCCGTACAACAGATGACAAATTTGTGATGGCTATTAACGTGGATAAAAACAAAGTAAGTGCAGCTGATATCAAGAAAGCCTTGAAAGAGTCCGGTGCGATCGAAGTTAATGTTAAATAATTAAACGAATAATTCTCAAGAAGATATGTTCAATTCAATTCATAAATTCACTTTATTAGTCGGCCTTACGGCAGGACTTTTATCTTGTGGAGATGACCATAATGATACAGGTACAGAGTTTGCGCCTAATATGTACAATTCAGTAGGTTACGAACCAATGACCCAACTGCAAGGTGATACGAATAAAATCAACCCTTACGGGATGAATATGCGTTTACCAGTAGCAGGTACGGTTTCTCGAAAAAAATATACGGGTGCAGATAGCTTGAAAAAAGCGTTCTTAGCGCAAGAATTATTGGCAAAAACAGTCCCTAACGACAGTTTATCCTACTCTGCCGCCTTGTTAAAAAACCCATTAGCTGCAACTCCAGAGAATATCGAAGCAGGTAAATTACAATACGAGCGTTTCTGCCAACACTGCCATGGTGAAGGAGGAAAAGGAGACGGTTTAGTTGCTAAACAATACAAAGGTGTACCAGTGTATTCAAGTGATGCCTTAAAAGATGTGAACGATGGACATATCTACCACGTAATTACCCACGGTAAAGGACGTATGTGGCCTCACGCTTCACAGATCTCCTCAGAGAACCGTTGGAAAATCGTACTTTATGTACACGAATTACAAAAACAATAAGATCAAATTCATTTAAATTAAAATAGAGAACAAGATGGCGGGACATTCACATTTTTCCCCAGCAAACGTAGAAGAGCATTTTGACTTCACATCAGAAGGCAAAAAGCGAATCATATATGCTTTTATTGCAGGCGTTGTTGCTTTAGTTATTGGTATTTATCTTTTATCTAAAGGAGAAGCAGGTGGTCACGAAGTAGCGGCAGCAGGACATGAGGCAGCAAAAGCGGGACACGAAGCGGCGGCAGAACACCTTTCAGGCGGAGCTGTTTCTCACCAACCAGACGCGGAAGAGCACTACAATTGGATGAATCGCGTTTGGGCGAACGTTTGGTTGAATGCTGTATTCTTTACAGGTATTGCTGTAGTGGGCATGTTCTTCGTTTCATTACAATACTTAACTAAATCAGGTTGGTCAGCGGTAATGAAGCGTGTGCCAGAAGCTTTCCCTAAGTTCTTATATATCTCCCTACCTATCTTAATTTTAACTTTCTTCTTCAAAGGAGATGTGATATTCCACTGGATGCACCATGGAGTAACAGAAGTAGGAAGTGCGAACTATGATAAAATCATTGCAGGTAAGTCTGGATACTTGAATAAAAATTTCTTCTTAATTCGTTTAGTAGGATTTGGTGCGTTGTGGATCCTACTTTGGAATATGTTACGTAAAAAATCGTTAGAAGAGGATTTGAATGGTGGAACAGAATACTTTACTCAATTAGTCAAAATTGGTACTGCGTTCATCGTGATTTTCGGTGCATCTAGCTCGATTTTCGCTTGGGACTGGGTGATGTCAATTGACACACACTGGTTCTCTACGATGTTCGGATGGTATATGTTTGCTTCCTGGCACGTAACTACTTATGCCGTAATCGTTTTAACGGTATTGTATTTGAAAGACAAAGGTTTGATGGCTTATGTAAATGAGAATCACTTACACGATTTAGGTAAGTTTATGTTTGCGTTCTCTATCTTCTGGACCTATGTATGGTTTGAGCAATTCTTGTTAATCTACTATGCTAACTTACCAGAAGAGACCATTTATTTCTTAGAGCGTTGGGAAGGTTATGATAAACTTTACAAAAGCTCAGAAATTTTAATGGTAATCCTAAACTTCTTGTTGCCTTTCTTAGTTCTAATGACACGTGATGCGAAGAGAACACGTATCTTCTTGAAGATCGCAGCTTTCTTAATTATCGCTGGTCACTATATTGACTTCTATCAAATGATTATGCCAGGTGTTGTAGGTAAACACGGTGGTTATGGTTTAGTAGAATTTGGAATGGTTACTGTTTTTGCTTCAGCGTTTATCTATGTAATCTCTGGAGAATTAACAAAAGCAAGTTTAGTGGCGAAAAACCACCCATTCTTGCCAGAAGCATTACACCACGATATTTAATTTTTGAACTTGTCTTAAAATAAAGAATATGTTTTACCTAATAGGTCTTTTATCAGTTATCTTCTTTGCTCTTGCGATTTCCGTTATCAGCAAAAGTATTAAGTTGAATAAAGCGTTAGTTGCTGACGAAAATACAGACTCAGCTTTAGATTCAAACAACAATGCCAATGCGTACGGAATGATCATTTTCTGGGCATTAGGTACTATTGCGGGTGTTTGGTCATTCTTAGTAGCACAACCGGATTTCTTGCCAGTAGCTGCATCAGAGCATGGATTAAGAACAGATAGCATGTTCTGGGTATCGATGGCAGTAGTAACATTTGCCTTCTTTGCAACTAACACCTTATTGTTATTCTTTGCATTTAAATACCGTTACAATAAAAACAGAAAGGCGACTTTCTATCCTGTGAACCACAAATTAGAATTAATTTGGACAGTGATTCCAGCAATCGTTATGGCTATCTTGGTATTCACAGGTTGGAGAACTTGGAGAGATATTACTTCTCAAGCTCCAAGTGACGCTGTAGTCATTGAAATCACTGGTCACCAGTTTGGTTGGTACGTGCGTTATGGCGGTAATGATGATAACCAATTAGGAAATTACAATTATAAGTTGATCGATGAAACGAACAATATCGGTATCGATTTTACAGATAAGCACTCTTTTGATGACTTTACTGCAACGGAACTTCACCTTCCTAAAGGAAAGCCGGTACTATTAAAGATTCACGCTCAGGACGTTTTACACTCGGTATACTTGCCTTTCCACCGTGTGAAGATGGATGCGGTACCGGGTATGCCTACTAAGTTCTGGTTCACACCTAATATGTCAACTGACGAAATGCGTGCGAAACTTGGTAAGAAAGATTTCAACTTTAAGTTAAACTGTACTGAGATTTGTGGCCGTGGTCACTTCGGTATGGCTATCACTGTTTTTGTAGACGAACCAGAGGATTATGCCAAATGGTGTGCGGAGCAAAAACCATTCTTAGCAACCAACCCTACGTATTTAGCTAAGGTTCCTGAGAATTTAAAAGCAAAAGCTAGCAAGTATATTCCTGCTGAACCAGTCGCTGTAGATAGCGCTGCTGCTCCGGCGGAAGAAGCTGTAAGTGTAAACTAATTTAACAAAGAACAGAAGAAAATAAATTCATATGTCAACTGCAACATCACACGCTGAAGAAGTTCACACACATGCACACGATCACGAGCATGAGCACCACGAACTAAATTTTTGGACAAAGTATATCTTCTCAACAGATCACAAAACGATCGCTAAGCAATACTTAATCTCAGGTATTATCTGGGCGTTCATTGGAGGATCTCTTTCTATCATCTTCCGTTTGCAATTAGGTTTCCCTGAAATGCAATTAGATTGGTTACGTCCTATCTTAGGTGAATGGATCGATGAGGGTGGTAAACTAGATAAAGAATTTTATTTAGCCCTCGTTACGATGCACGGTACCATCATGGTATTCTTTGTATTGACAGCAGGTCTTTCGGGAACGTTCTCTAACTTCTTGATTCCATTACAAATTGGAGCGAGAGATATGGCCTCAGGATTCATTAATATGTTATCCTATTGGTTCTTCTTCTTATCATCGATGATCATGTTCGCGTCTCTATTCTTAGAAACGGGTCCTGCATCAGGTGGTTGGGTAATTTACCCTCCATTATCTGCCTTGCCACAAGCAATGCCGGGTTCTGGTTTAGGTATGACTATGTGGTTAACAGCGATGACCTTCTTTATTGTTTCTTCTTTAATGGGAGGTATCAACTACATTTGTACGGTCATTAACTTGCGTACACGTGGTATGACTTTCACGAAGATGCCATTAACTATTTGGTCATTCTTCTTCACTGCAGTATTAGGTTTGTTATCATTCCCTGTATTATTATCTGCGGCTTTATTATTGATCTTTGACCGTTCATTCGGAACATCATTCTACTTATCTGAGATCTATATCCAAGGTCAAGCGCTACCTAACATGGGTGGTTCTCCTATCTTGTACCAACACTTATTCTGGTTCCTAGGTCACCCAGAGGTTTATATCGTATTGCTTCCTGCATTAGGTATGACATCTGAGATCATCGCAACTAACTCTCGTAAGCCTATCTTCGGATACCGTGCGATGATTGGTTCTATGATGGGTATCACCGTGCTTGCATTCATTGTATGGGCTCACCATATGTTCGTAACCGGTATGAATCCATTCTTAGGTTCTGTATTTATGTTCTTGACCTTGATCATTGCAGTGCCATCTGCGGTGAAAGCGTTTAACTACATTACTACGCTTTGGAAAGGTAACTTGATCTTTACTCCTGCGATGTTATTCTCTATCGGTCTTGTATCATTATTCATTTCGGGTGGTGTAACAGGTATCATTTTAGGTAACTCTGCATTAGATATCAACTTACACGATACTTATTTCGTAGTTGCTCACTTCCACCTTGTAATGGGTGCAGCCTCATTCTTTGGTTTAATGGCTGGTGTTTACCACTGGTTCCCTAAGATGTTCGGTCGTATGATGAACAAGACTTTAGGTTATATCCACTTCTGGTTCACTTTTGTGGGTGTATACATGGTATTCTTCCCAATGCACTACATCGGTATCGCAGGTTTCCCTCGTCGTTACTACTCATTTACAGCAGTAGGAAATGATGGAGCAGCTGCCTTTACGAATATGAACGCATTTATCTCGATTGCAGCGATTATTACCTTCTCTGCACAAGCGATCTTTGCTTGGAACTTCTTCTATTCCATCTTCAAAGGAAAGAGAGCTCCACAAAATCCTTGGAACTCAACTACGCTAGAGTGGACAACTCCTATCGAGCCAGGACACGGAAACTGGGAGGGAGAAATTCCAGCCGTATACCGTTGGCCATATGATTATTCTAAGCCAGGTTCTGACGTAGATTTCATTCCACAAAACGTACCATTCTCTGCTACAAAGAGCTCTAACCTTCCAGAGGAAGAAGCTGAAATTGCAAGAGAAAAAGATATCGAAGGTTTATTAGGCGCGCAAAACGAAAGTTATAACCGTTAATTAACCCCTAAAATCAAAGATGCATCCGAATGAATCTCATTTAGATGCATCTTTTTTTTACCCCAAAAATGGACTTTAGAAAATTCGCAACCCTTTCACTCCTGAGCATTTATTTGCTTATCCTTGCCGGCGGAATCGTACGCAGCACAGGATCAGGAATGGGATGTCCGGATTGGCCAAAGTGTTTTGGACGATTTATACCTCCTACTAAAGTAGAAGAATTGCCCCTTCATTACGAAGTCATTTACCAAGACAAGCTACACGGCGAGGTGGAATTCAATGCTACGAAAACTTGGATTGAATATATTAATCGCCTATTAGGTGCTTTGACGGGATTTATCGTATTAATCACCACTGCATTAGCTTATAGAGAAGGGAGAAAGGTATTCTTGCCTACTTTGGCAAGCTTAGTTTTAATCCTCGCTAACGCAGTATTAGGCAAATATGTGGTCGACTCTTTTCTATTGCCAGGGGTAGTAACCGCACATATGTTATTGTCCATCGGGGTCATCTATTTTTTAGTGAAAGCCTTAAACAATCAATCTTCCTCCGAGGTTATACCTATGGTGAATCGCCAGTGGATTGGGATCAGTTTGTTAATCGTATTAGTCCAAATCATCTTAGGTACACAAGTACGGGAGAACATGGATCACGTGATCAAAGCGGTAGGAGAAGGGGCTAAAGACCAATGGATCGCGAACCTAGACTTCGGCTACATCATCCACAGAACATTCTCCTGGGTGATTTTGATTTGCCATTTGATCCTTTGGAAAAAATTAGATGAAAGTCCGCTACAGACCTACCGAAAAGGAGTGTTACTATTGATCGGCATTTCACTGGGAACCGGAATATTGATGGCCTACTTCGCTTTACCTTTAGGTAGTCAAGCAGTACATCTTTTAATCTCATTAGTATTAATGGGCTGGCATATCAGCTCTTGGATACAAACAAAAAACGCCTAAATGTCGTCTATAAAACCCTATATTGCCCTATTAAAATCGAGACTATCCATGACGGTAGCCTTCTCTGGGACGTTCGGGTATTTATTAGCACCCATTGACCACAAGCCCCTCGGAATCTTCTTAATTTCATTAGCGGGTTTTGTCTTAACCGGAGCAGCGAACATCGTGAATCAATTGAAGGAGATCGAACTTGACAAATTGATGAAACGGACGGCGAAACGTCCTTTGCCTACCGAGACCCTTACACCAGAACAAGCCCGTAATTTTGGTTATGTGCTGGCTGTTATCGCTTTAGGCCTATTAAGTTTTTTCACCTGGAAAGCAGCCTTAATTGGATTACTTTCCTATGTGCTTTACGGCTATGTGTATACGCCACTAAAGCGTGTTGGACCTATCTCTGTATTTGTGGGAGCCTTTCCTGGAGCCTTCCCTCCTATGATCGGATGGGTGGCTGCTACGGGTCATTTTGGCTGGGAGCCTGGCATTTTATTTGCAATCCAATTTTTCTGGCAATTCCCGCACTTCTGGGCAATCGCTTGGGTGGCGGATGCGGATTACCGCAAGGCAGGATTTAAGATGTTGCCAAACGATGGAAAGAAAGACATTAAAACGGCTTTCACCATCATGATTTATACGCTCTTTTTAGTGCCTTTGGGATTTGTGCCGTATTTGCTGCACATCACTGGAATTCAATCTGCGATCATCACGGTGGTAGCGGGGATTCTATTTTTATGCCAAACCTTTTACCTCATGATGCGCCCCACAGATAAGGCCGCCAAGTGGATGATGTTTGGTTCGTTTTTCTATTTAATCATCATACAAATTGCCTTATTATTTGATAAAGTTTAAATCATGAACGCACAACAAAATGCGATCGAACCGGCTGAAACCCGTTCGGTCAACCCGAAAATTTTTACAATGTGGTTATTTATCGTTTCCATCATCATGCTTTTTGCGGCTTTCACATCAGCCTACCTAGTAAGAAAAGCAGAAGGGAACTGGGTAGAATTTGAGATGCCTAGTTTATTTACTTACAGCACAGGCGTCTTAATCTTGAGTAGTATTTCGATGCATTACTCACTTTTAGCTGCAAAAAAAGACCAATTTAATGCACTTCGAATGAGTATTTCTATTACTTTTGTGCTCGGATTGCTCTTTTTAATAATGCAATTTTACGGTTGGATCCAATTAGTGGAGATGAACGTTTATTTTGTTGGTAATCCGTCTGGTTCTTTTGTATACGTTTTATCTGGCTTACACGGCTTACACCTTGTTTCTGGCCTAATCGTTCTAATTTTCGCCTTAGTGGCTGCCTTTAGATTGAAGATAAATGCAAAGCAATTGACTCAAATTAAGATTTGCGCCACTTATTGGCATTTTTTAGATGCATTGTGGCTTTATTTATTTGTATTTTTATTGATTAACAATTAAGCTTATACCTATGTCAGTAGCACACGCTGCCCCAGCGGTTCCAGAAAATTTAACTTGGCAAGGTGGTTCTGAACCCCTAAAGTCTAGTTATGGAAAATTGATGATGTGGTTCTTCCTTTTATCGGATACCTTCACATTCTCTGCCCTTTTGATCACGTACGGAATGATTCGTTTTAGCCAACCAGCATGGGAAGGCGCACCTGCGGATTTTTACTTCTCTACGACTCACTGGCCTATTCCTGAAAAAGTTTTTGAAGCCGTTCCGTTCTTACACGGAATGTCATTGCCTTTAGTATTCGTAGGTATCATGACGTTTATCTTGATCGCTTCATCAGTAACGATGGTACTGGCGGTAGAAGCTGGACACCGTGGTGACCGCAAAGATGTGGAGAAATGGATGCTTTGGACGATTGTAGGTGGTTTTACTTTCTTAGGTTCTCAAGCTTGGGAGTGGACGCACTTTATCCACGGTCCAGAAGATTTAACTTTAGCTGCAAAGCAAATCATTGATGGGGTTAGCACTCCGATCGAAGGAGCGAACTTAGTTCGTAATCCATATGGACCTCCAGCCTTTGCTGACTTATTCTTCTTCATTACTGGTTTCCACGGAACACACGTATTTTCAGGTGTGATCTTAAACATCTTAATTTTCTTCAACGCAGCTACAGGAGTGTATGAGCGTAGAGGTCATTATGAAATGGTGGAGAAAGTAGGTCTTTACTGGCACTTTGTCGATCTAGTTTGGGTATTCGTATTTACCTTCTTCTATTTAGTTTAATCTTATAATCGATTTATATATGGCTTCGCACGTAGTACACGGAACCTCAGAAAAAGAAATTCCAGCTCCTAATACAGGCGCGATTTGGAAAACATTTTGGATTCTTTTGATTTTAACAGCAATCGAATTCGTTATTGCCTTCACGATGGCAGCTAGCACTTTACGTGTAGCGATCTTCTGTGGAATGACCATTGTGAAAGCGTTCTATATCGTAGGTGAGTTTATGCACTTAAAGCATGAAGTAAAATCCTTGATTTGGGCGGTTTTAATTCCTACTGTTTTCGTAGTATGGCTTTTAGTGGCCTTGATCTACGAAGGTGGTCACTTATATTGATATTGATTTTAATTTCCTTTTCAGGTAATGAATAAAAAGACAGGCATATTATTTCTCGTATTAATATTGCCTGTCTTTGTTTATTTAGGACTGAAGACTTTTGGCACGAATCATTTTAGCCTTCCGCGCTACATTCCGGCCATCGATTCGACGACGGGAGAAATCAAAATGGCGAAACGCCTGAATCCACGCTGGAACGAGGCGGAGATGGATACGGTCTTCCAAACCATTCCTCCCTTCTCACTCACAGACGAAACGGGTAAGACATTTAACTCGAACAGCCTGAAGGGCAAAATCTACGTTGCTAGTTTCTTCTTTACTCGTTGCACTACCATTTGCCCTAAAATAACTTCGCAAGTAAGCCGTGTTCAAGATACTTTTCACCAAGATCCTGAAGTGCAATTGCTATCGATTTCTGTTGACCCTAAATTTGATCAGCCGGAAAAGCTAGCAGCCTATGCAAAACGCTTTGATGCAAATAAGGGACAATGGTATTTTTTGACCGGCGAAAAGAAGGTTATTTATCCATTAGTCTTAAAAGGATTTCACGTTCCTCTAGCGGATGCTTCCGAATATGATGCAGCTATCAAGAATCCGGATGAAACATTTATCCACTCTGAGCGGTTAGTATTAGTAGACAAAGCAGGTGTCATCCGTGGATTTTATGACGGAACCGATAAAAAAGAGGTGGATCGCCTATTAGTTGAAATCAAAGTATTGAAAAGTATCTATACCAACGAGTAAACACGATGGAAGCAAATAAAAAAAACGACCAGTTAATTAATGTGTTATCGGTAGCAATCCCGGTGGCGGTGGCAATTTTGATTGGGATTCAAACAAAAATCAATTTAGGTCAATGGACTAAAGTATTGCCGCACGTCATAGGCCTATTGAATTCGACGACAGCCTTAAGTTTAGTCATTGGTTTAATTGGCGTAAAAAGCGGAAACATTGGCTTACACCGTAAGGCGATGGGAGCAGCCTTTATACAAGGTTCTCTTTTCTTAGTACTGTATATTCTGTACCATATTTCAAATCCATCGACTCCTTTTGGTGGTGAAGGTTGGATTCGTCCCGTGTATTATTTCTTATTGATTTCGCACATCGTGCTTTCGATAGGTGTGGTTCGCTTAGTATTAAAAGCGATTTATTATGCCTTAACGAATAACATTGTGGCACATAAAGCCATTGTGAAATGGGCCTACCCTATTTGGTTATACGTTTCGGTTTCTGGCGTTATCGTGTATTTATTGATTTCTCCTTATTATGTATAAGAAAGTATTCATCTTGGTAGCTTTGTTGCTGTTAACACAAATCGATGCGGTAGCGCAGTGTGCGATGTGCCGGACGACTGTCGAGAGTAGTATTTCGAATGGTCGGTCGAATATTGCGACAGGCTTGAATACGGGTATTTTATATTTATTAGCCGCGCCCTATTTAATCGTGGCAGCGATTGCTTTTTTATGGTTTCGCCAAAGCAAGCAAGAACAGCAAGCTCGCTTAGCAAAGCTCCGCCTTCGTCAAAAAGTTTCTCAACTTTTCAGCAACAACGCTTAATTAATCCCAGATCGGGTATTGTGTTAATTTGATAGCCTCCCCAAAGAAGATTTGGGTAGACTTTTCGAATGAATCTGTATAATCCGAGACATAGAACTGGCGGCTCGACTCTTTGCCATTGTGCAACATATCTTCAGACGTTAATATCCGTTTGATTTCCTCCGCCACAATGATGGACGTGTCAATTACCGAAATGCTTCCTTTGTAATAGGCATCGATCTGCGCTTTAATCAGCGGATAATGAGTACATCCTAGGATTAAACCTTCGATACCTTGCAAGGTAGGTTGTGCCAAGTATTCTTTGATGATGTGTTCAGAGATTGAATTAGAGAAGAAACCCTCTTCGATCATCGGGGCTAATAAAGGGGTTGCCAAAGATTTCACCTGTATATGCTTTCCCAGCGCTTCTGCCTTGTTCGCATAGATCCCCGAATTGACGGTTTGTTTCGTTCCAATTAAACCGAGGGTTCTGTTTTCCCAGTTTTGGTCCAAATACGCAATCACCGGGTCAATCACGTTCACGACTTTGGCCTTCGTCCCTACATAAGCCTTCACTAAATCATAGGCCGCCGCCGAAGCTGAATTACACGCAATCAAAATCAGCTTGCAATTCTTTTCTAACAACAAATTACAAATCTTCACCGAATACGCCTGAATCGCAGTCGCCGATTTATCACCATAAGGCAAGTGCGCCGTATCCCCAAAATAGATGATATTCTCCTGCGGCATCAACTCGGTAATGGCGTGCGCCAGAGTTAATCCTCCAATTCCACTATCAAAAATCCCGATGGGCGCTGAGTTTGGCATAATGCTAATTTCAACAAAGAACGGAATTTTGAAATTCTTTTCAAACTGACGCAACCATTTAGCGCTTTATGCCATCTTTGCAGTCGAATAAGAAATTGAACACTTGAGTACACGTTTACCATCCTTTACTTCTGAAACCGAGCTCATCGCCGCCTGCCGACAAAACAATCGACAAGCGCAACAGTTCTTGTTTCAAAAAATGGCAGGAAAGATGCTCGCCGTGGTGAAACGGTATATCACGAACACCTCAGAAGCAGAGGATACCTTGATGGAAGGTTTTGTGAAGGTATTCTCTAAACTTGACCAGTACCAAGGAGGCGGGAGTTTTGAGGGCTGGATTCGCAAGATTATGGTAAATGAGGCCTTAATGTCGATTCGCAAAAACAAAGATCGCTATCCGGTGGACATCGATGTGGCCTTTGACTTGGCTCATCCAGATGAGACACTAATGCAATTAGGAGTGCAAGAAATTGAAAACTTAATCGCCACCTTACCTACCGGTTACCGGACTATATTTAATTTATATGCCATAGAGGGCTACTCCCACGCGGAAATTGCGGACTTATTAGCGATTTCAGAAGGAACTTCTAAGTCTCAGTTATCCCGTGCACGAGCCTTATTACAAAATCAACTAATCACCTTACAGCTATGAAGAATTGGAATTCTGTAGAGGAAAAATGGAGAGAACAACTCCAAAACAAATCCGAAGACATCCCCGAGGGATTGTGGTCGCGAATAGAAGAAAGGCTAGAAGAAAAGCCTACTCGCCGATTCCCTATCTATTGGGCGGCAGCAGCCATGCTATTGATTGCGCTGGGTCTGAGCTGGAATTGGAAGACGGCACCAGAAGAGGGTTCCGCAGAGGTGACGCGTGTCATCGAAAAAACAGACATTCCAGTGGAAAAAGTCGCAACATCTGAATCTGAGACTTTGATAGTTCCGATTAAGGCAACAGAACCTACTTTTCAGAAAGCTAGTTTACAACCAGCATCGGATGGAGCAGCGCCCATTACGTCGGTAATCGAGGAATCTGTGAAAGAAGATGTCATCACCATGGTTCCAGCCATAGAGAAGAAGGAGGAGCAATCACCAGAGATTGTCACCGTGCGCCTTGACATTAATCCCATCGTAGAAGAAGAAGTGAAGCCTGCTTTTACACAGCAAAAACGTAGAAAATCCCTTTTCGGGAAAATCGTTGGTGAAATCAGACAAGCGTTGGATGGAGAACCGGTGAATTGGCAAAAACTAAAAGAGGGCAACGCCGCCTTTGAAAACAGCATACACACCGTAGCCAATACCTACGTAAAAACAGAAGAGAATTTTAAACGCACCTTACAATTACAATAAATATGAAAAAGATCATCGCCATCATCTGCCTAGTATTGAGCACTATAAGTCTATATGCCAAAGAAGCACAAGATTCGCTCCTGTTAAAAATTGACAAACGCAACCAAACTCTCTTAGATGCGGGAAGTTCAAAACGTACGCTAAGAGAAGAACTAGAAATCGCCTTCTCTAAAAAAGGGTTGGTATTAAGTGATAGCCTTTGGCAAGATATTAGAAAAGCTATTAAAACAGATTCGGATGGAGACAGCAGCCTTTCTGTCCGAATTGGGAATAGCCAAGTGAAGATTGGGATATTTAAGTCTGGAGTGGGCAATCAGCAGTCAGTAGCCAGTAGCCAGTCGACAGTGAACAGTGGTCAGTGGTCAGGTAAAAAAGAAGAAGTGCGGGTGGGATTAGACGGCGTGCACGTAAAAGACGGTAATGAGGAGACGCACGTGACATGGGATGGGGTTTACCACCGAGAAGGGAATGAGGTAACAAAGGTGATTTGGGGGAAAGATTCGACTAAAATCAAGCGCCCTAATCTATATAGCAGAAGGGGCTTAAACTTCTATTTAGGTTTAAATGCCTTAACAGGTGTGGAGCCTGAACTGGCTATTCCGTATCCAGGAGCGCCTGCCTACGTTCCTAACTTCACGCTAGATCCCATGGGATCACGGTATGCAAGCATCGAAATTTCTCGTTTCGTGACACTTTCAGAGGGCAAGAAATCCGCCTTCCGTTTAGGCTATGGTCTGGAAATCGATTGGTATAACTTCCGTTTTGATCATAACCGTATCGCTACCAAAGGGCCTAATAGCGTGCAATTCACAACCATTACTTCCTCTACCGGAAAAGAAGTGGCTATGAGCAAGAACAAGATGAGCGTTTCGTACCTAACCTTGCCTATTATGCCTCATTTCGTTTTTGATAAGAAATCAGCGGTTCAAATGATTGCCATCGGTGGATATATGTCCTATCGATTAGATACCTGGACCAAAGCGATCGAAGAGGAGAGTGGAAACTTGCGTAAAGAGACGAGCAATTTGTATGTTAATCCTTTCCGATATGGCGTACGAGCAGAATTTGCGCTTCGTCATTTTCCTGATTTGTTCTTTAGTTATGATTTGAGTCCTCTTTTTGAACCAGGTAAGGGTCCAGAAATGCGTGGATTAGCCTTTGGAATCCGATTATTGTAAAAATTTATTAGAAATTTTTCACGGATGTGTTTGCGGAAATGAAAAAATGAGCTACTTTTGCGAACTATTTCAGTGGAACGTTACACTGAAAGCACAAATGAAGGGGATATACCAGAGCGGCCAAATGGGGCAGACTGTAAATCTGCTGGTGAATGCCTACGGTGGTTCGAATCCATCTGTCCCCACCATTTTTTTATTACCTTGAATCCTTTTTACAGGAGGATTCAGCAAGCGGGAGTAGCTCATTTGGTAGAGCGATAGCCTTCCAAGCTATAGGTGGCGGGTTCGAGCCCCGTCTCCCGCTCGAAACGAAAAAATGTTGCTAAGGGAGAAATCCCTCTTAGCGATATTTTTGTTTTGGTTAGTCGAAAGAGATTAACAAGAGGCCGCAAGGTTATGCCTTTGTAGCTCAGTGGTAGAGCACTTCCTTGGTAAGGAAGAGGTCGGCAGTTCAATCCTGCTCAAAGGCTCTACGATTAAGCAAGGCCCATTGAACGAGTACATTTGAAACTTTTTATAACTAAATTAAGAACTAAATAATCATGGCAAAAGAGAATTTTGACCGAAGTAAACCCCACGTTAACATTGGTACGATTGGCCACGTTGACCACGGTAAAACAACCTTGACAGCTGCTATCACTAAAGTTCTTTCTGAAAAAGGTCTTGCTGAGAAAAAAGATTTCTCTTCCATTGACTCTGCTCCAGAAGAAAAAGAACGTGGTATCACGATCAACACAGCGCACGTAGAATACTCTACTGCTAACCGTCACTACGCACACGTTGACTGCCCAGGTCACGCGGATTACGTGAAGAACATGGTAACTGGTGCTGCACAAATGGACGGTGCTATCTTAGTAGTTGCTGCTACAGATGGTCCGATGCCACAAACTCGTGAGCACATCCTTTTGGCTCGCCAAGTAGGTGTACCTCAATTGGTAGTTTTCATGAACAAAGTGGACATGGTAGACGATCCAGAATTATTAGAATTAGTTGAAATGGAGATCCGTGAGCTTCTTTCATTCTACGAATTCGATGGCGATAACATTCCAGTAATCCAAGGATCTGCTTTAGGTGGATTGAACGGAGATGGTAAGTGGGTAGCTACAATCGAAGCGTTAATGGAGGCAGTAGATTCTTGGATTCCACTTCCTAAGCGTGATGTTGATAAAGCATTCTTGATGCCAGTTGAAGACGTATTCTCGATCACAGGTCGTGGTACTGTAGCAACAGGTAAAATTGAGACTGGTGTTATTAACTCAGGTGAAGCAGTTGATATCTTAGGTATGGGAGCTGAAAACTTGAAATCAGTTGTAACTGGTGTTGAGATGTTCCGTAAGATCTTAGATCGCGGTGAAGCTGGTGATAACGTAGGTTTATTGTTACGTGGTATTGAGAAAACTGATATCCGTCGTGGTATGGTAATCTGTAAGCCAGGTTCAGTGAAGCCTCACACTAAATTCAAAGCAGAGGTTTATATCTTGTCAAAAGAAGAAGGTGGACGTCACACTCCATTCTTTAACAAATACCGTCCACAATTCTACTTCCGTACGACAGACGTAACAGGTGAAATCACTTTACCTGCAGGAGTTGAAATGTGTATGCCTGGTGATAACTTAACAATTGATGTTACGTTATTGAACGCAGTAGCTATGGACAAAGGTTTACGTTTCGCGATTCGTGAAGGTGGCCGTACTGTAGGTGCAGGTCAGGTAACTGAAATCTTAGACTAATTTTTATTAGCCTATACGGAAAAGAGCGGTCAGTGACCGCTCTTTTTTTTTGTACCTTGCTAGTATAAAACAATCCATTCTATGAAAAAATTACTCTTTTTACTCCTTTTGTGCAGCTTTGCCGTTTCCGCACAAGAATATTATGAAATCAGAACCTATCAAATGAAGTTCAAAGGAAATACGGCTCTTTTAGAATCCTATCTTTCCAAAGCCTTAATTCCTGCACTTAACTCTTATGGGGTTTCCAAGGTGGGCGTATTCAAAGATTATGGAAAGCCAGAACCAGGTATTGTGGTAGTAGCTATCCCTTTCTCTTCTCTTGCCTCTTATGCGGGATACAAAGATGCGCTAGAGAAAAATGCCACCTATCAAGAGGCAGCGAAAGCTTATTTTGAGAATGTAGGACTAGACAAACCGATGTTCGAGAAGATCTCGACGTATCTTGCCAAAGGCTTTGCAGGGCACCCTTCCTTGAAATTGCCTATCACTAATCCAGGTCGTATCTACGAATGGAGAACCTATGAGGCATACAACGAAGATGCTTTGAAGCGTAAAATTGCGATGTTTAATGACGAAGAATTGAAGATCTTTGACACGGTAGGTTTACATAATGTATTCTTTGGAGAGGTACTTGCTGGTGAAAACACCCCTTGCTTAAGCTACATGGTTTCCTTTGAAAATATGGCAGAACGCGATGCCAATTGGGCAAAATTTCAAGCAAATCCAGATTGGAAACGTATTTCTGCTGATGCCAAATACGCGAATAGCCATTCTAGAACGGTGCGAAAATTCTTAGAACCTACGAGCTATTCTCAGTGGTAATCAAACAATAATGTGAAGGGGATTTGTAAATTGTCAAAATTTGGCTAAATTTGCAATCCTTTCTACGGGCATAGTATAATGGTAGTATGCAGGTCTCCAAAACCTTTGGTCAGGGTTCGAATCCTTGTGCCCGTGCTAAGTAAATTAAATACCGGTATCGGTTAACTTATGAGCAAATCAACATCATTGATCAAAGAATCATGGACAGAAGTAACAGAAAACGTTACTTGGCCCGCATTCTCTGACTTACAGTCGAGTTCTGTGTTAGTTTTGGTGGCTTCTTTAATCTTCGCCCTTTTAGTAGGTGCGGTTGATTTAGTCTTCAAATCTGGTTTGGATTTATTTTATACTTCATTTTAATAAATAGGTTACAACCATGGCAGAGACTAAATGGTATGTGTTGAGAGCAATCTCAGGACAAGAGAAGAAGGTAAAGACCTATATGGAGAACGAATTAGCACGTCAAGGCGTGTCAGATTCAGTTCCTCAAATTCTTATTCCTACAGAAAAGATTTACGAAATCCGTAAAGGAAAAAAAGTGATTCGCGAGAAGAACTTGTTCCCTGGATATATCTTAGTAGAAGCAGATTTAGCTGGAGAGGTTAGCCATATCTTAACTTCGACACCTGGCGTTATTGGTTTCTTGCAAGCAAATAATGAAGAAGTAGAAGTAACTAAGGTTGAAGGCGGAAAAGTAAAGAAAACGAAAGTAATCGTTAAGAAGCCTGTACCTATTAACCAAGCTGAAGTAAATCGCATCTTAGGTAAAGTCGATGAATCAGCTGCGGTAGAAGAATTTGCTTCAGTTACCTTCATTAAAGGTGAAACGGTTCGCGTAATTGACGGTCCATTCGCCACTTTCGAAGGAACGGTAGAAGAGATTCACGAAAACACGAAGAAATTATCCGTTATGGTTAAGATCTTTGGACGTAACACACCACTTGAATTGAACTACGCTCAAGTAGAAAAATAATATTTCTCCATTTAGAGAAGCTTGAAAAGTCCTGAACGAAAATTCAGGACTTTTTTTTGCCTAAGTATTTGTATTATAGAATAAAAGCTCTAATTTTGCAGTCCGTTTAAAAAGCGGCAATCTCTGTTTTGAAAATTTCAAGAGGGGATTGGGCCGGAACGTCATTGTTACGCGGAAAGGTCACCCGGAGGGGAATCAGATAAGGAAGCTTCCACCCTTATTGGCAGATAAACCTCTAAATTCACTAAATAAACGATGTTTTAACATGGCAAAAGAAATAGCTGGCTACGTAAAGCTTCAATGCAAAGGTGGCCAAGCCAATCCTTCACCACCCATCGGTCCTGCTTTAGGTTCGAAAGGATTAAATATCATGGAGTTCTGTAAGCAATTCAATGCGAGAACTCAAGATAAGAACGGCGTAGTATTGCCGGTCCTAATTACTTATTACGCAGACAAATCGTTTGATTTCGTTGTAAAAACTCCTCCTGCACCAATCTTGTTATTGGAAGCAGCGAAGGTTAAATCTGGTTCAGCTCAACCTAACTTGAAAAAGGTAGGTTCTGTAACTTGGGATCAAGTACGCGTTATCGCGGAAACTAAGATGCCAGATTTAAACTGTTTTACAGTTGAAGCAGCAATGAGTATGATTGCTGGAACGGCTCGATCAATGGGAATTACTGTTTCTGGTGATAAACCGTTCTGATTTAACCATCAGAAATAAACATTTTAATTAAAAGGTAATGGCAAAACTTACGAAGAAAATAAAGGAAGCCCTTTCAAAATACGATGCAACGCAAGCGTATTCGCTTGAGAAAGCAGCGGAGATTTTGAAAGAAATTTCTTATACAAAATTCGATGCCTCAGTGGATATTGATGTCCGCTTAGGAGTAGATCCCCGCAAAGCGGACCAAATGGTTCGTGGCGTGGTTGCCCTACCTCACGGAACCGGGAAAGACGTACGTGTACTTGTACTATGTACGCCCGATAAAGCAGAGGAGGCAAAAGCAGCCGGTGCTGATCACGTAGGATTAGATGATTACATTGCAAAAATCGAGAGCGGCTGGACCGATATCGACGTAATCATTACTATGCCGACTGTGATGGCAAAATTAGGCCGTTTGGGACGTGTTTTAGGACCTCGCGGTCTGATGCCTAATCCAAAGTCAGGTACTGTAACTTTGGAAGTAGGAAAAGCAGTAAACGAAGTAAAAGCTGGTAAAATCGACTTTAAAGTTGATAAAACTGGTATCATCCATACCTCTATCGGTAAGGTGTCCTTCGGAGCTGATAAAATTGTAGATAACGCTTTAGAAGTAATCAACACGTTGATTAAATTAAAGCCGTCTTCTGCAAAGGGAACTTATGTTAAATCGATCAACTTGTCATCGACAATGTCTCCGGGCATTATCATCGATAAGGGAACTGTAGCTGGATTGTAATCATGACAAGAGAAGAAAAAAATCAGATTATTGATGAGTTGAGCGAAAAGTTCGCTGCGACTCCGTACTTCTACATTGCAAGTACAGCCGGTTTAACTGTAGCCGAAGCTAATCAATTCCGTAGCCTTTGTTTTCAGAGAGGTGTTGAGTACAAAGTATTCAAAAACACATTAATCTCTAAAGCATTAGCTAAAACGGGAACAGATTATTCCTCTTTAGATGCAGAAGTTTTGACAGGAATGTCAGGTATCATTTTCGCAACTGAAAATGCTAAAGTACCTGCAAAATTGATCAAAGACTTCCGTAAAGAAGCTGGAAAAGACAAAATTGCATTCAAGGCTGCGTCTATCGAAGGTGGTATCTATATTGGCGAAGGTCAATTGACAGCACTAGAGAACATCAAGTCGAAAAACGAGATGATTGGCGAAGTTATTGGCTTATTACAATCGCCTGCTAAAAATGTTGTTTCAGCATTATTAAGCGGTGAGAAGAAATTAGCTGGTATCGTGAAGACTTTGTCTGAGCGCCCTGAGTAATTATTACCAAGTTTTACCGGAGTGAAAACTCCAATAAATTATTAATTCTTAACAATTAAATTTTCAAAAAATGGCAGATTTAAAAGCGTTCGCTGAACAATTAGTGAACTTAACTGTAAAAGAAGTAAACGAATTAGCTACTATCCTTAAGGATGAGTATGGTATCGAACCAGCTGCTGCTGGTGCTGTTATGGTTGCAGGTCCTGCAGCTGGTGGCGCTGAAGGTGGTGATGCTGCTGCTGAGAAATCATCTTTTGATGTAATCTTAAAAGCTGCTGGTCCTAACAAATTAGCGATCGTAAAATTAGTAAAAGACTTAACTGGTTTAGGTTTGAAAGAAGCGAAAGATGTAGTTGATGCTGCACCGAAAGCTGTTAAAGAAGGTGTATCTAAAGACGAAGCTGAAGGTTTGAAAAAATCTTTAGAAGAAGCTGGTGCTGAAGTTGAATTGAAGTAATTCAACCCAACCTATCTTACGAAAAAAGGGAATGGCAACATTCCCTTTTTTTTGTTTAATCCCTTATCTTTGTCCACTCGTTTCCCTATTCATTTATGCACAATCTGATCAAAATGCTTCCTGATGCTATCGCAAATCAAATTGCGGCAGGTGAGGTGGTACAGCGACCAGCCTCTGTGGTAAAGGAACTGATGGAAAACTCGATTGACGCAGGCGCAAGCTTCGTGCAATTAATCGTGAAGGAAGCGGGAAAAGTCAGTATTCAGGTCATCGATGATGGCAAGGGAATGTCGCCACAAGATGCAATTATGTCTTTTGAACGACATGCCACTTCCAAGATTAGCAAGGCTGAAGACCTGTTTGCGATTCGCACGATGGGATTCAGAGGGGAGGCTTTGGCCTCTATCGCCTCAGTAGCCCAGGTGGAATTGAAAACACGCCGGGAAGAAGACGAGCTCGGCAGTTTGTTGCGCATGGAAGCCTCCGTATTAAAGGCGAATGAACAAGTGGCCGCCCCTAAAGGCACGTCAATTCTTGTCAAAAACCTGTTCTACAACATCCCAGCGCGTCGTAATTTCTTAAAATCTAACCCCGTGGAAATGCGCCATATTTTGGACGAGTTCCAACGTATCGCGTTAGCCAACCCAGAAATCAAATTCTCCTTAATCCAAAACGAACAAGAAACCTATTCCCTTCCTGTTGAAAAACTGGGCAAGAGAATCGTGGACTTGTTTGGCAAAACCTACCGAGAACAATTAGCCGCTTGCGAGGAAAACACCAACTACGTCAGCATCAAAGGCTACGTGGGCCGTCCAGAATACGCTAAGAAAACACGCGGTGAGCAATTCTTCTTTGTGAACAATCGATTCATCAAGAGTTCGTATTTGCACCACGCAGTGATGAGCGCATATGAACGTTTAGTTCCCGAAGGCACCTTCCCTTTCTATGTCTTGTTTTTAACGCTAGATCCTGCGCACATTGATATCAATGTGCACCCTACAAAAACGGAGATCAAGTTTGATGATGAACGATCGATCTATGCCATTTTGCAAGCAGCCATTCGGAAGACACTTAGTTTAAATCATCTAATTCCATCGCTCGATTTCGATGCGAACGTAAACTTCCGTAATCCTGGTGGGGCTCCGGCACCTACGGGCTCGATTCCTTCGTTTTCAGGCTCGAATTCCCCTCGTCCTGTTCAAGATGCTTGGAAGAAGCTTTACGAGGGCTTAAATGACAATATTGAAGCTTTTGAACGAGGTGATGTAGCTGAGCCGACAACGAATTTATTCAGTGAGCCGGCCACAACAATTCAAAGCAAGGCCAACACGTGGACTTCGGACAGTTCTACGCACACCAATTTCCAAGTCATTCAGATATTGAATAAGTTTTTGGTGGTGACCCTGTCTGGCGGAATGTTGCTCATTGACCAGAAGAAGGCCTACCAGCGAATCTTGTTTGATCAGTTCTCCGAGAATTTGGTGAAGAAGAATGGCGTTTCTCAACAATTATTATTCCCGCAGATTCTCCGGATTAATCCGACAGATGCTGTCTTAGTGGAGGAAATCCTAGGCGATATTACCGATTTAGGTTTTGGGCTTACAAAGGATGCAGAAGAAAATTACTGGATTCAGGGGGTGCCGGCCGGAATAGGTGAGGAAGATGGTCAGAATTTATTAGAGGGAATTTTAGAACAAGTGAAGAATGAGGCGTCAGATTTAGGCCAAAACCACTCCGAAAAAATCGCACGCATTCTGGCAAACCGTGCGGCGATTCGATATCAGTCGAAGAAACTGTTAGCAGAAGAAATGTCTGCCTTAGTGGAGCAATTGTTTGCGAGCACAAACCCCTCTTATTCTCCGAATGGCGAGATTATCAGCCGTCAATTAAATGAGGCTGAAATCGGTCAATTAATTGGCTAATTCTTTGGCACGATCCTTTGCCGCAATAATTCCTTTTTGCAATCCTTCTGCCACTAAATTTTCTTGGAAAGTCTTCAACGCAGCTTCAGTCGTTCCCCCTTTCGAGGCAACCGCTTGAATTAATTCATCCAAAGTCTTATCGCTGGTTTGCATTAAATGATAGGAACCTAGCATCGTCTGCTTAACTAAAAGAGACGCCATCGCTGGTTCAAAGCCCATCTGAACACCGGCATCAATCATTGCTTTAATCAAATAGAAGAAATACGCTGGACCACTACCGCTCAAACCAGTCACTGCATCCAATAAGCCTTCTTCCTCTAGGAATACCGCACGACCCGTTGAATTGATTAGGTTTTCCACCTTCCGAATATCCGACATCCCTACAGCGGAAGCAGCCGCAAAAGCCGTCATCCCCATGCCTAACAGTGCAGGCGTATTCGGCATAGCCCTAACCACTAAATCATGTGATAAACTAGCCTGGATATTCGCAATCGGAATACCCGCCATAATAGACAATATGATCTGATTAGGCTGGATAAATCGAGCTAATTCTGCGGAGACAGATGGATAATCTTGAGGCTTCACCGATAAGATAATCAAATCAGCCACGGCCACTTTCTCCGAAATCGTATCAACTACGATCCCCGCTTTTTGCTCTTGCAGAATATCGCCGCGCTCTTTATTCTTTTCGATCAGAATGAGTTCCTCTTTGGAAACCAAATTATATTGAATGAAGGAATTGGCGAATGCCATACCCATATTTCCACAACCAATGATCGCTATTTTCATATTACTTTGTTTCAAATAGTTTGGCTAAATACTGGTCCAAAGCCGCCCCTCTCAATCCTTTAGCTATAATTCGACCTACAGGATCGACTAAGAAAGTCTGTGGAATGGAGTTTACCTGGTACGCTTGCGCACCTGCAGAGTTCCAATATTGTAAATCAGATACGTGTTTCCAGACTAATTTATCTGTTTCGATTGCCTTCAGCCAGGCCTCCCTGTTTTGATCTAAACTCACCCCAAAAATCTCAAACCCTCGATCTTTATAGGCAGCATACGTCTTCACTACATTCGGATTCTCCCGGCGGCAAGGACCGCACCAACTTGCCCAAAAATCAATCAACACATATTTCCCACGTAGAGAGCTTAAGGCCAAATTAGGCCCTTCAGGCGTCGCTAAATTAATCTCCGGAGCCATTGCCCCTTCATTCACTCCCTGTAATCGCTGTAAATTCGTAACAAATTGCTGCACCTGTGGATGATTCGGTCTAGCCTTCCCTAACCTATCCGCAATTTCCATCAGCGAAGCCATCTCTTTCTCCGCAGGCAAAAAATTCGTTGCCCAAAGCGCGACTAAATGACTCCCCATCTGCGGAATCAGCGCTTTGATCCTATTCGTGCTAGCGGTTTGAGCTTGAGTAAACTCCGCTTGAATACGTTTCTCTTGCTTTTGATCCAATTGAATCTCTTGGTTCCACTTGCGGACTTTGACCTCCATTTCCTTCGAAATAGCCATCAATTCAAGCATAAATTTTACATTAGGGTAATCCCCTTTCATCGTAAAGGAACTCTTGCCCTCCTCATCATTGATTCCATCTGCGACGATATCAATCGTTTCCCCTCCCTCTAAAATGACCAATACTTTTTGTGGCTTAGGCGTATCAAAAAAATTCAACAAGTAGAAAGCCCCTTGGTCTTTTACCTTCCCTTTAAAAATCACTTTACGTTGAGCAGATGGACTTGCTGAGTCGATCTTAACCATCTTGCCCAACTCATTAATGTATTCTAAATAGATTTTTTTACCCGGAACTACCGTCTTTGCTTCGACGCGTAACTCAAAATTTTGAGCCTGAATGGCGGTCGCAAATAACAATATGATTCCGATTAATCTCATTTATGCTTTCGCTAGTTCTTCTGACATTAATTGATTCACACGCTTAGGATCGGCGGTTCCCTTCGATTTCTTCATCACTTCTCCGATGAACAAGGCGATCAATCCTTTCTTTCCTTTTTGGTATTCCTTCACTTTATCTGGGTAGGCCGCGATTGCTTCCTGCACCCAAGTATTTAATTCATCACCCAATTGTGCGTTCAACCAACCCTGCTCCTCAACAATCTGTAAAGGCGATTTACTAGGATTTTCAATGGCCAAAGGAAATAATTGATGCGCCGCCAAATTATGTGTCAACTTCCCCGACTCAACTAAATCCACTAATTCAGCCAAAGTCTTCGGGCTTAACTCAAAATCTGTAATCGTTTGATTTTTTTCGTTCAAATGGGACTTCACAGGCCCCATTAGCCAGTTCGAAATCGATTTATACGCTTTAGAATAGGACGCAGCCTCTTCAAAATAGATCGCCATTTCACGCGTATCCGCTAAGAAGTGTGCATCATAAGCAGGTAAGCCAAATTCTTTCACTAACTTTTGCTCTTGTTCCCAAGGCAATAAAGGCATAGCCGCTTTTATTTCTTGCAACCAAGTTTCTGATATCTCCAAAGGTGCCAAATCAGGCTCAGGGAAATACCGGTAATCATTCATCGTCTCTTTCACCCGCATAGAATGCGTGGTTCCCGTATGAGCATCAAAAGTCCTCGTTTCTTGAATTAACGTTCCACCTTCGTTTAACACCTTCGTTTGACGAACGATTTCGTGCTCAATCGCCCGTTGAATATTGCGAAGAGAGTTCATATTCTTAATCTCCACTTTCGTACCTAAGGTAGTCGTCCCTGCTGGGCGAATCGAAACGTTAACATCCGCTCGCAAAGAGCCTTCTTCCATATTTCCATCACAAACCCCAAGGTAGCGCACTAATTTACGTACCTCAGAGACTAAGGCAAAAGCTTCTTCGGAGGAATGGATAGTCGGTTCTGTCACCATCTCTATTAAGGGCGTTCCAGCTCTATTATAGTCCAAAAAACTAAAGGGGTTATCTCCCTCATGAACCGATTTACCTGCATCCTCTTCTAGGTGAATGTGGTGAAACTCCATTCTCTTATCCCCTTCTTTCAGATGAACCAAAACCGAACCACCTACGCAAATAGGCGTTTTATCCTGTGTAATTTGATATCCCTTAGGAAGGTCTGGATAAAAATAATTCTTACGATCAAAATACTGCTGGGGGGCAATTTTAGAACCAATCGCTAAACCCATCTTTATAGCAAACTCCACCACCTTTTTGTTCAAATAAGGGAGTGTCCCTGGATGACCTAACGAAATAGGGGAAATTAAGGTGTTTGCTTCTTGACCAAAAAGCACAGGGTCACTCGCGAAAATCTTCGAGTTCGTCTGTAACTGTGCATGAATTTCAAGGCCAATAACGGGTTGATAGGAAATGCTCACTGAATAGTATTTATAACCGGGATAGGATATAAAGATACAAAAATCCCGCGTTTAAAGATATCAACTACTTGATTTTGCAGGTACAAGCCGTTTTATGCTTGTAATTAAACCAATAGGCTAAGGTAATAAAGACACCTAATGATAGGCCAAAAATCCATTCAATCGACTTCATCCCAACCAACGTATCCACTAATTTAATCAATACCGCTAATCCCAAAAAATACAAAGGCATCGGTTTTCTATGTTTACGGAAATCTTGCCATAATAGAAGCAATGCCATTCCAAAACTACCAATAACCAAAACCCATTCAGCCATAGGACTAAAAGCAATAGAACTAGCTAAATAAGGTGCTGCAAATAGAATAAGTGGCAAAGCAAGGCAATGTATAGCACAAAGAAGCGAGAGAAAAACTCCCACTTTTTCAACTGGCAATAAGTGCTTATACTTTTTATTAGACATTTAACTAAATGTTTATTCTTTTGCGTGTTTGCAATAGTGTTGCAAAGATACTCAAGAGCGAGCAATTCGCAAAAGGAAATAAGAGTATAGATTATAGAGAAGAGAGAAGAGATGGTGAGTGGTGAGTGGTGAATGGTAAATGCAGTCATCAGGAGTCCGAAGGAAGGTAGTCCGAAGGAAATATTTCATACATGAATGGATAAAAAACGAGGCGGCAGCCTCTTTTTTATGCCGTATCTCTACTCTTTGCTCTATACTCTCTACTCTGTTTCCTGACTAGTGTCCACTGACTACTGTCTACTGCCCACTGTTAGGCATAAAAAAAGACCCACACTTTCGGTGCAGGTCTTTTTAAATAACTTGGAGCTTACTTACTTTCCCGGGTTTGATCCCAGTATCATCAGCGGTGCGGGGCTTAACTTCTCTGTTCGAGATGGGAAGAGGTGAACACCCGTCCTATCGGCTCCATACTTTTTGCAAGGTTTTAGCCTTTAGCCATATTGTGAGATAAAATAAACAGCAGTGTATAAATTAATAAAAGGTAAGCTTTCGGGTAATTAGTACTACTCGACTTTGACATTACTGTCTTTACATCTGTAGCCTATCGACCGTGTCGTCTACACGGACCCTTCATGGAATACTCATCTTCAGGTCAGTTTCGCACTTAGATGCTTTCAGCGCTTATCTGGTCCCGACGTGGCTACTCAGCTATGCCCTTGGCAGAACAACTGATATACCAGCGGTCAGTCCAACTCGGTCCTCTCGTACTAAAGTCAGAACCTGTCAATATTCCTACGCCCACAACAGATAGGGACCGAACTGTCTCACGACGTTCTGAACCCAGCTCGCGTGCCACTTTAATCGGCGAACAGCCGAACCCTTGGGACCTTCTCCAGCCCCAGGATGTGACGAGCCGACATCGAGGTGCCAAACCTCCCCGTCGATGTGAGCTCTTGGGGGAGATCAGCCTGTTATCCCCAGAGTACCTTTTATCCTTTGAGCGATGGCTGTTCCATACTAAACCACCGGATCACTATATCCTACTTTCGTACCTGATCGACTTGTCGGTCTCACAGTCAAGCTCCCTTTTGCTATTGCACTCTACGCACGGTTACCAAGCGTGCTGAGGGAACCTTTGAAAGCCTCCGTTACTCTTTTGGAGGCGACCACCCCAGTCAAACTACCCACCAAGCAATGTCTCCCCTTTGGGGATTAGAATTCCAGTACAAGAAGGGTGGTATTTCAACGTTGGCTCCCCGATGCCTAGCGACACCGGCTCACAGCCTCCCACCTATCCTACACATCCAGTACCAAAACTCAATGCTAAGCTATAGTAAAGGTTCATGGGGTCTTTCCGTCCCGTTGCGGGTAAACGGCATCTTCACCGTTACTACAATTTCACCGAGCTCACGGCTGAGACAGTGCCCAGATCGTTACACCATTCGTGCAGGTCGGAACTTACCCGACAAGGAATTTCGCTACCTTAGGACCGTTATAGTTACGGCCGCCGTTTACTGGGGCTTCAGTTCAATGCTTCGTGTTGCCACTAACATCCCCCCTTAACCTTCCAGCACCGGGCAGGTGTCAGGCCTTATACGTCATCTTTCGATTTAGCAAAGCCATGTGTTTTTGTTAAACAGTCGCCTGGGCCATTTCTCTGCGGCCACGATTGCTCGTGGCTCCCTTTATCCCGAAGTTACAGGGTTAATTTGCCGAGTTCCTTAGCCGTGATTCACTCGAGCGCCTTAGAATATTCTTCTCGACCACCTGTGTCGGTTTACGGTACGGGTTACTTATTAGTTATACACGCCTAGACTTTTCTTGGAAGTTTACTCACTACACTCGTTTTGGCATTGCTGCCGCCTCTCAAAGACACTATTCCGTCAGTATCTGGTAACCTGTAATCTCCGTCATCTATTTGCCCAATAAGTAAGTACAGGAATATTAACCTGTTGTGCATTAGGTTGTCGCCTTCGCTAGACCCTTAGCCCCCGACTAACCCTCAGTTGATTAGCATAGCTG